>CAYRTP010000103.1:0-9164 GCA_964427175.1 uncultured Clostridium sp. | reverse complement strand
TCGGCGGCCTTGATGTAGCAATCGAAAACCGTATGCCCGGGGGTACGGCTGGCACCCAGCCCCGTGATCTCCTGGCCCGTGATCCACACGATGGAGTAGCAGGCGTAGCGGGCCACGATCATGCGGGTGAAGGCCAAGAACTCCGCCAGGGGCATACACCCCATGGTGGAGCCGTGACAGCCCAGACCCAGGGCGATCACCATGCCCCGCTCGTGGAGGTAGGCGAACATTCCGTCGATCTTATCATTGAACAGCTCCACGTCGGGGTGGTGGAAGTCGGAGTCCAGCCACAGGGGCTTCTCCCCGTTGCCGCTCTCGGGAACGAAGTAGGTCTGATAGACGGTGAATCCCTTCCCTACGCGGTCATCCACCATGTGCTTGAACTGACTGCCGCACCCGCATCCGGGGTAATTGCAGACCTTGGTGGAGACGTTGGTAAAGGCCTGCCAGTTGGTATCTCCCAGCCAGAAGAAGGGGGTACCGTCGGCGTACTGATAGTACCGCTGACCCTTGACCGAGGTGACAAAGCCCCGTCGGGACAGCTCGGTGTCCCCTACGGACTCAGCGGCGGTGATGGTGCCGTCAGCGGTCAACCCCGTGTTGGCGGGGTCCTTGCAGGTGACCGTGTAGGTCCACTCGCCCGCCTGTACGGGGGTAAAACGGACCGCCCACGCATCTCCGCCCTTCCAAAAGCCGGGAAGGGTGATGCGCGTGCCGTCGGCATGGGTGAACACCGCGTCGATCTCGGTGGCGGTGAAGGGGTTTTCGTAGGCCACCGAGCTCTGCAGGGTGATCTCGATGGGCGACCACACGAAGGCGGTCGGATGGTTCATGGTATTTGTCATGGTGTCGTCCTCCGAATTGACCGTGGATTCTGCCCGCCTCCCGTCGGGGGCGGACAGGCAATTTTCAAAAAAGAAGTGGGAGATACCCCTCGGTATCTCCCATAAGTATAGCATAGTTGGTGATTTTTGTCAAGACAAAATCCGCGCGTGTCGGGTTCCTTGAACAGATTATCCAAAGCCAAAGCCCGACTCACCTGGACAGCTTCCTCATCATGTTACCCAGCCACTTCTCGGCGGCCTTGGCGTATCGCTGATAGTAGGAGGTGACGTTGGCGTTGCCTTGCAGGATGCAGCTATAGGTGGTGTGGGTAAGCTCCCACAGCTGGGCACTGCCGGGGCAGAAGGTGATGGCGGGATCAAATACCACGGTGTCGTAAATGAGCACCACCATATCACGGTCGTCGGGTGCCTCGGAGACCCGGAGCTGGAGCACCTCGTCATAATACTTCTCCAGCACCATGGTGCGGGAGTAGAAGGCCATCAGCTCCAGAACGTCACCGATCATATCGCGGTTACGGACCGTGGTGGGGATCACCAGGTTGTGGCCGCGGTTGAGGTGGCAGTAATTCTCCTGGGCCACGTCGTACTTGGGCAGGGGCAGGATGCCCACGCGAAGCTCGGTATCCAGGTACTGGGTGCCCAAACCGCCACCCGTGAAGTAGGCCTGACCGGCCGTAAAGTCCACGATCTTCTCCTCGGGGGCGGCGTACTCCCAGATTTGAGTGCTCTCGTCCTGGGTCCAGCGGTAGAGCTGATCGTACATCTCCACCAGGCGGTCGCTGTACAGGGCCAGCTCGAACTCATCGTCGCTGTTCTTGTTCAGCACGAAAATATCGGCGGACTGAAGCATACTGGTACCCAGGCCGTCCCAGGAGGCCGCGAAACCGAAAATATCCAGGTTGTTGCGCTGGCCGTCGCCGTTGTCCTGATAGAGGCCCGCAGTCATGGAGGCGAACTTGTCAAAGGTCCAGGTGCCATTACGAACGTCGGCGTAGGGGACCGTCATCCCCACGTCCTCCAGCATATCCTTGTTGCAGTAGAAAATGTAATAGCCCTGGGAGGCAAGATCACCGTAGCCCACGTAGGCGTGGCCGCCTATGGACATCTGCTCCATGGCCTCGGCGTTCCAGTAGGGCTGATCCAGGTCCAGAGCATCCAGCTCGTAGAAGTCCAGGGCGGTCTTGGTGGTGACGAAGTCGGGGGTATCGAAGTGGGAGCCCGTGGCGCAGAGCTGGTAGGTATCGTCCCCCGCCATCATGGTGGGCGAGACGGTGTTGTAGATGGTGGTACCGCCGTACTCAAAGGCCAGCTTCACCCCCAAATGCTCCTCCACCAGGGTGTTCATCTCGTAGATGGTGTTGTTGAGGACCGAGGTGTTGCCCGACTCGTTCTTGTACTCCTCGGCGTAGTACCACTGCCCCTCACCCGAAGCGGCGATGATGCGGAAGGTAGCGTCCTTGTAATCCTTTTTCTCAATAGCAGGGAAAAAGGCAGTCTCCGCCTCGGTGACGACCGCGGTCTGATCCGAAGCGGCGGTTGTGTCGGAAGTGTCCTTCCCCTCCGAAGCACAGGCGGTAGCGGGCAGCAGCATAAGTGCGGCAAGGATGGCGGCGAGAATACGTTTTTTCATGGTCAATCTCCTTTTATTTCAGCTTTTTCATCAAATTGCTCAGCCACTTCTCGGCACCCTTGGCATTCTTTTGATAGTAGGATGCGATGTTGGCGTTGCCGTCCAGAACACAGCCGTAGATGATGTGGATGAGATTCCACAGTTGGGTGTTGCCGTCGCTGAAGGTGATGGCGGGATCGAATACGGCGGTATCGTACACCAGGACAACCATATCACGGTCATCGGGAGCCTCGGAGACCCGAAGCTGGAGCACCTCATCGTAGTATTTTTCCAGTACCATGGTGCTGGTGTAGAAGGCCATCAGCTCCAGGACCTCACCCACCATCTCGCGGTTCTTGACGGTGGTGGGAACCACCAGGTTATTGCCCCAGTTGACGTGGCGGTAGTTCTCCTGGGCCTCGTCATACTTGGGCAGGGGCAGAATGCCCACGCGGAGGTCGGAATCCAGATATTCGGTATTCAGGGACCCGCCCGTGAAGTAACCCTGTCCTGCCTTGAAATTCGTGACCTTCTCAGCAGGGGCGGCGAAAGCCCATACCCAGGTGCTCTCGTCCTGGGTCCAGCGGAAGAGCTTGTCGTACATCTCCACCAAACGGTCGCCGTACAGGGAGAGCTCAAACTCGTCGTCGCTGTTCTTGGTCAGCACGAAGATGTCGGCGGCCTGGAGCATACCCGAGCCAACGCTGTTCCAGGTGCCCGCGTAGCCGTAAACGTCCAGATTGTTCCGCAGACCGTCGCCGTTGTCCCGATAGAGGCCCGAGGTCATGGAGGCCAGCTTATCCAGGGTCCATTTGCCCTCGCGGACCTCGGCGTAGGGTACTTCCAGGTTCACGTCCTCCAGCATATCCTTGTTGCAGTAAAAGACGTTGAAGTTCTGATAGCAGATGTCACCGAAGCCCACGTAAGCGTGGCCGTTAATAGACAGGGTATCCATGACCTCGGCGTTCCAGTAGGGCTGATCCAGGTCCAGGGCATCCAGCTCATAGAAGTCCAGGGCGGTCTTGGTGGTGACGAAGTTGGGGGTATCGTAGTGAGCGTGGTTGGCGCAGAGCTGGTAGGTGTCGTCTCCCGACATCATGAAGGGGTATACGGTGTTGTAGATGTTGTCACCACCCTCCTGAAATTCCAGCTCCACACCCAAATACTCCTCCACCAGGGTGTTCATCTCGTAGATGGTGTTGTTGAGGATGCCGGTGTTGCCCGACTCATTCTTGTATTCCTCGGCGTAGTACCAGCCGCCCACCGAAGCGCAGGCGATGATGCGGAAGGTCTCCCCCTCGTAGTCCTTTTTCTCAATATCGGGGAAGAAAGCGGTATCCGCCTCGGTGACGGCGGCGGTCTGCTCAGAGGCAGTGGTGTCGGTAGCGTCCCCGTCCGTAGCGCAGGACGTGGCGGGCAGAAGCATGAGCGCGGCCAGGATGGCGGCAAGGATGCGTTTTTTCATGGTCGATGAATCTCCTTGTAAAAAAATGGGGGAGATACCCCTCGGTATCTCCCTTTAGTATAGCACAGGAATACGAATTTGTCAATACATATATAAAGTCTTTACTTTTTCCGCGCCCGCTTGACGATTTTGACCACAACCAGGGCGATCACCGCCAGCAGGATCACGATCAGCGCCAGCACAACGTAGGTGAAGATATTGGCGTTTCGGAGCAGATTCACGGGATTCAGGCTGGCGTAGACCACCTTGCGTCCGTCGGGCTTTTCGTAGCGGGAATCCATCTCCCCGCCCATGCCGTCCAGGTAGGTGGCAATGGCGTACCACTCCTTGACGGGGTTGCCATTCTCGTCCTTGACCACGTAGTTGACCAGGTCCTCCACGGCGATGGGGTTGCCCTGCTCGTCGCGGGGGGTGATGGTGAGGATACCCATGGAGGTCTCCTCGGCGGAGCCCAGCATCTGCCCCATGTACATACCCGCCACCACGTGGTAGAGCTTATCGTCCTGAATCTCCGAAAGGGTACCGTCCTCATTCTTCAGCATGGCGTAGTCCACCTTGTTGAAGATCATGCGGTTGGTATTGAAGGAATACTCCACACCCGACATAAAGAGCTGGGCGGTGTTCATCAGAGGCTGGACCGACGCGTCCAGCTCGATGGCGTTTTTCAGGTCCTTACCCGTGACGTAGATGGCGATGAGCTCACCCTCGGTGCCCACACCCAGGGAGGCGGCGTTGAATACGTCGGACACCGTCACGTTCCCGATGGGCATGGAGGCGCGGATAACACCCGCGGCGGTCAGGGCCACGTCCACCTTCTTACCCGTGGTAGACTCCACCGCCGCCTTGTAAGCGTCGGCAAACAGGTTGCCCAGGGTGGACTCATGTTGGGTGTCGTACACCTCGTCCACCGTGTCGAACTTGTAGCGGTTGTTGACCAGCACCTGGTCGAAGGTAAAGCCGTACTTGGAGAGGTAGTCTGCCTCCACCGAGGCCTTGTAGCCCTCGGCCAGGGCGGCAATGGCGGGGTCCTCCGCCACGTTCTCATCCACGGGGATGAGCTCGTAGCTCTTGAGCGCGCCCTCACGGGTCAGCTTGACCACGCCCAGATAGCGGCCGTACTCTCCCGCCGAGGCAATGACGGTATCCCCTACCACAATGGGCTCGGGGAGGGTGGTGTGGGTGTGGCCCGAGATGATGAGGTCGATGCCCTCCACCGCCTTGGCCAGCTCGTAGTCCTCGCCCTTGCCGTCCTCGGTACCGCTGTGGGACAGGCAGATGACGATGGGCTCCGCGCCGAATTGATCCTTGCAATCCTGGACGGCGGCGTTCACCGTCTCTTGGGCCACGGCAATGGGATCCTCCAGGATCATACCCGAGTTGGGGGCGCAGTCATGGGAATCAATGCCGAAGATGCCAAAGAGGACGTAGTACACCCCGCCCCGCTCCAGGATCATGTAGTCCTTGACTCCGTAGTTGTCCAGAGCGTCCCACATGGTCTGATCGTATCCCTCCTGACCCTCCGCGGGGGCCAGTAGTTGGCGCAAAGGATGGGGGGAACGGGATCCCCGCAGTCGGCGGCCACGTTCAGCATGGATTTCAGCCCCGCCTGGAGGTAATCGTACTCGTGGTTGCCGAAGGTCGTGGCATCGTAGCCCATGGCCCCCATCATCCGCAGTTCAATAGCCGAGGTGGCATAGGCGGTCTGGAACAGAGAGCCCATGGAGAAGTCGCCGCCGTCGATCAGAATGGCCTCGGAGTCCAGGGCCTTCTGCTGGCGGATCAAGGTCATGAGGCGGGCGTAGCCGCCGTACTCCCCGTCTCCTTCCTCGTTTGCCGAGGGGAGCAGGTGGGAGTGGAGGTCATGGGTAAACAGGATGGTGATCTCGTCCTCCTCGGCGGCGCAGGGGAAGACACACAGGGACAGGAGCGTCACCAGCGTGAGGGCCAGGGCCGTCACGCGCAGGAAGGTTTGTTTCATGGCGGATCCTTTCTAATTTTATTTAGATGATGCAAAACGGATGGATTCGATCAAGTCAGCGGCTCCCCGCAAAAGGGTACTTAATGACGAGGACCAACGTCGCTGACATCAATGGGCTCAAATCCGATATCCCACGCGGGAGAATTTTCGGGAAGCGTAAAGTCCCCATTGAGCGGGTCTGAAAAAAGAGGATCCGCGACCACGGCATTTTTGTAGAATCCTTTCTCCACAAGCTGCTTAGAGCTTGTCCGGATCGCGTACTCAAGACGCCGTTCCATACCTCCGAATTTTTCAAAAGTATCTTTTTGGCTGATCACTCCCCCGTCAAGCGCATAGTCCCACATCAGGTTCGAGTCATCCGTAAAGCTATCATCGCCATTGGAGAAATAGATCGGCGCATAATCATTGATCAGGATATTTCTTTCGAGATGGAAGGAAACGTGATCTTCAACCTTGCCTAATTTCACACACCCGTTCTTACCGAAAGCGAAAATATTATTTCTCACGATATTATTCGCTCCATAATGGTGGTGGTACACGGAATCGGAGCAGTTGTAGCCGATATTCTTTTCGATCAGAATGCCGGAGGAACCTTCATCGGTGTAATAAGCCCAACCGCCGTATCCAAACTCATAGGTTTGGATATCGTGGACCAGATTTTCCCGAATCGTGGTTCCGGGCTGAACACCGAGGCTGTATATACCGCCCATATCCGAGAGAAGCCCTTGGCCTATATGATGGATATGATTCTTTTCCACCAGAAGATTCGACGTAGCGTGATCGCCGTATCCCCAGATCCAACCGATCGATATACCCGAGTAGTAGCCGTCGGAGATCTCGTTATGAGAAATGGTACAATCGTGAGCATACTGGACGAAAACACCGATGGCGGATCGGAATACCCGACCGTACCCGTTGATGGTGCAATCGGTGATGGTAATATCGTGGGGGACCGCCTCCGTCACGGGAACGGCATTCACGCCCGTGATCCGGAAGCCTCCTGCCCCGATATCCGACACAGAGCAATGGTCAAAGATCACGTGATGCACGCCGGTCGTGATCTGCACCGCGTAATTGCCGATATGGTCAAAGGTGCAATTTTCGAACGTGATGTACGAGCTGTTGGAGAGTTGAATGGCGGCAGAAACATCAGCGGCGGCCTGGGCGGCACTTCGGGTGACATTATTCCAATCACTGCCCACAAATCCCACGTTCTTTAAGGTAAGGGCATCTTTTTCGGCGGTTCCGTTCATGCCGTCAATGATCAGTAACGTGTCAATGGTCGATGCGAAGATTGTAAAATCTTCGATACGATCCTCCGTACGCGGGATGTAATAAAGCTTACCGCTCTCTCTGTCATCATATACTTCCCCGGGAGTATTCAGACATTCATACACGTTATCCAGAAAATATCTTCCCCCCACTCTTCCCTCCGAACCATGATTGTCAACCAGATGCATCCAGGAGGCGGTTGTAAATTCCATCAGGTTATTTTCGTAATCAATGTTTTTGATGGTCAGGGTTTCATCATTCCAGAAATGGAACATACGCATTTGAACGTCGCCCAAGCGGGTAAGATTCTCCGGGATATCGCCCTCAAAGAAATAGAAGGCATCATTCGTGATATTTTCACCGCCGTGGAAAATAAAATCCGCACAATTCAATTTGTCCCGATTCTCATTGGTGACAAACTCATTCTGTAAAAAGCCCTCCTCCGGATAACGGGGACGCTGGAGTCTTTCGTAGTCCGCGCTGAAAAACTGGTGCGAATACACGGTTTCGCCGCCCAGCGTGGGCATATCGGCCACCCAAGCCCTGACACCGTTCACCTCGGTTTCGGTAAAATCGGTAACGGGCAACCAGGCACCGACAATGGCCTTTCCCTGATCCTCACAGATCATTTCCAGGGATGCCCCGCCGAAATCCTCCCCTTTCAGAGTCAAGGTTTCGGTCAAGGAGTAATCCCCCGCACCGAATTTCAGCGTAATGTGTTCAGCACCTGCCAAGCCCAGCTCCTTCGCCTTGGCGACAGCGTCCAGAATGTCCCCGTAGGGCTCTGCTTTGGTACCGCTGCCGTCTTCTGCGCCGGGCTCCAGGTAGATCACAGGGTTTGCGGGGTCCATAAAGTCCTCGGCTTCCGAGGTCTCCGAGGGGGTTGACGAGTCCACGGGACCCGCAGGGGCAATTGCTTCGTTGCAGGACACCATACCCAGGGTTGCCGCGGCTATACCGAGGGCAACCAGCATTTTCTTGAAATTCATTTGAAAACCTCCTATTTTATATATATGTTGGGTTTGTTTCTGTTCGTCAGTCCAGGATGATCTCCACCATGACGTCTCCATCCGCACCGCAGGCGTACCTGCGGGTCCCGTCCACCAGGACCGACAGCCCCTCGGACTTGTCCCAGCGGATGTCCAGTCTGTGGCCGTGATACCCCACGTCCTCGGCCGAGAACCAATCCAGGGAGGTACCCAGGGGATGGATCACCAAGCGGTTCCCCGCCGTGGGACGGATGCCGCAGATTCCCGTCATGACCAGGTCGATGAAGGAGGAGTGGTTGTAGTGCTGACCTCTCGTGATCTCCTGGCCGCTCCAGCCCCGCATGATCTCCCGCGCCAGCCAAATACCCGTGTCGGGGTCCATGTTCTCGTCCAGGTAAGGAGAGCCGTCTGTCTCTCGGTGGGAGTAGGCGTAGGTCAGAAGCAGACCCATGAACTCCTCCTTGGAGATCACGGGGTGCGCGGCGGTGTGCAGATAGCGGATCGCCGCCGTCAATGTCTGGGCGGTGGCAAAGGGCCAAACGGGACCGTTCCACAGGCACTCGTGGTGGAAGGGCTTGCGGTAGTCGGGATGGGAGGCATCCGCCGTCCGCAGACCGAAGGGAGCCAGGAAGCAGGCAGGATCCAGCAGATTGCGGAAGCATTCGTCCCGCCCCTCGGTGGGGATGCCGTAGATCCAGGGAATGTAGCCGATCTGCTCGCGGACGTTCTGGGGCTCGCCCTCGTCCGAGATCACGCCGTACATCCCGATGGCGGGGTTCCACAGCACCTCGTTGATCTGTCCGCGGAGGGTCTCGGCGGCCTGACGGTGAGCGCGCGCGGCCTCGGGATCCCCCCGCCGCTCAGCGAGAGTCCCCAGTGCCATCCTGTCGGCGTACATATAGGAGTTGATGGTGGGCCGCAGGCCGTCCCCCGAGATGGAATACTCCATGCCGTCGTAGCCGCAGAGCTGGCGGTACATCCCGCTCTCGGTCTTGTGGTCGTCCCA
>CAYRTP010000102.1:0-9186 GCA_964427175.1 uncultured Clostridium sp. | reverse complement strand
AAGGTAAGCACAAGAAGCAGAACGGCGGTTCCGGTCAGTACGGTCACGTCAAGATCCGCTTCGCTCCCGGCGAGGACGAGGGTCTGACCTTCGTGGATGCCACCGTGGGCGGTTCCGTGCCCAAGAACTTCATTCCTCACGTCCAGAAGGGCCTTGAGGACGCTATGGTGAAGGGTGCCGCCGGTTATCCTCTGGTTCAGCTCAAGGCTGAGCTCTACGACGGTAGCTACCACGCCGTTGACTCGGACGAAATGTCCTTCAAGACCGCCGCGAACCTGGCATACAAGAAGTGCCTGGAGCTGGCCGCTCCCGTCCTGCTGGAGCCCGTGGGCGATCTGACCGTCACGGTTCCCGATTCTCTGGTGGGCGACGTTATGGGCGACATGAACAAGCGCCGCGGCAGCGTCATGGGTATGCACCCCTACGAGGGTAAGGTTGGTTACACCACCATCCAGGCTATGGCTCCCAAGTCCGAGCTGGCTGACTACCCCATCTCCCTCCGCGCCATGTCCCAGGGCCGCGGCTGGTTCGACTACGAGGTCACCGGCTATGACATCGTGCCCAAGAACGTGCAGGATAAGATCATTGCCGCACAGCAGTAATTTTGCATGATTTGAGAAGCCCCCTTCGGGGGGCTTCTCTTTTTGCAGAACGGCATATTGACAAAATGGACAAAATATGGTATAATTATTTTGGAATTGCGAGCGATATTGCCACAAAAGAAGGGCGCATGATAAAAAACATCTATAGATGTGCTCGATAACGGTTTCGCTGATGTAGGGGCGAGCATCGCTCGTCCGCCATGTGAGATATGGGAGAGTACGCGGACGGCCAATGGCCGCCCCTACAGAATCAGGTTATCGAACACGTCTTATGATAGTCCGACGACAATTCAATCTGCCACGGTTTTTCCTATTGAAGGAGGTAATGAACAATGAAAAAGAAAAAAATAGTTCTTTGGGGCTTTCTGTTTATATCGGGATTGATCTGTTTGTATAGTTGTCAAATAAACTCTCAAGGCGAAAATACAAACCCATCCTCGGCAACGATCACCCAAGAAACCGAACCGATTGTTACGGCCGAACCGACATACGAAGAAACGACAGCAGGTGAAACAGCTGCACAGCATGAAGAAGCAACAGATGGAGAAACTGATGTAAATCTGACAATGCCCGGTAAAACATTAACGTATGACCCTGCATACACGCCTTCCGTTCAAGTATGGGAGGTTAACGGAGCTTTGAATGATACGGGTGTCCCGTTGACAATATATCATACAAGTGATATTGATTTAAGCTGGCAGGATGATTCCATGTATCAACCGGAAAAAAATGAGGTCTCATATCAGTTTGGCGATGTGATGTTCAACGGAATCTATAGTCACAGAACCGAATCACCGTATTACCAAGATGACGAGTTACACTATACAATGGAAAACCCAAATGTCCCGGGAATAGAGGAAATCAGCATTTCGCCAGATACGGGAAGATTGGTCAAATATATATCGGCCTCATATAAAGAGAATGAAGCGGATGGCCCAATCCTTTCGGAGGATGAATGTAGAGCGATTGCCGAAAAATTTATGTACCGGGTTTTGGCCGTCTCCGGATCATACGAGTTGGTATCGACTGATTTTTCTTATGGCAATTATCTTTTCACCTTCTACCGATATATTGGAAATATGAAAACCGCCGAAAGAATTAGTGTGAGAATCGGCCAAAGGGGAAGGCTCTTGAGCTTTAATTCGGATATGTTAGGCGGTATGGATGGCATCAGTGTTCCGGATTATGATGAAGAAGAAGTGATGGCGGCTGTCGAACATAAAGTGTCGAATATTTACAGGTCTGTGATTGAAAAATACACCTGTACGTATGAGATCGGCGATGTTCTTTTAACCCGACTTCAAGACGGTAAATTTTATTTAAAGTATCTAGCCAATATTTATATGGTAATAAATGATGAAGGAGACTTTTTTAGCGACGCGGCAAGTTTGCTCATTGATATAAATTGATGTATGGTTAAAAACCAACGCCATCCAATAATCAAAAAAATGATCCACCATATCCCTATGAAAGGAGGAGCGCATGATGAGAAAAACCATCATTCTGATTTTGTGCATGATTTTATCCTGCAGTATGAGTGCTTGTCAAGCGGCGAAACCGAATGTCGAAGACATGACCACAGGGCAGTTCCACGAGCAAACAACGGATAAGACGGAAAATACAGCAGAGAATGTGACTACGGACGTAAAAGGGGATGTAATCCCAGATACAACAGAAACAGAGCCCTCCAATGCAGAAAACGAATATCAATTTTGCATAGCACCTGCCGAGTATGCAGAGGTAGAGCAGTATTTGCAGGCTATGTGGGAAAAAAAGTATAGAGAAAGTGATGGTATTAGTCCGAATAGTGTACAGCAAATATCGTTGATGGTGCCCGTGGCTAAAGGGAACTTGAGGCTCTTGCGTATAGAGAACTACTATGCTGATGTACGCTACTTCTTTTGCCCGATCGGGGAAGAACCGATTGAGAGTGGGCCCGAGAGAAATGTTATCGAGGTTGAATATCTTCTGTCCCCAACTGCGTATGAATACTTTGTAGAATCCCCCGAGTATCAATTTGATCCCCAAAACGATGCAATTGATTATTGGGGTCATTGGCTTCTTGGAATTCAAGGATATGTTTTTGAAGTCTGGTTCCAACGGGCTTATGGTGTACCTACAGTACCACTTGATGAAGTGTACGAAATGTTTGAATTCCAACTGGTAACCTACTCCCCCACCGCCGAAACCAACGCCACCCAATAATCAAAAAAATTATCAACCCCCGCGCAAAGCGACAACCTTTGCGCGGGGGCTGTGCTATACTATGGGCAGAAGAAAGTGACAAGTGACAAACGACAAGTGACAAGCGGAGATGGAAGACTCCGCTCGATCGTATCTTGTCACTCGTCACTTGTCACTCAAAAGAAAGGAACCCAAAACCCATGCCAACCAAAAACGATCACAGTCCCCGGGACCGTGCGCGGTTTCTCTGCGACGCGGCGGGGAGCATCCTGTCCATCCACGTGCGGGGGGAGATCGACCATCATACCGCCTCGGAGATCCGTCGGGGCATCGACGGGGTGCTCTTTGAAAAGCGTCCCCAAAAGCTCATCCTGGACCTGTCTGCCGTCAGCTTCATGGACTCCTCGGGGCTGGGGCTCATCATGGGGCGGTATTCGGTCATGAAGGAGCTGGACGGGGAGATGGTGGTCTGGAACCCCTCCCCCGAGATCCGCTCCATCCTCACCCTGGCGGGTATGGAGCGGATGGTCCGCATCGAGTACCCCGCAGGCGGACAAGCTTCCGCAGGCGGACAAGCCGCTCTGAAGGCTCCCGCCCCCCGCCGCCGTACCGAGTCCCATCCCGCATCGCGGGAGACCGCGTTACGGGACGGTCCCCTGCGGGAACCTACCCCACGCAAACGCAGAAGATCCCCCGCAACGGCCCAGGCCGTCGCGGCGGTCGGAAAGGAGAAGGACGCATGAGCCGAGGCAACGTGTTTTCCAAGGAAGTATTGAATAAGATTCAGATCAAGCTCCCCGCCCTGTCGGTCAACGAGGGCATGGCCCGCGCGGCCGTGGCGGCCTTCGTTTCCCAGCTGGACCCCGGGGTCACCGAGGTGGCCGACATCAAGTGCGCCGTCTCCGAGGCGGTGACCAACGCCATCGTCCACGGCTACCGCCACTACGACGGGACGGGGACCATATCCCTGACGGTCAGCATCCTGGCGGGCCGCGCCGTCAAGATCGAGATCAAGGACAAGGGCTGCGGCATCCCCGACGTAGCGCAGGCCCGCCAGCCCCTCTACACCACCGATGCCGCGGGTGAGCGGAGCGGTATGGGCTTTACCGTCATGGAGAGCTTCACCGATGCCCTCCGCGTCACCTCCAAGCCGGGCAAGGGAACCACGGTGGTCATGTTCAAAAAGCTCTCGGAGCGGGGTCGGATTTAGTACATAGGGAAACGAAAATCGGTGTAACCGATCTTCACCCCATCACAGGAGGTACACCATGACTGAATCGGACGTTTTGGGATATATAAACGGCAATACCGCCGAGCAGGGCACCGAGGAGACCGCTATTACGCCCGCCTCCCCCGAGCCCTCCGCCGACCCCCGCTTTTCGCAAAACATCGCCCTGGTCAAGCTGGCCCAGGAGGGGGACGAGACCGCCATGGAGCGGTTGGTGCTGGACAACATGGGCCTGGTGCGGACGGTAGCGGTGAAATTCCGCGATCGGGGCACCGAGTTTGAGGACCTGATGCAGATCGGGACCATGGGGATGATCAAGGCCATCCACAGCTTTGACGTGTCCCGCGGTACCGCCTTTTCCACCTACGCCGTCCCCCTCATCGTGGGCGAGATCCGCCGTCACCTGCGGGATGACGGGCTGATCCGTGTCAGCCGCGGTACCCGCCATACGGGGATGCTCCTCATGCGGGAGAAGTCCCGCATCGCCGCCGAGGAGGGACGGGAGGCCACGGTGGGTGAGCTGGCCGCCACCGTGGGGGTCAGCGTGGAGGAAGCCGCCATGGCCCTGGAGGCCATGTCTCCGATCACCTCCCTGTCGGATAACGCTTACGGCGAGGACTCTCCCGAGCTGGGAGCGGTCATCCCCGACCGTGCCGAGGCCGACGACATGGCGCGCCGTATGGACAAGATCGCCTTGGCTCAAGTCATCGGCCAGCTTCCGCCCACCTGGAAGAAGATCATCCTTCTTCGATACTACCGCGATATGACCCAACAGCAGGTGGCCGACCTCCTGGGACTCACCCAGGTCAAGGTCTCCCGCGAGGAAAAAAAGATCATGGCCTTCATGCGGGAGAGGCTGAGCTGAATCGGGTAGCGGCTTAATCGTCTAACGGTCTAACGCTCTAACGGTCTAACGGTCATCCTGAGCGTAGCCGCAACGCGGCGGAGTCGAAGGATCTCCTCCATGAAAACGGATCCTTCGACTTCTCGGCGCGTTGCGCGCGCTCCGCTCAGGATGACCGTCTCCGGACGTTCTTTCATAGGGAACAGAACATACCCCCAAAAGGTGGACCGTTTTTGTCGAAGAAGCCACTTGACAAATCCCCCCGTATGGTTTATACTTTCATATGGCGCAATTTGCCAAAGAAAGGAAACCAACATGACGGCGAATGCAAAAAAAGCGATCAAGATCGGAAGTATGTGCTTTTTGGCCTATCTGGCGGTGTATCTGGCGCGGAACATCCTCTCCACCGTGACCCCTGCCATGCAGGCCCAGGGCTTTACCAAGGACGGCATCGGTCTTGCCTCCTCCATTTACTTCTACACCTACGCGGTGGGCCAGCTCATCAACGGTGCCATCGGTGATAAGATCAAGGCCAAATACATGATGTGCGTGGGGCTTTTCTGCGCGGGTATCTGTAATCTGCTGTTCGCCCATTTCAATCTGGCGAGCGAGGTCCACGGCCAGATCCCCGTAGCCGCCTATATCGCCTACGGTGCCACGGGCTTTTTCCTGGCCATGATCTACGGTCCCATGACCAAGATCGTCTCCGAGAATACCGAAATGCCCTACACCACGCGATGCTCCCTGGGCTATACCTTCGCCTCCTATTTCGGCTCTCCCTCGGCGGGACTGCTGGCCACCTTCCTGGCCTGGCAGAGCGTGTTCACCGTCAGCAGTATGGTGCTCATCACCATGTCCATCGCTCTGTTTACCGCCTTTACGATCTTCGAGCGCAAGGGGATCATCACCTACGGCCGCTTCAAGCGGGAGAAGTCTCCCCAAAACAGCGGCGAAAAGGGAAGCATTCGGATGCTCTTTGACCGTCAGATCGTCAAATTCTGCCTGGTCTCCATTCTGACGGGCGTGGTGCGGACCTCGGTGATGTTCTGGCTCCCCACCTACTTTGCCGAGCGGCTGGAGCTGGGCTCCGAGCGGGCCACCCTGACCTTTACGGTCATGTCCCTGTTCATCTCCTGCGGCTCCTTCATCGTGATTTTCGTCTACGAGAAGCTCATGAAGCACAGCATGGACAAGACGGTCCTCCTCATGTTTTCCAGCGCGGCGGTGGGCTTTACCCTGACCTATTTCGTGTCGATTCCCTACGTCAACGTCGTGCTCATCGTCCTCTCCATCATGTCCTCCAACGGCGCGGCCACCATGCTGTGGAGCCGCTACTGCCCCAGCCTGCGGGACACGGGCATCGTGTCGGGCGTGACGGGATTTTTGGATTTCCTCAGCTACATGGCGGCGGCCACCGCCAACATCGTCTTCCCCTTCCTCATTGAGAAGCAGGCCTGGCCCTGGGAGCAGGTGGTGCTCATTTGGCTGGCTCTCATGCTGGTGGGCGTTGCCATCGCCCTGCCCTGGAAGAAGTGGGTGGGGAAGAAAAACGCCGATGCGTAAACGCATCACATAAAAGCGTAACGTCAAAGGGCGTGCCCGCGGGCACGCCCTTTTTTACGCGGCCCCCGCGTTCAACTACAGGTTGCGGTCTTTTCAATAAACAAGTTATTGATTTTAAGCCTGCCGTATGCTATAATCATATCAGAATCCGGATTCAATATGTTTAAGGAGTGATCTGAATGACCATTGGCGAAAGAATCAAGTCCCTGCGTAAAAAGCACGGCATGACCCAGGAGAAATTGGCCGAGTATCTTTGCGTGTCCTACCAAGCCGTTTCAAAATGGGAATGCGGTTTATCCTGTCCCGACCTGTCCTTGATCGCGCCGCTGACCAAGCTGTTCCACGTCAGCGCGGACGAGCTGTTGGGTATCGCTGAGGAGGACAGGGATCTGTCCAGGAAGAAATACAACGCGGCCCTGCAAAAATACAGAAACGGTCAGGATCATGGCCGTAGCTACTGGTGGGCCAGGGAAGCGACGTTGGCTTATCCAAAGGACTTTTACTATCTGGAGTGGCTGGCGTTCGCGGAATATCAGCTTGCGTTCGATGAGCTCCGCTCAGCTCAGCCAAGCCGAGCGTATTTTGAGGAGCAAATTGAGAATTCCCTGCGTCATTATGACATGATCGTGGAGGGTTGCACCGATACCGAACTGTACGCCAAGGCAGTTTTGGGAAAAATCATGGTCCTGCGCTTCTCCGAGCGTATCGAGGAGGCCGATTGGAGCGCGGAGTTTGAATACCCCAATATGTACGTCAGTACCGCAACTCAGGCACTGTCTCTGTGCGAGGAAGGGCAAGCCCTGTTGGACTACCTGGCGAGTGAGAGTCCGTGACATCACGCTTGGAAAGGGAACAACCAAAACACCACGGAAAAATCTCCGTGGTGTTTTGACGTTATACGAATCCTTGACAAAACCTTGAAATAGAGTTAACGGTCATCCTGAGCGGAGCCGCAACGCGGCGTAGTCGAAGGATCTTCTCCTCTGATAAGAGATCCTTCGACTCCGCGGTGCTTTGCACGCGCTCCGCTCAGGATGACTCTACCCGGGTACGATTCAATATTTTATTAGATTGATAATCAAAACATCTTCCGCTTCAAGCACCCGCACCCCTTCATGAGGCACCCCGCGATGGCCAGGCCGACCACCCCCAGGGCGAAATCGAAGTAGCGGATGGTAAAGCCCCCGCGGACACTCATGGTGTCGGAATTTTGCCCGCTGGGGTGGGTGGAGCCTTGGTTGCCCTGCCCGTTTGGCTTGTTGGCTCCCTGCACGTCGTTGTCCAGGTCGGGAACGTGCCGCTTCTGAAAGGAATACTCCATGGACAGCGCGGGCTTCCGCAGGCATTTCAGCCACCCCGCAAAGGGGGACAGCTTGGGCGACCGGGCCATGAGTTGGTCGAAATTCTGCTCGCCCGTGTTGGGCATCGTGTCGGGAGCCGTATCGGTTTTCGTCGCTTGCGTGCTCGTATTCTGCTGATCTGCGGTGGAATTCGAACTTGGTTGTTGATTTGCTTGTTCCATAAACATACCCCCAAAATGGTGTTTTCGGGAGTAGTTTGCGCCGGGATCCCCCGCAGTATGCAGGGAATTACGGTGAAAATTTTTCTAAATGGTATTGACAATCACATGAACTTGTGATATAATTATTGTATCAAATTTTAAGGAGGCTGTCATGTTCCACGATGCCGATTATTCCATCCGCCGTCCCGCGGATTTCGATTACGATACCGCCATAGCCGAGCTGGAGGAGCAGGTCCGCCGCAAGAAGTACGTGACGGCCCGGCTGGCCCACTTTGAGGTGGAGGTTGCCCGTCTGACCCGCCTGGAGGAGTCCCGCCGCGAAGAACTGGACCTGGAAAACGCCGATGTGGCCACCCTTCAAAGGATCAGCCCCGCCCTGATCCTCTACACCATCACGGGGCGGAAGGCGGATAAAATGGCTCAGGAGGAGGCCGAGGCCCTGGCCGCCGCCGCGCGGTACGAGACCGTCAAGGGGGAGCTGAACTACGCCCGTGAGCGGTATGGCGAGCTGGCCGCCGAGCTTCGCAAGCTGGGAAACTGCGAGCGAAAGCTGGAGGACATGATCCGCGAGAAACAGCAAAAGCGCATGGCGCAGGATACCGAGTTCTCTCAAAAAATGACCGAGCTGGAGCGGGCGGTCAAGACTGCGGAAGCCGAGCTTTTGGAGATCGACCAGGCCCTGGAGAAGGGCCGTCGGGTGATCGGCATCATCCAAGGTATTTCCAATCAGCTGGACCAGGCCTACAGCCTGACGGGAGCGGACCTGATCGGCCGAGTCGGCCGCTACCGAGGCGATTTTTGGGCGGACGTGGAAAAGCATGAGCACCTGGACACCGCCCAAGCCCTGCTGGAAAAGCTGGGGCAGTATATGCAGGATTTCGCCGCCGAGCTGGGCGACGTGGACCTGGGCGGGCGGGACCTCCCCGCCTTGGTGGGCGTAGGGGAGGGAACCCGTACCCTGGATCTATTCTTCGATAACATTTTCACCGACTTCGCCGTGCGGAACCAAATCGCCACCTCCAGGGAGGAGATGAACGCCCTGGGAGCCCACATCCGTCCCGTAGTCGATGCCCTTGAGTCAGCCCGAACCGCCAAGGAGGCCCAACGCGCGGCGGCGGAGGCGGCGTTGAGAGGGTTTATATGTCGGAACTGAATGAGCCAAAATTCCCCCGCCGAGGATGCCCCAATGTGATATAATCCCCTTAGAGTAGACACTTGAAAAAACAAAAAGTTTTCAAGACTA
>CAYRTP010000101.1:0-9225 GCA_964427175.1 uncultured Clostridium sp. | reverse complement strand
CCGCCGAGTCCCGCGTCAGCGGAGCGGTAGCCCTCCTCTTGGACCGCTACGAGCAGGGAGCCGAGCTGACCGAGGCCCGTGAGGCGGTAACTTCAGCCTACGGCAAGATCAATTTCTCCGACGCACCCCAAAACATCGCCTTTGCCCTGGCGGGACTTCTGTGGGGGAAGGACATCGAGGATGCCATCCTCAAGACCGTGAGTTTGGGGAGCGCCACCGCCGCTACAGCCGCCACCTGCGGTGCCCTGTGGGGCATCCTGTACGGTCGCGAGGGGATCCCCGAGAAGCTGGTCAACCTGATCGGTACGGCCCTGCCCGCCTCGGACGAGGTCCGCGGCTTCCGCATTCCCGCCGACCTGGACGAGCTGACCCGCCGATGCATTACCTTGGGTCAAAAGTTCGCCTGCGAGGACACCGAAACCTACGTCGCCGTCCGCAGAGACGAGGATATAACGGTCCAGCACTTCACCCTGCCCGCGGGGGCCAAGCCCTCCGAGGCTTTCTGCGTGGATGTCCGCTACGAGGAAAACGATCCCACCGTGGCTCCCGAGCGTCCCCAAACCCTGCGGATCACCCTGACCAACAACACCGACTGGCTCTGGACCATTGAGGCGCGGATGGAGTGCCCCTACGGCTTGGCCCCCGACGTGCCCGCTCAGATCCTCATCGCCCCCGGCGAGTCGGTGCTCTACTGCCCCACGATCAAGGCAGACACCAACGCTTACTACAGTGTCCCCGTGGATCGGGTCTACCCCGTGGTCCTGGCCATTAAGCGGCTCAACTGCGGCGACCGTTGGAAGATCTACCGCCTGCCCATCACCCTGTTGGTCCCCAATCGCTGGATCCTGAACGGCAAGACCACCCTGGTGGCGGGCTCTACGGTCAGCTTTACCCAGCCCTCCGCCGACGGCGTGTACGTGGCCGAGGCTACCCTCTGTACCCCGCCCGTTACCCGCGAGACCCGCATGATCTGCAACTGCATCTGGCCTACCACCGTGGAGC
Source organism: uncultured Clostridium sp. (assembly GCA_964427175.1). Taxonomy (GTDB): domain Bacteria; phylum Bacillota; class Clostridia; order Oscillospirales; family CAG-272; genus CAMEON01. The sequence continues at coordinate 8,223 of CAYRTP010000101.1, read as the reverse complement.
TGGACGGTGACGTGATCATGCAGACCGAGGGCCGCGCCACCTTCCTGCCCGCCTACCACCGCGTCCCCGATCCCCAGCATCGGGACGGCATCCTGCAAAGGGGCTTCCATAAGCTCAAGGTCACGGTCCGCGTCCCCGAGGAGGCCCGCGGAGCCCTGCCCACCTTCGTGGTCAGCTTCAACGCTCCCGCCCGCGTCACCGAGCCCGGCAATTTTTACGCCTATACCGACATTCATTTCGCCCGCTGAGTCCCGTGACGGATGCCTGCGGATGAACGCCGAGGCCCACTCATATTCACCATCGGAGGAAGTGTATGAAAAACAACCACCAAACCGATCAAACCAAGCTCATACGGCTCCAACAGCGTATCCGCGCCCGCAAGGGCATGATCGGATGCGGGGACGAGTTCAGCGTGGCTCTGCATACCGGCGGAAAGCCGGTCTACGCCGGGACCAACCGCTGGGGGCAGGAGGAAGCCCGCACCTGGTCGGGGGTTATGGCCCTGTCCTGCGGACGGGATCACATCGTTGCTCTGATGGAGGACGGGACCCTGCGGATGGCGGGACGCTGTCCTGCCGACCGCGGATTTGTCGGTATGCTCTCCTGTGCCCGCGCCGTGTCCACAGGCCGTGCCAATATCGCGGTCCTGCTGGGTAACGGCCATACCGTAGTGGGCGGCGACAACCGTCACGGCCAATGCAGAACTGCCAACTGGCCCACGGTGACCGACGTGGCCTGCGGGAAAAACTTTACGGTGGGCCTGGCCCCGACGGGCCAGGTGTACATTGTGGGCGGACACCGCCTCATGCGCTACACCGTGCGAGCCTGGCAGAACGTGGCGGGCATCTTCACCGACTATTTGGGCAACAATGTCTACGCCATCACCGAAGAAGGCAAACTGCTCTCCACCGCCCGCCTGCCGCGTAAGGCCGAAAAATGGCGGAATCTGGTGTGCGTAGCGGCCCATCGCGACACCATTTGGGGGGTAACCGCCAACGGTCAGCTGGTCTCCACCGAGGACGAGGTGGATCAACTGGTCAAAACCAGGCAATATATCGCCTGCACAGTCAGCGGGACCCACGTCCTGGCTCTGACCCGTGACGGTCACGTGCTGGCCCTGGGCCAAAATCATTTCGGTCAGTGCAATACCGACCGTTTCGGGAGTCTGTATGCGGATTTTGACGAGTACAGCTCGGACCGTCGGGAGCATATGGACGATATGTTGGCCCTGGACCGTACCTACCAGGTCCGCCTGGCCAACGCTATGCGTTATAAGCCCCGCCTGGCCTGCGGAAAACGCATCACGGTCTGCATCAACGCCGAAGGGAATCTTTTGTCCACCACCGAGTTTGCCGAGATCGGGACCCGCGGCCGTGTCCGTGCCGTATCCTGTGGCAACGCCCACGTGTTGGCTCTCCATGAAAACGGCCGGGTCAGTGCCGACGGAAACCGCGTGGACGGCTGTACCGACGTGTCTGCGTGGCGGAACGTCAAAGCGGTAGCGGCCGGAAAATACCATTCGGTCGGCGTGACCGAGGAGGGAAGCGTTCTGTTTTGCGGTCGGAATGACCAAGGACAGGGAAATGTTGCTGACTGGAGCAGCGTTTGCCGTGTAGCCACCACAGACAGCTATACCGTGGGTGTGACCCATGAAGGAAAACTGTTGATTGCGGGAACCCCGCCCTTTGACCGCGAGCTGATCAACGGAGATTGGGAAAAACCCATTCGAGTCATCGCCGCTCCCACCCACCTGGTCTGCCTGTACGGCGACGGAACCGTGAAAAGCACCCATCCCACGCTGTCTACCCATGATTGGCAGGGAGTCCGCGCCATTGCCGCAGGACCGCGCTTTACCTTGGGGCTCTGCTACGGCGGCCGCGTGCTGGCGGTCGGAGGCTCGGCCGAGGACTTGCGCCGTGTATCCGCATGGAAAAATATTGTGGACATCGGATGCGGCGACGGCTACGCCGCAGGTCTGACGGTGGATGGACGGGTGCTCCTTACGGGTGAGATGGCCAGACCCGGAAAAACAGCGGTCCGCGCGGCCGAAACAGGTCGCTGGCAGGAGATCATGGCCATGGAGTGCGGTCCCCGCCACCTGGTTGCCATGTCTGAGAGCGGACACCTCCTGGCCTGCGGCGAGGACGAGGACCGCCAGTGCAGTGCTACCGCTCATTTCGCCCTATTCCGTGACGTGCGCCAGCTGTACGGATACGGCCAGTACAGCCGACGGATCGAGCAGGAGATTCGGGAGCATCAGGGCGTGGCGAATGCCCCCGTCATCGAAAACAAGCGGGAAACAGTCTATTCGTCATCCGCGGAAGCCGCCCGCGCCCTTCGCGGAAAATTTGCCGTGGGGATGGCCCATACCGTGGTCCTGGATGAGCAAGGCTTCCTCCATACCGACGGTGCAAACGATTGCGGACAGCGGGATCTGGCCGTCTATGAAACGGCGGTGCAAGTGGCCGCAGGTCCATACCGTTCGGCGGTCATCCTTTCGGACGGACGCATCGTCATGGCGGGGCGAAACACCGAAGGCCAAGCGGATACCCGCTCCCTCAATAAGGAGTTGGAATCCGTGGAGGCCTCCAATCGGGACTTCACCTGGAAGGCCATATCCTGCGGTCATACCCATACCGTGGCCCTCCGCTCGGACGGACAAGTCTTTGCGGTGGGGGCGAATCCCGACGGACGGTGCAGTACCCTCCCGTGGCGGGATGTTGTCGGGGTCGCTTGCGGCATCCGCCATACCGTGGCCGTCAAGGCCGACGGAACCTGTGTCGCCACGGGTGATAACCGCTACGGTCAATGCGACGTGGCCGACTGGCAGGACGTGGTGATGATCGCCGCAGGCGAATTCCACACCGCCGCCCTCACCTCAGACGGCCGAGTTCTGACGGTGGGCGACCATCGGAAGGGCCAGTGCAACACCGAGGATCTGACCGACATCATCTCCATCGCCTGCCTGCCCGAGGCAACCCTCTGTGTCCGCGCAAACGGTCAAGTGGTGATCCGAGGCGGAAGCGGGGAACTGAATACCGCCGTGGAGACCCTGCAGGGGATCGTCGCGGTGGATACCTGTGAGCATCGTATCGCGGCCATGACAGCCCGACGGGAACTGATCCTGATCCCGTCCTGACCTGTCTCCTTCAAAAAAGAAACGCGCACGACCCGTTTGGGGGACGTGCGCGTTTGTTGTGTATGGAATCATACTATTCTCTAACAATTAAGAACATTGAATACGAGAACGAGCGTGCGTTCATATATACCAATGGGGGAGGGGCCCCATGGTGATGTCCTCTATGGCTCTTGGTGTTCTCTTGCAGCCCTATAGTCCCTTTATGAAAGTTTTTGGGATTCTTAAGGGCCTTTTGTAAAAGGCCCTTAAGCCGCCGGAGGCACGCTCTCCTTATTCAAGGCAATCTTCTTTTCTCTTAAAAACCGCAGGGAGGCAGGCGAACAGCACCATACCCACCCAAGCGGAGGTCCGCAGGATGGAAGCGCATCCCGTGCTTTGGGGTTGGGTGTCGGCGGAATCACCACCCGATGTTTCGTTCTCATCGGGGGAGTCAGCCGAAGGTCGGGTATCGTCCTCTGAATAAGCGTGCGTTTCGGGGTCCTCGGTTTGAACAGAGTCCTTTACGTCGGTTTCCTCAAGGGAGGGATCCAGCGACGGATGCTCATGGGACGACGAGAGCTCCTGGACGGGATATACGTATTTCCCCTCCACCAGCGCGTCCTTCATCTCCTCCGAGGAGGCCAGGAACAGATCCGCGATCAGCATGGTCTCCTCCGCCTCGGCCGAGGCCCCCTGCCAGTCAATGCGAATCGTCTGCAAAGCCTCGGTCATTTCGCCGTCGGTCAGATCAAATACTGCGTATTGCCAGTTATTCTTGCCGTTCAGCAGAGCACCTGCCGTACATTGCCCCCCGTTGCAGGAAATTTCCAAGGCCACGTTACTCATGGAAACATCCTTCACCCGCAGGACCACGTAGGCGATGTCCTCCCCTTGGGCGGGTGCCAACCGCAGAGAGCGGCAAAGAGCTCCGTAGGGAAGCACCACGTAAGGATCACGGCTGGATGCGGTGGAGGAAAGGGCCAACACCCGTCCTGCTTCCTCATCTACGGTGAGGGTTACGTCGGTGTCCCCGCAGTCGGTGAACAGCTCGGTGTCTGATAAGCTGCCCAGCAGGATCGCGGAGCTGTTCCGGATGGTGTCGGGACGTTCGTACTCGGGAATCAGACCTTGGCCCCATGCCTGGCGGGCCAACTCCTCCGAGTAGGTCTCCCAAACCGCGTATAAAACCGTGTTTGTGGTCAGCGTGATGGGATCCCCCGCCCGATAATCCACCTTGCGGTTGTAGGGAACCAGCGACCAACCCAGGAATCGGTCGCCCTCCAGGGTGGGGAGCACCTCCGACACCGAGGCGGCCTGTCCGCGGGTGACGTACTGTTCGTCGGGAGCCTTCTGACCTCCGTTGGCATCGTAGGTCAGGGTGTATTCACGGGACATCAGATACAGACAGCTTTTGGGCAGATAGCCCCGCTTGCCGTTGTAGGACACCAGCACGTAGTTGCCCTTGACGGCGTGCAGACGGACTGCCGAGCCCTGGGGCACGGGGCAGAAGGGATTGTTTCCCAGCCGATCGGTGAGGTTGGCGGTGTTGCCGGATACCACGTAGAGACCCTGAGGCATTCCCGATGCGTAGGAGTAATCCAGCGTGGTCTCGCCGCCCGTTTCATAGGGCGGTGTGCCGTATCCCATGATCTGCGGATCGTCCAGTTCGTAGGAGCGGATCATGACCTGATCGTTGGCGTTTCCCTCGATGGTATGTACGTGGGTGGCGGTGGTGTAGAGTACGAATCCGATATGATCCGACCACTGATTGGTCTTGTCCCAGTCAAAGAAAATGAAGTCGGCAGGCTGGGGAACGTATTTCCCGCCGTAAGCGGCGGAGGCCTTCCACATATCCATGCCCTTGAGCTCGGTGATCCAGTTTCCACAGCTGATCTCGGAGGAGGCCTTGTCAAACCGCGCTTGGTTGAGGCACCAGTTGACGAAGCAGGCGCACCAATCGAAGGAATTGTTGTTCCAGTTGGGGGTCAGCAGACGGGCGTATTCGATGTAGTTGTCGGTACCGAGGGAATTCATACCGTCGAAATCGGCAGGGCTGTTGCCCTCGTGGTAGCCGAGTTGGGAAACGGCGATGCGGAGGACGTTGTTGCGGTCATTGCGGCCCAACTCCAGCGCGGTGAAATTCTCGTACCAAACCGAGGTTTTGTATTCGCTTGAGAATGCATAGTCGGGATTGTTGACCAGCCATTTCCGCATTTTGATGCCGGTTCCGTGGGGCTCCAGAGCGGAGGCCGTCACGGTTGCCGTGGCACAGATCAAGAGCCCTGCCAGCAGAGCGGCCAGGGTTTTTTTGAGTTTCATAGGGGAAACTGTACCGAGGGTACCTTCCTTTCGTGAATTTGCCATGCGTGATACTGTCCTAATTATACCATGGAAAATGGTTTTTGTAAAGGGGGATTTTTCGCGCGGAGGCAAATATTGGCACCAATTCATCCAAAAAAATCTGCCAAATGCGGCAAAATCCCCTATTTTTGGCGAATAATTCCACCTCCGATGACGGTATCCCCGTCGTAGAACACCGCCGATTGGCCATCGGCGGGTGCTCTTTGGGGCTCGTCAAAGCAGATGCGGGCGGTATTCTCCCCCGTGGGGATCAGGACCGCAGGCGCGCCCTTGTGGTTGTAGCGGATCTTGACCTCACAGCGAACAGGCCCGTCCAGCCGCTCGGCGGCAATGAGATTGACTCCCTCCACCGTCACCTCCCGTTCGAATAAGCGGTCATTGACCGTCAGCACCACCTGTCGGCTGACGGGGTCCTTGGACTTGACGAACATGGGCTGACCCAAGGCGATCCCAAGTCCCTTACGCTGGCCGATGGTATAGTGTATGATGCCCTTGTGGGTCCCCAGAACCTGTCCGTCCTCCGAAATATACTCCCCGGGAACCGCCTCCCGCCCTGTATAACGGGCCAAAAAGGCCGCATAATCCCCATCGGGGACAAAGCAGATGTCCTGGCTGTCGCTCTTGTGGGCGGATACCAGCTCCAGATCCGCCGCCATGGCGCGGATGTCCGCCTTACGAAAGTCGCCCAGGGGAAGAAGCACTCTCGAGAGCACCGCCTGGGATAACTGCCACAGCACGTAGGTCTGATCCTTGGACTCATCCACCGCCTTTTTCAGCAGATACCGTCCGCTTCCGCTGTCGTAGGCCACACGGGCATAATGCCCTGTGGCAATGCCGTCGGCCCCGTCCCGCAGAGCGGCCTCCAAGAGGGCTCCGAACTTCAGATGCTTGTTGCAGACGATGCAGGGATTGGGGGTAGCCCCCGTCTCGTACTCGCTGACGAAATCTCCGATGACCCGACGGCAGAACAGCTCCCCGAAGTCGTAGACGGTGTGGGAGATCCCCAGTCGGTCGCAGACCAGGCGCGCATCCCGTACGTCCTCATCCGACCCGCAGGTGACCTCAGCCCCGCAGGGCTCGCAAAGAAATCCCCCGTCGGCGGAGACCCGCATCCCGGGGCGGTAGAGCTTCATGGTGGCTCCCGTGACCGCGTAGCCCGCCTCAAGGAGCAGATGGGCTACGACCGAGGAGTCTACGCCGCCGCTCATGGCGGCGCAAATGGTTTTGGGCATAAATGCCTCCTTTACAATATGGTGATTTCGTTGTGTCGAAAGAAATAGAAATTGCCAATATCTTGCTTGGCAGCGTTACTGACGTAGATTCCTGTATGGACGATGCGTTCTTCTGCCTGAATTTTAAGCGGCTTGGTAAATTGGCGAATATGATCCCTAATGAATAGAAAGTCGATATACTCGGGGCTGTCTGTAAGACTGATTACAGGCTCGCCGTTCTCCAGTATTTGCCGCTTTGTAGGGCACCAAAAATGAACACCCACAGCATTTTCGGGCATCTGACCGTGAAAATAGGTTTTGCTGATGGAAAAAATTCCGTTTGGTCGCATCTCCTTGAATAGGATGAATGGCTGCATACCGACACAACGGTCGCGATAATCGCAATCTGCTGTTTTGTAGCGTTTCCCGCGATAAGTATGTTCGTCGCCATAAACACAACGCGAAATATCCCTCGTAGGGCTGTAGCGCGGAAACAGGGACCAATGCTCGTTCCAGGTGAGCTTCTCTCCGGCGGACAGAAGGTTGTACAAGGTCTCATATGGTTTTATGAACTCATCAAGAGTCGATTCGGTATAGTCGATGGGAACGTGATGGCTTACGGAGAGGAGATGAAAGCCACCACCCTTCAGCAAGGCTTCAAGTTCTGTAGATCTGGCGATCCAGTATAGATGTGTATCTCCAAAATAATGGATGTCGCTCATGCTGGCCTCTCTTTCCGAATCACAACTGCCCCTCTCCCCATACATGGGTAGTCAGCTGACCCTCCACTTGCAACCCCTCGAAATCATACTGCCGCAGGACCTCGTATACCGCGATGGCCACCGAGTTGGAGAGGTTCAGGGACCGCAGGTGGTTCCGCATGGGGATACGCACGCAGGTCTCGGGATGGGCAAAGAGCAGGTCCTCGGGAAGCCCTCGGGTCTCTTTCCCGAACATGAGGAAGACCTCCTCGGGGTAGTCCACGTCCACGTGGCGGTGCTGTGCTTTGGTGGTGAAATAGTACACCGCCGCGTCGGGATGCTGGGCGTAGAAGTCATCCAGACCGTCGTAGAAATGTACGTCTAACTTGTCCCAGTAGTCCAGTCCCGCCCGCTTCATGCGCTTATCGTCGATGGTGAAGCCCAGGGGGCGGATGAGATGCAGGGAAGCACCCGTAGCGGCACAGGTGCGGGCGATGTTACCGGTATTTTGCGGAATTTCGGGTTCGTGAAGAACAATATGAATGTGAGGCATGGAAGATCCTTTCCGATCGTGAAGGTTTGAATATCCCTATTATAATATAAACCCACGTTTTTTTCAAGTATTATCTGAAAATTTACAAATAAACCTTGATATATTTTTAATATTTATAGTATAATAAAAGCAGAATTGCTTGAAGCGTCCGCTGGTCCGAAAAGCACAGGCGGAGCAAAAGAAAGGAAACACAGACAATGGGTATCATGACCAAAATTTTCGGCTCGTACAGCAACCACCAGGTGAAGAAACTGGAAAAGATCGCCGCCAAGATCGAGG
>CAYRTP010000100.1:0-9263 GCA_964427175.1 uncultured Clostridium sp. | reverse complement strand
TGCAGAAGAAGCACTCGCCGCAGAAGGTTTCCACGTTGACCGTGACTCTGTCGCCTGGCCTTACATGCTTGACCGCCGAGCCGACTTGTTCCACGACACCGACCATCTCGTGACCGACCGTGATTCCCTCCACCGCCCTCGGCACGCTACCGTGTTTAATATGTAAATCACTCGAACAGATGCTCGCAAGCGTGACCTTGACAATCGCATCCCTCTCGTGCTGTATTGTAGGCTTTGGTTTCTCAACCAAGCCGAATTTTCCTCTTGATATATACGTATAAGTTAACATAATAACTCCTTCTCGCTTTTACAGTGCCGTTCCTTTTGTCGGAATATATAATTTCGACATATCCACGCCTTCAAGCTCTAAAAGCTTTGTTTTCACTTTAACTCCGCCGGAATATCCTGTTAAGCTCCCGTCAGCTCCCACGACTCTATGGCATGGGATAATGATCGAGATCGGATTGCGTCCAACCGCGCCTCCTACCGCTTGAGCGGACATTTTTGGGGTTCTCTTTTGCGCCGCGATCTGTTTGGCTATATCACCGTACGTAGTGACCTTGCCGTAAGGAATTTCGGAAAGTATTTTCCATACCTGTACTCTGAAATCGCTCCCAATAAATTCGATTGGCAGCTCGTTGATTTCAGGCTTTTCCCCGTTAAAATACCGGTCCAACCAATTCTTTGCAAGCTTGATAGCCTCGGTCTCTTTTTCTTGATAGGTCTTTCCATCTAAAACATCCATGTAATATCTTTGACCGTCAAGCCATAAGCCAACGATGTTTTTTTCGTCCGATGCGACCGTTAATTTTCCTACGGGCGAATGATAATCATAATAATAGTACATATGAACCGCCTCACTTTTATATCGTCATTTCACTCTATCATCAAAAAAGCACCTTTGCATATAATCAATGCGATTCGCCACTGCCGCCTTGGTCGTCGGGGCTTTTTCTACGATGTCAAAGCCGTGCATCGTGCCTTGGGTTTCGTTCAGCTCCACCGACACGCCTGCTTTGCGAAGCACCTCTGCATAGGCTATGCCCTCGTCGTGCAGGCAGTCAAACTCGGCAGTCTCCACGTATGCACTTGGCAGATTTTCAAAGATTTTCGCCTCCATCGGTGAGGCGTAGGCGATATCGGGGGCGTTTTCGTCCTGCACATAACCCTGCCACATCTTGACCGAAAGCTTCGCGTTCCACATGGGCGTATCGGTAAACTTACAGCAAGAATCGTAATTCATTCTGCGGTCTGTCACAGGATAGACGAGGAGCTGAAAGAGCGGCATATCCGTACCTCTGTCTCTTGCCATCTGACAAACTGCCGCCGCGAGCGCACCGCCCGCGCTGTCGCCGCCAACGGCGATCTTGGCCTTGTCTATGTTCAGCTTATCCGCATTTTCAAACGTCCACCGCAGAGCTGAATAGCAGTCACAGACAGGTGTCGGATGGGGATTCTTGAGCGCAAGTCGGTACTGCACGAAAACCACCTTGCAAGGTGTCTCAAGTGCGTACTGCTTTGCGAGCTTATAGTGGTATCCTGCACCGCCGAAGAAGAAACCGCCGCCGTGATCATACACAAGGCAAGGTGCGGGTTCTTCAATTCCGTAAGGGTCGAAGATCAGTATTTCAATCTCTGCGCCGTCATAGCTTTTGATAGTTTCTTTTTTGACAGAAACCTCGTGGTCGCGGTTCTTTTGCACCCAACTCGGCGGCTTCATCATTGAGCCCATCCATCCTGCCATTTTCGCGTTTTGGATCGGCGGCGCAAAGCGCGAGTACGGCGAAAATTCTTTGTTTATTGGGTATTTCATCATCAATTTCCTCAAATTTTGTTTTGTCATTGATAATATTTGTCTATCCCACCGTACCCCACGATCATTTTACCCGCGCGAGTCTTTTTAATAAAGCTTTCAAGGCGTTTATGGAACTCGTCGGGGCGTTTTCTCGCCGCATCTATATAGGCAATGCGGATACGCTTGTAAGGCTCTGATAATTTTTCGTAGTTTTCCCATGCAACCGCAATCTGATCTTATTGCATCAAGTACATCGCTTGGAAAGATATACGGCGCGCGAATGATCGGTAGTACGTCATCTCTCACACTTGGGTGGAGCATTCCTCGCTCCTCAAGCCATATCAGCCGTTCAATATTCGGTCGGGAATATGGACTGCCTTTCTTTCTCGGTGTGAACCGTTACGCGCGATGGGTGGGATCGATATGCTTGATCGTGCTGTCGATCCAGCCGAAACAAAGCACTTCTTCGACGACATCATTATACAAAAGCGACTTGTCGCCCGATTCCTTCATAGGAAAAACAAACCAAATTTCGCTTTCCGTTTCAAAATTTTCAGCGAGCCACATTCTCCACTCTTGCCTGTCGCTCGTATAAAAGGTCTTTAGGTGTTCCATTATCCACCTCATCATATTCTGAATTTTCGGTTAGTTTATTATATCATATTTCTATGAACATTTCAATCGTTTTATAGACATAGGTGGTAGTAAGATAAACGTAAAATTAGCCTCTGAGAAATCGAGAAATTTCTCAGAGGCTTTTTCTTTGCTCACTGCGGTCGAAAAAATGAACCGTGACAACTGATCATTATATCATAAATCCACGTGCATTGCAACCGATATTTGTAAATCAATCTTCACATTGTCGTTCTTGCGCGTTCTTATGCGCGCGATAATGAACTTGGTGATCCTCGTCCTTTCTTTGATTACCGCGTCTCAAATTTTTATCCCTGAAACCTCTCTCTTTGCAATTAAATGTATTTACTCGCCTGCAAATTGAACAACTCCGCATACTTCCCGCCCCGCCTCAAAAGCTCAAAATGCGACCCCTGCTCAATAATGTGACCGTCACCGATAACGAGAATCTTATCGGCAAGGGTTGTGTTTGAAAGTCGGTGCGAGATCGTGACCGAGCTCTTACCCTCGCTCAAATGATAGAGCTGTTCAAATATCCGATCCTCCGAAATAGGATCCAGTGCGGCGGAGGGCTCGTCGAGGATCATGTATTCGCTATCCTTAAAGTAGGCGCGGGCAAGGCCGACGAGCTGCCATTGACCGCCCGAAAGATCTTTGCCGTTATCCGCATAGTAGCGGCCGAGGACGCTGTCATAGCCGTTCTCCCAATCCTTGATGACTTCGCTTGCGCCGCTTATGTCGCAAGCCTTTTTTAGTTTCTCGTCATTGAAACGCTCGTCAAAGTCGGATAGCGCAATGATCTCGCGGAGAGGCAGGCAGTAGGTGACGTAATCCTGGAACAGAACACCGAACACTTTCCGCACGGCATATACGTCGTACTCCTTCAGATCTACGCCGTCCAGCTTGATGCTTCCCTCCTCGGGGTCGTAGAAGCGGAACATCAGCTTGATGATGGTGGACTTTCCTGCGCCGTTGAGGCCGATCAGCCCGATCTTTTCGTGGGGTTCAATGGTAAAGGAGCAATTCTTCAGCACATACTGCTCGGCATTGGGGTAGCGGAAGGATACGTTACAAAACTCAATTTTGGGGTTACTTGACGGCATCCGCGTTCCGCTCTTTTCTACCTCGGGTTCAATGTCCATAAATTCTTGCAGTTCGATCAAGCGGGTGTTATCTTTGAGAAAACGATTGACCAAATTCATAAGGGTCTGTGATTGGCTCCGTAAGCGCGAGACCATGCTGAGGTTGTATTGCAGATCACCGATGCCGATCTGCTGGTTTACAACGTCGAAAACCGAGACGGTCAGCACCAAAAATTCGCTGGAAACGTTGACGATCATGATGAGCGTATTGATGATACTATGCCGGATATCCTCCGACCGATTGATCTTGTATAGCTTCTGCCACGTTTCCTTATATTTACCGATAAAGTACGAGCCGATATTGTTCAGCTTGATCTCAAACTGAATATCGTTGTTGAAGAACACGCCGTTGTAGTAATCCTTTTTGCGGTTATCGCGGAGCTGCTCCTTTTCCATTTCCATCTTTCGCTCGGTGCGTTTTTTGTTGTAGAGCATGAACGGGATCAACAGGATCAACGTGACAACCCCAAGCCACCATTTATAGGCGCAAACGATAACCAGCGTGGCCACCACGTTGATCAAAGAGGACAGAATATCGAACACGACCCAAGACAAACCGATTACGGTGAGGAAACTATCCCTTGTGTGTCGCACCTTATCCCCCATTTGGGCGGAGTCAAAGAAGGAGAGATCCATGCGCGAGGTCTTTTCCATCATGACCACATCGATGTAAAACATCAATTCATCTCGATATCGACGCACCACATAGGTATCGAAGCGGTCGATCAAATTGGTCGCCAGCAGGAGTACCAGATAGATCGTCATATACGCGAGCATGGCTTTTTTGTGACGCTCAAAGTCCGTGATACCATTCAGTACCTCTTTCCACAGCCACAGATTCACAAGCGGGATCAAGGTGGTGAACATCAGGATCACCAGCTTCATGGAAAAGTAGAATTTGGAAGCCTTGAAGCAGGTCGTGATCCCGAACCACACGTTTTTGAGGATCCCGGAGAAAAATTTCTTGCATTTGTTCATGTCAATCACCCGCCTTTATCGTGTATTTCTCGCGCTGGAGGTTATAGAGCTTGGCATACAGACCGTTCCGAGAAACCAACTCGTCGTGGGTTCCCTGCTCGGTAATTTTGCCGTCGTCCAGCACGATGATCTTATTGGACATCCGCGCGCTCGAAATTCGATGGGAGATCATAATGCCGGTTTTGCCGTCGGATATGGCCTCGAAATTCTTGAAGATCCTGTCCTCTGCCTCCGCATCCAGCGCGGCGGAGGGCTCGTCAAGGATGATGATGGGAGCGTTTTTGAAGTAGGCACGGGACAGTACGATCTTCTGCCATTGTCCTCGGGAAAGTTCGGTTCCCTTGTCATCAAACTGACGAGTCATGAAGGAATCCAGGCCATTTTCCAGCTTGGGCTCGATATCCTCATATACGCCGCTTTGTGTCAAGGCACCTTCAATCTCGTCGCTGTGATCCATACGCTCAAGCGAAGATAGGGCGATGTTTTCCCGCAGGGTCAACGGGTACTGCACAAAGCTCTGGAACAGAGCCGAAAAGAGTTTGCGCACGTCCCGCATATCGTAATCCGACATGGGGTAGCCGTTGATGAGAATTTGCCCCGACTCGATTTCATAAAGCCCCAGCATCAGCTTGATGATGGTGGATTTTCCCGAACCGTTGATGCCAACGATGGAGAGCTTATCCCCCTTGTTCAGCGTGAAGGAAACACCGTTCAGTACGTATTTGTCGGTATGGGGATACTTGAAGCACACGTTGACAAAGGTGAGGCTTTCAAAGGAATCTAATCTCCGTCCCCCGCCTTTTTTTTGTGTTGGAATGGCATAGAAATCGAATAGCTTCTCCATCAGCTCAGATATGCGGCTGAACAGATCCAAGGTCTGCCATGTGATATTTTCAAAGGAAACAGAGGCCCTTGCGGAAAAACCGATGTAGAGCGCGACGTCACCGATACCGATGGTGCCGTTTACCGCTCGATAAATGACATAGGCAATAAAGACAGCTTCTCCAATTCTGCGAAGCAGTTCGATTCCCACCGAGCCGTGTAGCTCCTTCTTATCCAGTGCCTTGTTGGCCTTGACGTAAGCCTGCCTTTCCTCCTCGTAACGGGCTTTGATGGAGTCGGTCAGATCGTACATTCGCACGTCCTTGGCCGGCCACGAATCGGTGAGCATCCAGCGGTAGTAGTGGAATCTGCGCACGTCGGGTGCGGTCTTCTCTCGCAACTGCTCGGATTTATGGGCATAATATTCTCTGAAAATATTACTCGGTATGGTAAGCAGCAGAAGAACCAGCGAAAACTCTGGCGAGAACATCCAAAGCGTGGCGAATGCAACGACGAAGGTGTACAGGTATGAGACAATGGTGACGAACCGCAAGGATAGGAATACGGCCGTAAATTCTGTGTATTTCACATCGTCGATCAGATCCCTGCCCTCGGAGGAATCCAGCACGTCCATAGGGAGTGCCGAAAGCTTTTCGGCCAAGCGGCACTGGAACAGGTGCCTGCCCTTATCCTCAATAGTCTTTTGCGTCTGCATACAGGCCGAATTAAATCCTTCGTTGACCACCAGAGAAAGACCATATAGGACGACTGCCGTCAGAACCCGATCGACTGCGGGAGCCTCTGCGACCAGCTCATCCAAAACGTATTTCAGCAAAAATGCAGACAAGAGCGGAAAGGATGTTGTGGCGATCCTCAGCGCGAAATACAGAAAGATCATCCATTTACTGGACTCAAGCACCAGTTTCCATGAGTAAGCCATGGATTTTGAAATCAGTTTAATTCGATTCATTCGCATCACCTCCGTGCATTTCAAAGAAGTCGTCCGTCGAACATCCGAGTATGCGTGCCAGATGGGGCAGGAAGACAATATCGGGACAGCATACGTTCTGCTCCCACTTGCATACCGCCTGGGCCGATACGCCGATCAGCTTGCCGAAATCCTTCATAGATAGTTTGTTTTTCATGCGATATTCCTTGATTTTGTCCGCGATTGTAATATCATAGGTTGGTATGGTCAATACACATCACCGTCCTTTACCATATGGATCTTCCGCATACGGTTGACCAGCGCCACCGATTCCTGCTTACGAGGCAGATCTAAAAAACGTTCGCAGGTAGTAAAGAACGAGGAATAGAGGAAATCCAAACCTTCCCCGTCGATGCGCGCGTACAACTCGTCGATCTTCTTCTCAATATCAATCTTTCGGTCGGTGTTGGATACCTCCAGGTAGCGAATCATAAACCCAAGGGTATCCAGTTGGCGGGTGGAGACAATATCGTGCAGTCCCCGCACGTCGATCTTCTCATCACCGATGATGACAAAGCCCATGTCCGAAACCTCCAGCTTTTCGGTGCCGCTTCGATCGGGATAGGAGGAAAAGCCGTCGGAATACAGGGTTCTGTGTTGCTCCCAGTTCGCAGACAGAGGGAGTTCGGTCTGGACATTGTGAGAAGCGCAAATACGCTTGGAGTGCTCGGTCACGTCGTGGATGAGATAATCCTCCATCATGTAGATCTTGTCGGCTACTGACAGATATTCACCGCTACCGCCGATGACGAGGATGGTGGAGACACCGTGTGTCTTGTGAAGCTCGTTGACTCGGTCGGTAAAGGGAGTGATGGGCTCCTTGGCAATCAACTCCTTCATCATACGGTCACGGATCATGAAGTTGGTGGCACTTCTGTCCTCGTCAATGAGCAACAGCTTTGCGCCGCAATCCATGGCCTCCATGATATTGGCCGCCTGGGAGGTGGACCCCGATGCATGGTCGGTGGAGAAATCACGGGTATCCCCGCCGGGCAACCACTTGATAAAGGGCGAAATATTGACGTGCTTCACGCTTCGTCCGTCCTCGGCGGAGATGGTTACGGCACTCTCGTCGGTGATGCAAAGCTCTCGGCCGTCACCGAGGGTATGGTCGTAGATTCCCACGGAGATCGCATCCAGCAGGGTGGATTTTCCCGAATAGCCGCCACCTGTGATGACGGTGACGCCCTTTTTGATGCCCATACCGCGCACACCGCAAACCTCAATTTCATCATCGGGTGTGGATTGGAACGGGATGGCATCCGTCATGGGCAGGTCGGTTCCCTTGGCTCGGGGCAGAATACTGCCGTTGGCTATGAAGGCGCAATAGTTGCTTCCCTTCAGCCAGGCGCGGATGGCGGATTGTTTTTCGGTCAAATCCTGCACCTGTTGCAATTTTCGGAAATCAAATTCCGCTATGAATTGCTCCACGGCCTCCGGCAGATCTCTGCAAAGCATTTGAATGGTTTTGCGGAGCTTTCGTTTGGGCAACTGTACTTGAATTCGGAAATTCATCATGGGCTTCATCCCGGAAGGAGTTTCATTCTTCACGATCCAAACGTGTCTTCCCGAGGCGTTTTCGTACCACTGATGAATCCACTCTGAAAAATAGGCGTAGTTGTTGGGCATGATGGAACTGGAATAAGGAGCC
Source organism: uncultured Clostridium sp. (assembly GCA_964427175.1). Taxonomy (GTDB): domain Bacteria; phylum Bacillota; class Clostridia; order Oscillospirales; family CAG-272; genus CAMEON01. Next base: position 1,254 of record CAYRTP010000100.1, on the reverse strand, counting down.
AAAATATACTTGCCGTTTTCCTCGTCGGGTCTGGCGCGATTCCACAGGCCTTCATTCAAACGATCCATATACAGTCTGAATCTTTGGTAGCAAAATGCCGCGCAAGCCCAATCGAACACCGTCAGATTCAACTTTTCCACGGGAATCTTGATGGTCACAGTTGGTTTATCCTGGGCTAATTTATGGGTATGGGATATTTCGTATCCGACGCCTTCGTTATAATATATGGGTTCATTATCGCCGTATGGCGGAGCATCCGGCATATCCGGATCATGCACGACCAAAGCACCCTCGTACATTTCCTTGTAGGTTGACGTATCGTTATCCATGTTACGCAAAAAATAGGCTAATCTCTTCATTAAGCATCCCCTCTTTCCTTTTTCAAACGTGTTGCAATGGCGGTCATCATAAAAAATTCTCCTTTCGTTTGGCTGAATTTTCCGTTTGACTCATATCCGAGGGCTTTCCACGAAAATCGCTTTGAAAAGCAAAAAAGCACCCCTGCGGGTGCATAAAGCTATACGTTTGCCAAAGAAAATATATTCAAGCAAACAAAAAACACACCCGAGATCGGATGTGCATCAAATACTCAATAATCCTTGCGTTCAGCATACCGCAGGCGGCAAAATGACATCCGACAAATATAAGTTCATCATAATCATCGCCTCCTTTGGCTTTATTCAGAATTTACTGTACTGTCATTATATCACATTCTTGGACGGTTGTCAATGGGGGAGCGGAATGTTTTCATCAACCGTTGGTTTAACACAGACACAGAATGAAAAAATCCGCAGTTGAAAACACGAAGGGCCTTTGACACTATGCGTTTTTTGTTTTATACAAAATGACTCAGCCCCTTTCACTGTGATATCTCCAACAAATCCATCGAACATTCTTGATTTATAAACGATTTTGTGATATAATAAATAGAGTATGCAAGCAGAGCAAAAATGAAAGGAGGACTTGTATATGAATATTCTACATATGAAATACGCGGTCGAAGTCGCAAGACTGGGCTCGCTGAATAAAGCATCGGAAACGCTGATGATCGCGCAACCAAATATCAGCCGATCCATCAAAGAGCTCGAAGCCGATCTTGGAATTACCATATTCCAACGCAGCGCGAAAGGAATGGTTTTGACTCCCGATGGTGAGGAGTTTATGGATTATGCCCGTGATATTCTTCACCGAATCGATAAGATCGAGCAGTCCTACCGTGACGGCTCGCATAAAAAGCGGAAGTTTTCCATCTCC
>CAYRTP010000099.1:0-9287 GCA_964427175.1 uncultured Clostridium sp. | reverse complement strand
CAGGGCAACGCCGAGAACGGCGCAGTTGGTGGTGATGAGGGGGAGGTAGATGCCCAGGCCCTTATGCAGGGCGGGGGAGAATTTCTTGAGCAGGAGCTCCAGCATCTGCACCAGGGCGGCGATGACCAGGATGAACACGATGGTCTGCATATAGCACAGGCCTACCTTATCCAGGAGCAGGTACTGGATGGGCCAGGTGACGGCGGTGGCCAGGAGCATGACCGCGGTGACCGCGATACCCATGCCCGTGGCCTGATCCAGCTTCTTGGACACGCCCAGGAAGGGGCAGATACCTAAGAAGCGGGCCAGGACGTAGTTATTGACCAGCACCGAGGAGAGGAGGATGATAATGAGGGACTTGAACATTTCCATTACTGCGCGCCTCCTTTCTCGGCCTCGGCGGCTTCGTTATGGACGTTATTCTCGCTTGCGGAACCGCAGGCGGCGGCGTGACAGCTTGCCGCGTTGGGACAGCCCGCGCAGGAGAAGCTCTTCTTGACGGGGGCCTTACCGTGGGTAAGAGCGTAGACCAGGGCGATGAGACAGCCGTAGACCATCATACCGCCGGGGGCCTTGACCAGGACCTCGATCTTGTAGGGCTCCAGGAAGGGGATGGCGATGCCCGCGAAGGAGGCGGCACCGAAGACCTCACGGATGGTGGACATAGCTACCAGGGCCAGGGTGAAGCCCAGGCCCATGCCAATGCCGTCCAGGGCGGATTTGCCCACCGAATTCTTACCCGCGAACATCTCGGCGCGGCCTAAGATGATGCAGTTTACGGTGATCAGCGGGAGGTACACGCCCAGCATATCGTAGAGGGCGGGGAAAAAGGCCTGGACGATCATCTGCACGATGGTGACAAAGCCCGCGATGACCACGATATAGCAGGGGATGCGGACCGAGTCGGGGATGATCTTACGGAGCAGGGAAATGAGGATGTTGGAGCAGACCAGCACCGCCAGGGCGGCGATGCCCATACCGAAGGCTCCCGCCACGTTGGTGGTGGTGGCCAGGGTGGGGCAGGTGCCGAGGATCAGCACGAACACGGGATTTTCCTTGAGAATTCCCTTGAGGAGGACAGACATATTGCTGTTCTTATTCATTTGCGGCACCTCCTTCCAGAATGGTTACGCAGGCGAAGGCGCGCTCGATGGCCTTCAAGTATCCGTTTGTGGTAATGGTCGCGCCCGAAATGGCGTCGACCGTGTGATAGTCCTCGGCGGTCTTGCCGTCGAACTGGCCGTAGAACTTTTCCTCGGCGCAGGCATCACCGATGCCCTGGGACTCGGACTGGGAGAGGGTCAGGGTGTCGATGATCTTCCCTTCCTTGGTGAGGGAGACCTTGATGACGATATACTCGCCCGAGGCGGGGTGATACTCGTTGCCGCCGTTGATGCCGTAGCCTGCGGCCTTGAGGGTGAGGATATAGTTACCCGTGGCGGTCTTTTGGGCCTCGGTCAGAGCGGAGGGCAGGCCCTCGTAGGCGGTGAGGTCCAGGGTCTCGGTTACGGTGGCGGTGAGGATGGCGTGGGCGGCGGCTACCGTGGTATTGGCGGTGCTTCCCGACTCGTCCACGGGGATGAACTCCTCACCGATGACATAAACGTAGCCCTTGCCGTTATCGGCGGTATAGACCGCGTCGATGCCTGTAATGATCTCGGTGATGAACAGCTTGGTAAACTTCCCTTCCGCGGCAGGCAGAGCGGCAGACAGGTTATCGTTGAGGATCTGCGCCTCGTCGCGGAGGTCCACCGAGCCGCCGCCCAGGATGATGGCGGTGTTGATGGCATCCTTGACCGCGTTCTTATAGGCACCCGTGGTCTTGGTGGCACCCGAGATGGTGTCCACGGCATCCACGCCGGCGGAATCCTTACCGATGAAGTTCGAACCGAAGGTCTTTTCGTGGCCCAGGGTCTCGGAGGAGGAGAGGCAAACGGTGCCCGTGATGGTGCCGTCGGGAGCGACACCGCACATGATGACCATACCCGAGGAGTAGCCCGTGGTAGTCATCTTGACGACGTAGCCGCCCTTGGACTCTTTATAGACCTCGGTGACGGTGGCGGGGAGCTCGTAGGCCGAGAGGTCCATGAGCTCAAAGCCCTCGCCCTCGGGCATGACCTCCAGGAGGGCGGCGTTGGCGGCCTTGTCCTGGTTGGCCTTGATGGTGGGGGCGGTGATGGCGTTGGTGATGGCCAGAAGGATCGCCATGACGGCGCAGATGCAGACCAGCACCAGGGTGCTTACGACAGATTTTTTCATGCCTGCTTACCTCCCACTCCGAAGATTTTGTGTTTGGTCCAGGAATCGATGTAGGGTGTCAGAATGTTCATGAACAGGATGGCGAAGGACACGCCCTCGGGGTAAACGCCCCAATAGCGGATGAGGAATGTAATCAGTCCCGCGCCCACGCCGAAGATGATCTTACCCCAGGCGGTGGAGGGGGAGGTGACGTAGTCGGTGGCCATGAAGAAGGCACCGATGAACAGTCCACCCGACAGGATGGCGGCCAGGGCGGCCATGGGGTCCATGCCCTCCATGAAGAAGGAGCCGAGGAACACGGTGCCCACGAAGGCTACGGGGATATGGACCGTGATGACGCGGCGGCAGAGCAGGTAAATGAGGCCAACCAGGAGAGCTACGGCGCAGGTCTCACCGATGGCACCGCCGTGGAGACCCAGGAACAGGTCGGTGAGGGAGGTGGCCGTCTCGGAGGCCAGGGGGGTTGCGCTTGAAACGGCATCCAGCCCGCAACCCGTATAGTCAGCGGGGAGCGCGGCCTTGGCCATCGCGCCGAAGGCCACCAGCATAAAGACGCGGGCGGTGATGGCGGGGTTGACGGGGTTACAGCCCAAACCGCCAAAGAGGCACTTGACTACCACGATGGCGAAGAAGCCGCCCACCACGCATTGCCACAGGGGGATATTGGCGGGGAGGTTCATGCCCAGGAGCAGGCCCGTGACCATGGCACTGCAATCGCCCACGGTCTGCTCACGCTTGGTGATGAGGTTGAACAGGGCCTCGAAGGCGACACAGCTCAAAACCGTGATAGCCAGGACGGCCAGGGCCCGCAGGCCGAAGATGATGCATCCCGCGGCGGCGGCGGGGAGCAGGGCGATGACCACGTCCAGCATGATGCGGGAGGTGCTTCGTCCGCTGTGGATATGGGGGGAGACAGCGAGCTTCAGCTTGGAATTCATGCCTTGGTTCCCTCCTTTGCTTTTTCTTCTTTCAAAAATACCTTGGCCAGCTTATTGGTCTGGACCAGGGGACGGTTGGCAGGGCAGACGAAGCTGCAACAGCCGCACTCCATGCAGGAGTTGACCGCCAGGCTGTCCAGGGTGGCGGCATCGCGGCCCTTATAGGCCTTGGCGATGGCGGCGGGGTTGAGGCCGAAGGGGCAGGTATTGGTGCAGGAGCCGCAACGGATGCAGGCGGTGGTCTTGGGGGTCTTGGTCTCCTTTTTGGTCAGGGCCAGGATGGCGTTGGTGTTCTTGAGGATGGGGGCCGAGGTGTCGGGGACGGTGATGCCCATCATGGGGCCGCCGTAGACCACGCGGTCGGGCTCGGAGGTGAAGCCTCCGCAGAACTCAAAGACCTCAGACATAGGGGTACCCACGGGGACCAGGACGTTCTTCGGCTCCTTGACCGCGCCGCCGTCCACGGTGACGCACTTCTCCACCAGGGGCATACCCGTCTTGAGGTACGCACCGATGGCGGCCAGGGTGGTGCAGTTGATGACCACGCAACCCACGTCGATGGGGAGCTTCCCTGCGGGGACGGCCTTGCCCACGGTGTGGTAGATCAGCACCTTCTCACCGCCCTGAGGGTAGACGGCGGGGAGGACCTTGACCTCGGCGGTACAGCCCTTGCTGACCTCGTTCATGAGCTGTTTCATGGACTCGATGGCCTGTTTCTTATTGTTCTCGATGCCGATGACGATGTGCTTGATGCCCAGGTAGGTCTTCATGGCCTCCAGGGCGGTGGCCATGTCCTCACGGCGGTCCAGCATGGTGCGGGTATCGCTGGTGACGTAGGGCTCGCACTCGGCACCGTTGATGACCAGGTGTTGGATCTTTTCGGGGTCGGCGTTCAGCTTGAAGTGGGTGGGGAATCCCGCGCCGCCCAGGCCTACGATGCCCGCGTTCCTGACGGCTTCGATGAAGCTCTCGCGGGAGTTGACCGCGGGGGGCGTAAGGGTATTGTCGGGGGTCATTTCGCCGTTGGACTGGATGATGACGGCGGGGACAGTACGGCCGTCGGCCAGGAGGTAGTCCGCGATCTTGGTCACCTTACCCGAGACCGAGGCGTGGATGGGGGCCGAGACGGCTCCGCCCGCTTCGGCGATGAGGGTGCCGACCTTGACCAGGTCACCGACCTTGACGATGGGCTTGGCGGGGGCACCGATGTGCATGGACATAGGCAGGGTCACGGTCTCCCGCGGCTCCATACGCAGAGCCGGCTTGTCCGCGGTGTTTTTTCCGTGGGGCACGTGGACCCCGTTAAGAGAAAAAGCCATTTGTCTGTTACCTTTCTTGGATCTATGTGCCAAAAGCCCGTTTGGGCGTGGCACATGAATATACAGTTTAAATTATAATACATTTTTGCCGGTTTGTCAATGGTTTTGTACAAGATATTTCAGCTTTTTGGATGGAAAATGCTGTGGACGGGGTGAAAATTTGTGAAATTTGTAACAATCTTATCAAAAAGCAAAGAAAGAGACCGACGGGGAGGTCGGTCTCTTGGGGAGGATGCAATTCTGGAGAGAGTCAGGTTGTCCAGTCACCGGGGAGTTTGGTGAAGTCCACCCCGTCGAAGTTGTTGTTCCAGCCGACGGGGCCCTCGCGGAGAGAACAGATGCGGTGGGAGGTCATCTCCTCCGCCAGCGCGCGGTTATCGGCGGCGTACTTGGCGTAAACCGCTTCCCTTGCGTAGGCGGCCACCGTTGCGCGGTAGGTCTTCTCCTCCTCGGGGGTGAAGGCGTCGGGATTTTCGCGGCAGTAATTGGCCACCATTTTGTCGATGGGGCTGATGATGCTCTCACCAACAGAGATACGCTTGCCCTCGTAGTAGGAGCGGAGGTAACCCATCTGCAGTTGGCTCTTGCTGACAGCCTCCTTCTGTTGGTCGGTCTCGGCCATGGCCAGGGCTTCGGCAAACAGATTCTCCCCTTCGGAGAGAATCTGCGGGGTGGCTTCGTAGTCGGTGTACCAGTTCCAATACTGACTCCAATCCACGGTCTCGTAGTTGCGGATCATATCAGCGGTCAGCTCATCGGGATATTCGCGGTAGCCGTGGACCTTCTTAGTCACGTCCGACCACGGGAACACCTCCTCGGGATCGGGGTAGATGCCCCAACACTGATCATTGGACAGCTCCTCGGCCAGGTCGATGTAGGCGCGGATGTTCTTCCAACCGGGTCCGTAATAGCCCTCCAGGAAGTCGTCCATCTGGGCGTAGTATTCCTCCTTGGTCATGTAGGGGTTCCACATGATTTTGGACAACAGATAGCACCGCAATTCCTCGAACTCGCCGCCGATAAGGCCCCAGCGACTCTGATCGTGGACGCCGTCCACGCCGTTTTCGGCGAAGAAGCGCATATCCTCCAGGAGAACGTCAAAGTTGGGATTGGTCTGACACCAATTACGGAAATTGGTGGAGTAGTTCCAAATATACAGGGTGTCTGTGATGGCCGCCCAGTCCTTCAGATCCTCGGTAAAGCGTTTGCCGTTGATCTTGTCCCGGGTGGTGCACTCCTCAAAGGTGTGGGAGAAGCAACACTCAATGGAGCACAGCCATATAATCACGTTCTCGGCCGGCTTCGTGTTGACGGGGGCGTTTCGGGTGCCCTGATAGGCGAAGGTCCAGAAATAGGTGTCGGGCATTTCGTCCTTGAGCTCCTCGGCTACCTGATTGATGAAGCGAAGCATGGGTCCCATGCTGTAGCCGCCCTCCTCCTCGCTGATCTGCTTACAGGACTCGCAACGGCAGTGACCGCCCGTATCGTTTTGGGAGATAGGCAGGAAGGTAGAATAGGGGTACTGTGCCTTCAGATTGCGGAGATAATCCAAGGTGATCTGAAAGACGTCGGGATTGGAGAAGCAAAGCTGGGAGGTGGTCCGCTCACCCGCGTCGTTCATGGCGAAATACTCGGGGTGGGCCTCAAACTCCGATGCGGGGATGATCCGCGCCAGGTTATGGCCGTCATCGGCGGGGGTGAAGTAAGGGCCGCCCAGCTCTTCGTAGATGCGGTTGTACTGCTCAACGTTGCCGTGCGCGAAGTCGCCGTTGACCTTGCGCTTGGCGCAGATGTAGCCGTTCTCATAGCAGGTCCAGTCGATCTCGCGGTAGGCGAAGGCGGGGATCTGCTTATCCTCGGCGATGGGGTCCAGCGAAATGGTCTTCATGTCGGGGATCTTCTCCACGGTAGCCGTATAGAAGCGGCAGCCCAGGTAGGCCTCCAAAAATTCATAGACCGCGTACAGTGATCCTCTCTGCTCGCCGCCCACCAGGTAGAGCTTGTCTTCCTTGGTTTTGATGACGAAGCCGTCCTGGCCCAGCTCGTCACGGTCGAACTCGCCCTCGGCCTCGCGGTTGGTCTTGCCCACGATGATCTCATGGGCGGCGGGGGCGGTGGCATCGGTGACGATGGGGAGCTCGGCACCTGTGATCTGCTTCAGGTACTTTTGCAGCTCGGTGGAGGCGGTGACCTCCGAGATGAAGGCGTCCTCGCCGCGGACGATGACGTAGTCGGATACGCCGTCGGTGACCAGCTTGAGGGATTCGGCGGTGGTTCCCTGCTCGGTGTCCGGGTTGGTTTCCTTCGCGGAGGTCAAAACGGGATCGGTATCGGCGGGGTTACAGGAAGCCAGGGTAGGGAGGAGCATGGCCAGGGCGAGTATCAGCATAACGATTTTTTTCATCTTTCCATTATTCCTTTCACAAAGTTCGGATCATGCGAACAGATCCCGCGCCTTCCGCAGGCTCTCCACGGGGTTCTCCAGTGCGCCGTATTCCAGGCCGCAGGAACCGATATAGCCGGCCTGGTCGATGGCGTCGAAGATGTACTTGTAGTTCAGCTCGCCCTCCCACAGCTCGTGGCGGCCGGGGTGGCCTGCGGCGTGGAGGTGGGAAATGCAGTCCAGATTTTTGATGACGGTGGGGATGATGTCCCCTTCGGTGATCTGCTGGTGGTAGATGTCGTAGACGATTTTGACGTAGGGGGAATCTACCTCGCGGACGATGGCGAAGGACTCGTCGGCGGTAGTGAGGTAGTAGCCCGGGTGGTTGACCTTAGTATTCAAGGGCTCGGGCATGACCGTGATGCCGTAGTGCTCCAGGATGGGCTTGGCCAGGGTGAGGGTCTCCACGATATTGGCGTGCTGGGTCTCACGGGGTGCGCCCGTGTCGGGTCCCACCTGGGTGATGAGGCGTTTGGCTCCCAGGACGGTAGCGGCCTCGCAGGCCTCGCGGAGGGCGTTCAGCCAGGACTCACGGTAGGCGGGGTCGGTCATGCGGGTCTCGGGGACCACCAGGCTGATGAATTCCACGCCCGTCTCATCCAGGGTTTTACGGACGGCGTTCAGGTCCCAGCCTGTCCAGAAGTAGGCCTCCACGGCGGTATAGCCCAGCTCGGCGGACTTGCGGATGGCGGCACAGACCTCCTTGGTCGTGCCCGTGGGGAAATGGCAAGGGAGGGTGACACAGAGTCTCATATGGGGGCTCCTTTCGGGGGGATTTTGGGGAGTGACAAGTGACGAGTGACAAGTGACAAGTGGAAAGTTGTATCTTGTATCTTGTATCTTGTATCTTGTCACTTGTATCTTGTATCTTGTCTCTTGTATCTTGTCACTTTGCAAACGCAATGCTCTCCACCGCCGCATCCGGGTCCTCGCCGTAGAATTTCAGGGTCACCTCGCGGTCACCGACCACGGCGGGGATGGGCATCTGAATATCTGCGTAAGTCTCGGCGGGGGCGGCCTTGGTCTCGGCGTGGTACATACCGTCCAGGTAGAGCTCCACACGGCACTCGGCGTGATTCTTCATGCGGATGCGAAAGGCGGTCTCACCGTCGAACAGCAGGTAGCGGTAGGTGGCGATATCGCCGTCCCCCACGTGGGTGAGGACCAGGTTCTCGGGGGAATCGGGGTCGCCCGCGATGAAGACACGGCCCGTCAGCCCGCAGGCCAGGTTAGCGGGGATACGATTTTGCGCGGGGATGGCTTCCCCTACGCCCGAGGTGGTCTGGACCGCCTCCATGATGTTCCCTTCCATATCAAAATAGATGGGCTCCACGCAGACGTGGCGGGACATGACCCCGTTGTGGGTGGAGCGATGGTAGAAGACGTACCATTGGCCCTTGTAGCACTCCATGGAGCCGTGGTTGTTCCACACCTTGGGGTCACAGCCGAAGTTGTCGATGATAACACCCTTATACTCGTACTTGCCCAGGGGGGTGTCCGAGACGGCGTAGCCCAGGCTGGTGGGGCGGTTTCCGTGACGGTGGGTATCGGCAAAAAGGAAGTAATATTTGCCGTTAATTTTTTTGACCGAGCTTCCCTCGTGGAACTCGTGCTCCTCGATGGTCAGCATATCGGTGACGGTATCGGGCTCGATCTCCACCATGTTGGGCTTGAGTTTGGCGGCCTTGCCCCAGGTGAGCTGGCCCCAGTAGATGTAGGCCTGGCCGTCATCGTCCACAAGGACGGCGGGGTCGATGCCCCAGATGCCCTCGATGGGGCCCACGTCCTCAAAGGGGCCTGTGGGGGATTGGGATTTGGCTACGCCGCAACGGCCGTCGGGGACGCAGTAGTAGAGGTAGTACCAGCCGTCCTTATAGGCGCAGTCGGGGGCGTAGAGGGCATCGCAGTCGCGGGCCCAGGCGGTATCGGCCAGGGAGAAGGCTTGGCCGTGGTCGGTCCAGTTGACCATATCGTCGGAGGAGTAGACGTGGTAGATGTCGCTGCAGTACTGGTCCTTCCCTTGGATATCAAAGGAGCCGTAGAGGTAGATACGGCCGTCATTCCAGGCGTGGGCCTCCACGTCGGGGACGAAGCAGTCGGCAGGGAGGATGGGGTTGTGGGGGAAATTGAGGGTCATGGTGAAGGTCTCCTTTTTGGTAGAGTGATGAGCGACGAGTGACAAGTGACGAGTGACGAGTGACAAGTGACAAGTGAAACGTAGAGGGGAGACTCGATAAATGTATCTTTGTATCTTGTATCTTTATCTTGTATCTTTGTATCTTGTCACTTGTATCTTGTCACTTGTATCTTGTCACTTGTATCTTGTCA
>CAYRTP010000098.1:0-9297 GCA_964427175.1 uncultured Clostridium sp. | reverse complement strand
GAGGCCGGTGGTGCAGAAGGTCTCGCAGGCTACGCGGGACATGGGGTCCTGACGAAGGATCTCGTCCAGGATGGCATCGGAGATCTTATCGGAGATCTTGTCGGGGTGACCTTCGGTCACGGATTCGCTGGTGAACAGCACGGAACGGTTGTCGTTGATCATGTTTTCTATTTCCTTTCGTTTTTTTGCAGGTGAAAGCCCCTCGGTCCTGAGAGACAGAGGGGCTTTCTATGTCAATCTCTCATCAGTCAGGTGTTGGCACCTTACCCGCGGTCATGCCGTGCGGCAGGTTGTCGTGACTTCACAGGGCCTGTCCCTCCGTCACTCTGGATAAGTGTTTATTTGTGTCGGTTGAAAGCGGTGAGCATACTGGTCAGCTTCTTTTCGGCGGCCTTTTGCTTGGTTGCGATATCGCTGGCCAGACCCTCCTTCTGGGAGAACAGGGCGGAGTGGATCATGGTGGGAAGGCCGAAGTCACCGTAGTAAGCCAGATCGAAGATGTGGTTACGAACGATGTAGTCCACCATGGCGGAGGAATCGGGATCCTGGGCGGTCTGGAGCTTGGTAGTAACCTCAAAGAGGGTGGGGGTCACCTTGTCATAGTTGAAGGCGGCCATGGCATCCAGAATGTTGCCGACGAAATCAACGTCGCTGTTGTTGTTCGCAACCATGATCATGGGCGCGGAGCCGTTGATGAAGCCCAGATACTCGGCCTGGTCGGCATCGTACTTGGGGGTGGGCAGGATGCCGTAGGGATCAGCCATCTCGGGAATGCCCACGGAATCCAGCTTTCGGAGGCTCACGTCACAGAACAGGGCGCGGCCTGCGATAAAAGTAAGGAAGGGCTCGGAGCTCTCATCGGGATCGGTGGCGTAGTAGCCCTGCTGAGAAACCACGACCTTGTAGATCTTCTCGTAGATGTTGGTCAGAGTCTCGATGTCGAAGTCAAGCTCGGGGGTACCGTCATTCACGGTAACGAAGCGTCCGCCTGCGCCGTAGAACAGGGAGAATGCGGCATCCAGGCTCCAGCACACAAGGCCGTAGCGGTCGTTCTTGAAATCAATAACGTCGTCGCCGTTCAGATCCATGGTCAGATCCTTGTTATACTCATACAGAGTATCCAGGGTCCATTGACCGTTATGGGCCAGCGCGTAGAGGTCATCCACGCTCTTTTTCTGACTCTGCAGGAGTCTCTTGTTGACCGTGAAGCAGGAGGTACCCAGCATGGTCTTGGGGTTGATGTCGCCCGTGATCATGTAGGTCTTATCGTTGACGGACAGGTTCTCCACGCAGGCCTGGTCCCACCACTCGGCGGTCAGGTCCAGGGTATCCACGTTGGCCAGGTTGTAGCAGTAGCCGCTCTGGGCGCAGGAGGTGAAGGAGTACAGGTGAGTATCATACACATCGTACTCGTCCAGACCGCCCGTAACCTGGGTACGCAGGTCGCCGTTGATCCGCTCGTAGGTGTTGACGTAATACTTGAAGGTGATGTCGAAATCGTTCGCGATGGTGGTATTCCGCTCGTAGATGACATCGCTGAGCAGGTCGCCCGTATAAGCGTCAGCCACGTACTGCTCCTCCCAGTCCTCGCGCATATAGATGACGAAATCACGGCCGTACTGTTGCTTGTCTACTGTGGAGTAGGCCAAGGCCTGCTCGGTCTCGGCTTCATCGGTGGTGATCACGCCGTTGGTCTCCTTGGGGTCATCCTACGTCTCGCCGCAGGAGGCCATGCTCAGCAGGGTGCTGCCGGCCAGGAGCAGGGCGAGCATGAGAGAAAGGGCTTTTTTTATAATAGCTTGAATCCTCCAATTTAATTTGGTACTTCTATTATACACGCCTCTGTGTGTTTTGTCAAGTGGTTTGGTTAAAATAACGCCCCAAAAGCCGCCACCGCGCCGTAGGAGATCAGGGTCATAATGACACCCGCGATCATGACACCGATGAGGGCGGAGAGGAAGGATTTCCAGAACTTCATATCGAACAGTGCCGCCACCAGGGTGCCCGTCCAGGCTCCCGTGGCGGGGAGCGGGATAGCCACGAACAGGGCCAAGCCCCAAAAGGCGTACTTCTCGATCTTTTCCCGATTCTTTTCGGCCTTTTCGAACATCTTGTTGGCGATCTTGTTGAAGAACTTCACGCGGCAGCGTGACATCCAATTCAGCACCGATTTGACGAACAGCAGGATCACGGGGACGGGGAGCATATTCCCGATCACGGAGATCAGGTAATTCTGCCACCAGGGGAGTCCGAAGGCCGCCCCCATGGGGATGGCTCCGCGGAGCTCGATGATGGGGAGCATGGAGCAAAAGAGCACGCAGAGCTCCTTACCCACGGTCTCAAGGAAAAAGTTGGCGATGGCTTCTTTCATGGAAAACCGATTTACCTTTCTGTATCAAGGTTTTTTACAGCACGATGCGTCCGTGCAGGACCAATAGGAAGATGGCGATGGCTCCCGCCAGCAAGAGGATACCGAACACCGACACCGCAATGCTTACCCAGATCCGCTTCTTCTTATCGGCAGGATGCTCGGGCTCGGAGGCGATGTAGGTGCGGGGCAGGAGTCGGGCCGCCTGCATGGCACGGCGGATGGGCTTATAGAGGATCAACACCAGGGCGGCGTTCACCGTACCCTTGACGGCGTTGAAGGGGATGAACAGGGTGGGGAGCATCTCCGCCACCTGACGGCGGGGGACACCCATGTAAACGGGCGTGACAACGAGGTTCATCACCATCATTACCGAAACCATGGCCAAAACCGACAATGCCAGGCCCAAAATCGCGCCGGATAGCTTTTTTCTGTATTTATACACCGTAGCGCAGACCACTGAAAAGGTCACGGAGGATGCAAAGTTCATGATCAAACCGTACCATCCCGTGTTGCTGTTTACAACGAACTCCAACGTAGCAACCAGGCCGGACACGGCGAGTGCCGTCGAGGGTCCCAACAGCAGACCCGACAGAGTGATGACGGCATCCTTTAAGTCAAATGTCAAAAACGTGACGTTAAAACGGAAAAGAAAATACGCAGAGAAGGCCAACGCCGCGAAAACCGCCGTCAGCGTGATTCTGCGCGCGACAGACAAGGTCTGTCCTCGCTTGGAACGTACCATAATATGTTTCCCCTTTCAATAGGGGGGATGTATCTTTTTTCATCCGGACTGTACGCACGCTCAAAAACTTTCAGTCAAAGTGAGCGGGCGGAAGTTTGCTCTTTTCTGTCCAAATCCGCGTGGGCGGAAGTTTGCGGAGCGAAGCGGAGAAAACTTCATGAACTCGGCTCCGCCGAGTTCGGCCGTCGGCGCAGGGGTTGCACCTGCTCTGCCCCGAAGGGCTCGTGGGCTGTCACCACCGGTATGGAATTTCACCAATCCCCAAAGATTACGGGGCTCTGCCCCATACCCCGCAAGAAACCTTTTTGCAAAAAGGTTTCTTGACTTCCCAAAAACTTTGCGTAAAAGTTTCTCGGGGTGTCGGAAGACTTTTTTTCAAATAAACAATCCCCCCGCGCCGTAGCGCGGGGGGATCCAGAGGCTTACGCCTCGAAATGATTCAGAGAATCGATTCTTCGAATCAATTACTTGATGATCTCGGAAACCACGCCGGAACCGACGGTACGGCCACCCTCACGGATAGCGAAACGCAGACCCTGCTCGCAAGCGATGGGAGCGATCAGCTCAACAGTCATCTCAACGTTATCGCCGGGGCGGCACATCTCGACACCTGCGGGCAGAGCGATCACACCGGTAACATCAGTAGTTCTGAAGTAGAACTGAGGACGGTAACCAGCGAAGAAGGGCTTCTGACGACCACCCTCCTTCTCGGACAGAACGTAAACGTTGCCCTTGAAGTTGGTGTGGGGGTTAACGGAACCGGGCTTGGACAGAACCTGACCACGGCGGATGCCGTCCTTAGCAACACCACGGAGCAGAGCACCGATGTTGTCACCGGCCTCAGCCTGGGGCAGCAGCTTGTGGAACATCTCAACACCGGTAACGACGGTGGTGGACTTCTCATCGGACAGACCAACGATCTCAACGGTATCGTTAACCTTCAGGGTACCTCTCTCAACACGACCGGTAGCAACGGTACCACGGCCGGAGATGGAGAAGACGTCCTCGACGGGCATCAGGAAGGGCAGGTCAGCCTTACGCTCAGGGGTAGGAATGTAAGAGTCAACCTCAGCCATCAGCTCAAGGATAGGAGCGTACTCGGGAGCGGAAGGATCGGTGTTAGCAGACTCCAGAGCCTCACGAGCGGAACCGCGAACGATCGGAATATCGTCACCGGGGAAATCGTACTCGGACAGCAGGTCGCGAACCTCCATCTCAACGAGGTCCAGCAGCTCCTCGTCGTCAACGAGGTCGGTCTTGTTCATGAAGACAACGATTGCGGGAACGCCTACCTGACGAGCCAGCAGAACGTGCTCACGGGTCTGGGCGAGAGGGCCGTCGGTACCTGCAACAACCAGGATAGCGCCGTCCATCTGAGCAGCACCGGTGATCATGTTCTTAACGTAGTCGGCGTGGCCGGGGCAGTCAACGTGAGCGTAGTGACGGTTCTCGGTCTCGTACTCAACGTGACGGGTGTTAATTGTAATACCACGAGCCTTCTCCTCGGGTGCGTTGTCGATCTGGTCATAAGCCATAGCCTCGACAGCGCCGTTGCCCAGAGACAGGGTCTTGGTGATAGCGGCGGTCAGAGTGGTCTTACCGTGGTCAACGTGACCAATGGTACCAATGTTAACGTGGGGCTTGCTGCGTTCAAATGTAGCCTTTGCCATTGTAAACTTCCTCCATAAAATAAATTTTAAAAAGTTTTTTGTTTGTGACCGCTATCCCCATCGGGATAGCGGTTATAAGGATGCGGATCAGTTATTCTTACCGCGAGCCTTAACGATCTCCTCCTGGATGGACTTAGGCACTTCTGCGAAGTGGCTGGGCTCCATGGAGTAGAGGCCGCGACCCTGGGTCTTGGAACGCAGGTCGGTCGCGTAGCCGAACATGCAGGAGAGGGGCACGTATGCCGTGATCTCCTCGATACCACCGTTGCCGGCTTCCATGGTCTGGATCTGGCCGCGGCGGGAGTTGAAGTCGCCGATAACGTCGCCCATGTATTCCTCGGGAACAATGGTAACGACCTTCATCATAGGCTCGGTGAGGACGGGATCTGCCTTTCTCATTGCCTCCTTGAAGGCCATGGAGCCGGCGATCTTGAACGCCATCTCGGACGAGTCGACTTCGTGGTAAGAACCGTCGTTCAGGGTGACCTTAACGTCAACGACGTTGTAGCCGGCCAGAACACCGGTCTGCATTGCGCCCTGGATACCGCTATCAACGGCGGGGATGTACTCCTTAGGAATAGCACCGCCCACAACGGCGTTGATAAACTCGTAACCCTTACCGGGCTCGTTAGGCTCGATGGTGATCTTGACGTGACCGTACTGACCGGAACCACCGGACTGACGCTTGTATTTGGTATCCTGATCGACTGCCTTGCGGATGGTCTCCTTGTAGGCAACCTGAGGCTTACCAATGTTTGCCTCTACCTTGAACTCGCGGAGCAGACGCTCAACGATGATATCCAGGTGAAGCTCACCCATACCGGCGATGATGGTCTGACCGGTCTCTTCATCGGTGTAGGCACGGAAGGTAGGATCTTCCTCAGCCAGCTTAGCCAGGGCGATACCCATCTTCTCCTGACCTGCGCGGGTCTTGGGCTCGATCGCAACGCGGATAACGGGCTCGGGGAACTCCATGGACTCCAGGATGATGGGGTTCTTCTCATCACAGAAGGTATCACCCGTGGTGGTGTTCTTAACGCCGATAGCCGCAGCGATGTCACCGGTGTAGCAGGCGTCGATATCGGTACGGGCATTTGCGTGCATCATCAGGATACGACCCAGACGCTCACGCTTGCCTCTGGTGGAGTTGTAAACCGTCTCGCCGGCGTTGATCACACCCGAGTAGACTCTGAAGTAGCAGAGCTTACCTACGAAGGGGTCGGTCATGATCTTGAACGCCAGAGCGGAGAAGGGAGCATTGTCATCGGCAGGACGCTCATCCTCTTCACCGGAATCGGGATTCACACCCTTGATTGCGGGAATGTCCAGAGGAGAAGGCATATAGTCGACAACAGCGTCCAGCATCTTCTGTACGCCCTTGTTACGGTAAGAAGAACCGCAAACGACGGGAACGATCTCATTATTGATGGTTGCGCGGCGGATAGCGCCCTTGAGCTCCTCGATGGTCAGCTCCTCATCGCAGAGGTACTTCTCCATGAGTTCCTCATCGGTGGAGGCAACAGCCTCAACCAGAGCGGCGCGGTACTCCTCTGCCAGCTCAACCATATCCTCGGGAATGGGCTCAACGCGAACGTCCTTACCCAGCTCGTCGTAGTAGACGTCAGCCTCCATGTTCAGCAGGTCGATGATACCGCGGAAGGTCATCTCCTTACCGATGGGGAGCTGCAGGGGAACGGGGTTAGCGTGGAGTCTGTCCTTCATCATGTCCAGAACATGATAGAAGTCTGCACCGGTAATGTCCATCTTATTGACGTAAGCCATTCTCGGTACGTGGTACTTATCAGCCTGACGCCACACGGTCTCGGACTGGGGCTCAACGCCGCCCTTTGCGCAGAACACGGTGACAGAGCCGTCCAGAACACGCAGAGAACGCTCTACCTCGACGGTAAAGTCTACGTGGCCGGGGGTGTCGATGATGTTGATGCGGTTGTCATTCCAATAACAGGTGGTGGCTGCGGAGGTAATGGTAATACCTCTCTCCTGCTCCTGCTCCATCCAGTCCATGGTGGCACCGCCCTCGTGGGTCTCGCCAAGCTTATGGGTCTTACCGGTGTAGAACAGGATACGCTCAGTGGTGGTAGTCTTACCGGCATCGATGTGAGCCATGATACCGATATTCCGAGTATGCTCAAGCGAAAACTCTCTTGCCATTGATTTACTCCTTGGTTTTGTGTGTCAGATTTTCAAGCAACCGCCCAAAAATCAATAACGGTAGTGAGCGAAAGCCTTGTTGGCTTCTGCCATACGGTGAGTCTCTTCCTTCTTCTTGAAGGCGCCGCCCATGCTGTTCTTGGCGTCCATGATCTCGGCAGCCAGTCTCTCAGCCATGGTTCTCTCGGAACGATTTCTGGAATAGGCGATCAGCCAACGGAGAGCCAGGGTCTGCTGACGCTCGGGGCGAACCTCCATAGGCACCTGGTAGGTAGAACCACCTACGCGGCGAGCCTTAACCTCCAGCTCGGGCTTGATGTTATCAAGCGCGGCCTGGAAAACCTCAAGGGCATTCTGACCGATCTTCTCTTCGATCATGTTGAACGCATCGTAAACGATGGTCTGAGCAACGCCCTTCTTGCCGTCGTACATCACGTTGTTGATCAGCTTGGTGACCAGCTTGGAGTTGTACATAGGATCCGGCAATACATCTCTCTTGGATATAGAACCTCTTCTCGGCACTGTAACTTCCCTCCTTCATTAGTATTACATGAAATCATAGGTACTCAAAAGCACTCTTCTGTCCACGCACCGGGTGGGTCCTCGGATTTACTGTATACACACACAGAAATTCACGAAACGCACACGGATGTGTTCTTGAATGAAACTGCCTTTTCGTCTCCCTCTGTCCTATTGCGGACACTCGCTTTTACGCTGCGAGCAGCGGCGGACGGATCCGCTTGTCCTTTCAGTCAGCCGAATTACTTCTTAGCGGCCTTAGGACGCTTTGCGCCGTACTTGGAACGGCTCTGCTTGCGGTTTGCAACACCCTGTGCATCCAGGGTACCACGGATGATGTGGTAACGTACACCAGGCAGGTCACGGACACGGCCGCCGCGAATCAGAACAACAGAGTGCTCCTGCAGGCTGTGGCCGATACCGGGAATGTAGGTGGTGACTTCCATGCCGTTGGTCAGACGAACTCTTGCGATCTTACGGAGCGCGGAGTTAGGCTTCTTAGGCGTGGTGGTGGAAACCTTGGTGCAGACACCTCTCTTCTGAGGAGAGGACTGGTCGGTGGTCTTACCTTCCAGGCTGTTGTAGCCCTTCTGGAGAACAGGCGACTTGGACTTGTAAACGCGAGCGTTACGGCCCTGTCTTACAAGCTGGTTAAAGGTTGGCATGCTTCATTTCCTCCTTCTTCGTGAATTTTTGTGTGTATATACAGGCGCGTCCTCCTTACGGATTCCGCGGAACTGTCGTTTGGGCACACCTCGGGTATGCACACGAACAGGTTTATTATATCATAAGCTTTGCCATTTGTCAACAACTCATTCTCGACTTGGGAAAGTTCTCCCTATTTCACAATTTCCCTTTTGCCAAAAGAAAAAATCCTGTGGATTTTCACACGGTTTCCGGGAGTTCCACACGAGTCGATTCAAGAGTTGATGGCAAACAGCCCGCTCCTGCCGGGGGCAGGAGCGGGAAATTTTGTTAATTTTGACGAAACCTCAAAAATGGGGTTTAGGAGACGGAAGTGTCGGTCTCGACCGCGGTTTTCTCCTCGGCGGGCTCGCCGGAGGTCTCCTCAACGGTGATCTCACGGTAGCAGGACATACCCGTACCGGCAGGGATCAGCTTACCGATGATGACGTTCTCCTTCAGACCGCGCAGGTGGTCCACCTTACCGCGGATAGCGGCCTCGGCCAGGACCTTGGTGGTCTCCTGGAAGGATGCAGCGGACATGAAGGACTCGGTAGCCAGGGACGCCTTGGTGATACCCAGCAGAACAGGCTCGCCCTCGGCAAGCTTCAGGCCCTCCTCGCCAGCGGCGATGCGGGTCTCGATCTCGGAGTTTGCCTCCTCCAGATCCGACATATCCACGGTGGAGCCATTCAGCAGGGTGGTATCACCGCTCTCGGTGATGCGGAGCTTACGGGTCATCTGACGGGCGATGATCTCGATATGCTTATCGTTGACGTTAACCGACTGAGAACGGTACACCTTCTGGATTTCCTTGATGATATACTCGTACACGGCATCCAGACCCTGGATACGCATGATGTCGGCGGGAGCCTTGCTACCCTCGGTGAGGGCCTGGCCGATCTCGACGGGCTGACCGTCGGTGATGGCAAGACGCATACCGTAGGGAACGGGGTACTTGGCCAGCTCAACGTCGTTCTCGTCACGGACGGACACGTCGTTCATACCGGGCACGTCGCGGTTGGGCTGGATGTAAGCCAGACCGGCCTGCTCGGCCATGATCGCGGCCTTCTTGGGGGCACGGGCCTCGAAGAGCTCTTCAACTCGGGGAAGACCCTGGGTAATATCCGAACCCGCAA
>CAYRTP010000097.1:2763-9389 GCA_964427175.1 uncultured Clostridium sp. | reverse complement strand
GATTGTAAGAGCGTCGTGTAGGGAAAGGGTGTAGGTCTCGGTGGTCGCCGTATCATTAAAAAACGAAGTACTCTACTACATCGTCGGCGTAGTGGCGGTAGCCCAGAATGTTCTGGCCGCGGAACAGCATCTGCAGTTTGGTGTTCTTGACCGCACCACGGATCTTACGCAGTCTCTCCCAGGGATCCTCGTTGAGGAATCTCATGCAGGAGTCAAAGGTGGCTCCGCCCCAGGCCTCCAGAGAGTGGTATCCGACCTCGTCCATGGCGGACAAAATAGGAAGCATCTCGTCCGTGGTCATTCTGGTGGCGATCAGCGACTGATGCGAGTCACGCAGTACAGTTTCGGTAATCTTTACCTTGCTCATATTCTTTCCCTTTCGATTAGCTTTTTGGTAGATGGTAGCGTTTCCTTATGCGAACGTGGACAGGAACACACCTGCGGCTACGGCAGAGCCGATAACGCCTGCGACGTTGGGACCCATGGCGTGCATGAGGAGGAAGTTGGTGGGATCATACTGCTGACCCACGATCTGGGAGACACGGGCGGCCATAGGCACGGCGGAAACGCCGGCAGAGCCGATGAGGGGGTTGATGGTGTTGCCGCAGGCCTTATTCATGATCTTGGCCGTCAGCAGACCGCCGATGGTGGATACGCAGAAGGCGGCCAGACCGCAGAAGATGATGAGGATGGTCTCGATGCGCAGGAAGTTTGCGGCAGAGGCGGTAGCACCGACCGAGATGCCCAGGAAGATGGTCACGATGTTCATGAGCTCGTTCTGAGCGGTCTTGGACAGACGCTCGGTGACACCGCAGACGTTCAGGAGGTTACCGAACATCAGCGCACCGACCAGAGAGGTAGCGTCAGGGACGATCAGACCGACTATGAAGGTGACCACGATGGGGAACAGGATCTTCTCAAGCTGAGACACGGGACGGAGGGAGGTCATCTTGATGAGACGTTCCTTCTTGGTGGTCAGCATTTTCATGAAGGGGGGCTGAATCATGGGAATCAGTGCCATGTAACTGTAGGCCGCGATGGCGATGGCACCCAGCAGAGCGGGGGCCAAGGTCTTGGTGACCAGGATGGCCGTAGGACCGTCCGCGCCGCCGATGATACCGATAGCGGCGGCTTCGTTGGGGCTGAAGAAGCCCGAGATCAGAGCCAGCGCGAAGGCGACGAATACGCCGAACTGGGCACCCGCGCCGATCAGAAGGCTCTTGGGGTTGGAGATCAGGGGGGTAAAGTCGGTCATGGCACCGATACCGATAAAGATCAGGCAGGGGTAGATACCCAGCTTAACGCCCAGGTAGAGCATATCCAGGAATCCGCCGTGATGGAGGATGAAGCTGTAGCTGATCTCTTCGGCAATGAAATAGTCCAGGTGGAACAGGTTTGCGCCGGGCAGATTGGTGAGCATCATGCCGATGGCGATGGGGAGCAGAAGCAGGGGCTCAAACTTCTTGACGATGGCCAGGTAGACCAAGATACCTACGATGACGTACATGACCAGAAGCTGCCAGGCGGTGGGGTTGAATGCCCAACCCGAGTCGGCCAGATCAAAGAGACCGTGACCCTCGCCCGTGGGGGAGAACAGCACTTTCCAAATACCCGTGCTTGTCAGAAAGTTGAGCAAGCTGGTGATAAGTTCTGACATGGATAAACCTTCCTTTCAATGTAATGATTTGATTCGGAAAGGTCGATCAGTTCAGAGTCAGGAGCACTTCGTCGGTCTTGACGCTGTCGCCGCTCTTGACGTTGATGGAGGCTACCACGCCGTCAGCAGGAGCAGGAACGTCGTTCTCCATCTTCAGAGCCTCGATGACGCAAACGGGGCTTCCCTTCTTTACAGCATCGCCGGGCTTGACCAGGACCTTCATAACGGTACCCTGGAGAGGAGCCTTGACAGGGGTGGAGCCTGCGGCACCGGCAGGAGCGGCGGCGGGAGCAGGAGCAGCTGCAGGGGCAGCGGCGGGAGCGGGAGCAGCCACGGGAGCGGCAACAGGGGCAGCAGGAGCGGCTACGGGAGCGGGAGCGGCACCGCCGATCTCCTCAACAGTTACGTCGTATGCAACACCGTTTACGGTGACGTTGAATCTTTTCATGATGATAGTTCCTTTCAAATTATGAATTTATCAGCGGTTGCGGGTGGTCGGCTGGGTCTTCTTGAAGGAGACCACACGGAAGCCACCGGCGAACTGCGAGGTGAGTGCGGGGTCGGATTCGATAGCCGCGGCAACGGCGGCGGTAATGACCGCGATGAGTTGTGCATCATCGGCGGCAGGGGTGGCGGGAGCAGGGGCGGCTACGGGAGCGGCAATCTCCTGCTTGACGACGGGAGTCTCCCTCTTTTCGGGCTTGGCGGCCTTTGCGGTCTCCTTGGCGGGATCCTTGGAGAATACGGCCTTGAAGATCAGAAGCACAAACCACAGGATGGCCAGGACCAAGAATACCATGCCCATACCTTCCAGGACCATAAGGCATGCCAGGCTCAAACGCTCGGAGGAGAATGCGCCGCCCAGGTCTTCCTCGGCCTCAGCGGTCTCTACGTCGGCCATATACTTGTCCGACAGGGCGGTGAAGCCCAGGTCGTGGGCGTTCATGTCCAGGTTGGTCGTGGTGTAGGTGTCCATGGCCAGGAGGAGGGAGTTGAGCAGAACGGTTGCAAAATCCTCGATGGTTGCTTCAGTTACAAAATTTATGCTTTCCATAGAAGTAAAGCAGATCGATTCACTACCCGTATAATGGGTAAGAAGTACATCGGCGTATCCACGTGCAACTGGTGTGCGGGTTTCGGTGTCCAGTACTTCACAAACTAGATATGCCTTCTCCACACTGCCATTCATTTTTAGAGTGATGCGAACAGGAGTTCCCTCCAGCAAAGGATCTTGAACGTATCCACCAACGGTCGCGTGCACTTCGGTGTTTCCTCCATCCAAAGTAGCTACCTTGATGGTCGAGTACTCGTTTATTTCCATGCTTTTGTCGTAGCCCACCTTGTCGATGATGTGATCCCGCAGGAGCGTGTAGCCCGACATACTCTCCATACCGCAAGAGGTAGCGGTCAGAATAAGCAGTGCGAGCATCAGCACCGTGAGGGTCAGACTGATGATTCTTTTCATGGAGCGACCTCCTTACAGCGTAGGAACGCCGTGCTTGCGGTCGGGGGTACCGTCGGCCTTCTCGGCCAGCATATAAAGAGCGGAAATGATACGGGCGCGGAGCTCAGCCTCAGGCACCACGTCGTCGATGTCACCCGACTCTGCGGCGGCCTTGGGAGATGCGTAGGTCTCCTTCCACTCGGCCTCTACGTCGGCGCGGGACTTATCGGCGGTGATCTGATCGTTCATGGCGAATGCCACGGCGGTTTCGGGAGCCAGGGTGGAGATCACAGAGCCCTCCAGTGCCAGAGCCAGGTCGGCACCCAGAGAGAGGGAGCCCATCAGAGTAAAGGCGGCACCGTAGGCCTTTCCGGTTACGGCGGTTACCTTAGCGGTGGTAGCGGTAACGTAGGCCTTGGCCAGCTTGCCAAAGGCGTTAGCGGCGGCGGGATCGGCGTGATCCACACCATCGGAGTCTACCAGGGTCACTACGGGGATGGAGAAGCTGTCACAGAAGGACACCAGACGGGCGGCCTTGCGGGCACCGTCTGCGGTGAGCTTTCCGTTCAGGGCCACGAGGCCCACGGTGGTACCGCCCATACGGGTCAGAGCGGCAGTGACTTCCTTGCCGATGCCCTCGTAAAGAGCGGTCAGAGCGGCGTTATCGGCCAGGGTGGCGGCACCGTCCGCGAGAGCCACGGGGCGGCTGACATCATCCAGGGGCTCGATGGAGTTGATATCCTTGTTGTTTCGAGGCAGAAGCTCGACAAGTGCGCGAACGGCGGCGGTGGCATCGTCAGCGGTGACGGCTGTGAGTGCGTCTGCCTGCTCTCCTCCTGCCACGGTCAGATCAAACATAGCGGCTACGGTGGCGGCCATGCCGGTGCAGCTGCCGTTGATGTAGGCGATCTGGGGGATGATACCCGAGGCCTCGGATACGAGAGCCATAACGCGGCCATAAGCCGAGAGGGCGGATGCGCCGTCATATACGACGGCACCTGCGCTGTCAAACACGCCAATCACGGGTGCGCCCACGCGGAGGGCCTGTGCATACAGCTTTTGAATCTTGTCGGCACCGATCTCGTCAAGGGCACCTGCCTTGCGATCGCTATCCTGGACGAACGCGAAGGCCAGCTTGCCGTTTACCGAGCCATAGCCGGTGATGACGGCATCGTAGGGCTGATCCTCGCCGCGGCGGCGGACGAAGGCTCCCATCTCAACGAAGGTGCCGGCATCGAACAGGGCGGTCACAGTGGTGCGCCCCTTGGTTTCCTGCTTGTCAAACTTCAACATTGAAACTCTACCAAATTCCTTTCAGTCAAACGTACCTGCGGCGGAAACGTTCTTATTTTATAAAGAACACATCCTTCCCCAAGTTACCATAATTATACAACAATTTATACCGATAGTCAACCGACGGGGGGGATTTGATTTGTAAATAAACTGTTAACGTGTGAAGGACGTTTTTTTAAAGATAAAATAACGGCTGAAAGAATATAAAAAATGAAAACCGAACCGCTCATTTTCGCGTTCATTTTCCAAATTCCTCTTGACTTCCCCTTCGAAAAGTGCTATAATAAACCATCTGTTTTTTTATCGGAGGTATTGATTATGAAAGCAGTTACACTGTACAATCATGGGATGTACCTGGTCAATGGGACTCCCTCTGAAACCGCCGCGGTCTCTGCCGAGGAGGCTCGCCGTGGGACCATCGCTTACTCCATTCTGAACGCCCATAACGTATCGGGCAATATGGACAAGCTTCAAATCAAATTCGACGCGCTCGTGTCCCACGATATTACCTATGTCGGTATCATCCAGACCGCCCGCGCCAGCGGACTGAAGGAATTCCCCATTCCCTACGCTATGACCAACTGCCACAACAGCCTGTGTGCGGTGGGCGGTACCATCAATGAGGATGACCACGTATTCGGTCTCTCTGCCGCCAAGAAGTACGGCGGTATCTACGTGCCCGCCAACCAGTCGGTCATTCACTCCTACGCCCGCGAGGAGCTGGCCGGTTGCGGCAAGATGATCCTGGGATCCGACTCCCATACCCGCTACGGTGCGCTGGGTACCATGGGCGTGGGCGAGGGCGGTCCCGAGCTGGTCAAGCAGCTGCTCAAAAACACCTATGACGTGAATCGCCCCGAGGTGGTCATGGTTTATCTCCACGGCACACCCAAGCGGGGTATCGGCCCTCATGACGTAGCATTGGCTCTGGTGGGTGCTACCTTTGGCAATGGTTTTGTCAAGAACAAGGTCCTGGAGTTCGTTGGCCCCGGTGTGGCCGGCCTGTCCATCGACTTCCGTAACGGTATCGACGTAATGACCACCGAGACCACCTGCCTGTCCTCCATTTGGCTCACCGATGAGGTTACCAAGAAGCATTTCGAGGTTCACGGCCGTCCTGAGGATTACCGTCAGCTGACTCCCGCTGACGTGGCTTACTACGATGCCATGATCGACATTGATCTGGACGAAATGGAGTCCATGATCGCCCTTCCCTTCCATCCTTCTAACGTCTACACCATTCATGACTTCCTGGCCAATGCCAAGAAGATCCTGGCATCGGTGGAAGCCGAGGCCGCTGAGAAGTTCAAGAAGGCCAAGCTCAACCTGGTGGACAAGGTCCGCGATGATGGAACCGTTATGGCTGATCAGGGCATCATTGCCGGTTGTGCGGGCGGTATGTTCGATTCTATCGACGAGGCCGCTGCCATCCTGCGTAACCATGACACGGGCAACGGCTACTTCTCCCTGTCGGTCTACCCCACCTCGGTGCCTGTTTCCCTGGAGCTGACCAAGATCGGCGTGACCGCTGACCTGCTGTCTGCGGGCGCGGTAATCAAGCCTTCCTTCTGCGGTCCCTGCTTCGGTGCCGGAGACGTGCCCGCTAACAATGGCCTTTCTCTCCGTCACACCACCCGTAACTTCCCCAACCGCGAGGGTTCTAAGCCCGGTGAGGGCCAGCTGTCGGGTGTGGCTCTGATGGATGCCCGCTCCATTGCCGCTACCGCTCGCAACGGTGGTATCATCACCGCCGCCACCGACGTAGACTACGACTATACGCCCCACGAGTATCACTTCGACAAGAAGGTCTATGAGAAGCGTCTCTACTACGGCTTCGGTAAGGCCGATCCCTCCGTGGATCTCATCATGGGTCCCAACATCACCGATTGGCCCAAGCAGTATGCGCTGACCGAGAACATCCTGGTGGAGCTGGCCGCCGTCATTCACGATCCCGTGACCACTACCGACGAGCTGATCCCCTCGGGTGAGACCTCGTCTTACCGCTCCAATCCTCTGCGCCTGTCCGAGTTTGCTCTGTCCCGCCGTTGCCCCGATTACGTAGGTAATTCCAAGGCCGTGGCTAAGCAGGAGGCAGACCGCCGCGAGGGTGTTATTTCCGACAAGCTCCGTACCGCTCTGTCCGCTGTGGGTGATGCCGACGAGCTGGTACAGAACACCCAGTTCGGTTCCTGCGTATTCGCAAACCGCCCGGGCGATGGCTCCGCACGCGAG
>CAYRTP010000097.1:0-2753 GCA_964427175.1 uncultured Clostridium sp. | reverse complement strand
CTGCCCGTGAGCAGGCCGCATCCTGTCAAAAGGTACTGGGCGGCTTCGCGAACATTTGCTACGAGTTCGCCACCAAGCGTTACCGCTCCAACTGCATCAACTGGGGTATTCTTCCCTTCACTCTGGACAAGGACACTCCCTTTGAGTATGAGGTGGGCGACTGCGTGTTCGTTCCCGGTATCCGCAAGGCTGTTGAGGAGGGCATTGAGGTCATTCCCGCCAAGGTTATCCGCGCAAACGGTGCCGTGGAGGACATCACTCTGCACCTGGCCGGCCTGACTCCCGATGAGAAGGAGATCATTCTGGAAGGCTGCCTAATGAACTACTACGCGGCTCACATGGAGTGAAGTCATGTACAACTGCGAGATCAACCGAAGTGAAATCCTTTTCCGCCGTGAGGGGGAGCTGATTCGCATCACCCCTTGCGGACGGAATGCGATTCGTTTTCAGTCCTTCCCAGGCGGTAGTGTGCTGGAGGAAAACTACAATTTGATGCCGCAGGAGGCGGAGGCAGTCATCACGGATCACGGCCATTGCGTTACTATGACCTGTGGTGAACTGACCGCCACCCTGAACGGAGGCGGCTGGGTGTCCTACACCTATCAGGGTAAGCCGATTCTGGCCGACAAAGCGGAGCATACCTTCCGAGGGAATAACCGTACCTTTGTCAGCCGAGGTGACCGCTCCTGGCAGGCGGACGTGAACTTTTCGACCACTCCCGATGAGAAATTCTTTGGCATGGGTCATACCTGCGACAATGAATTCGACCTCAAGGGAACGGTTATCGATATTAAGCACGTCAACGCCAAGGCTACGATTCCCTACGTCTATTCCTCCCGAGGCTACGGTTTTCTTTGGAACGTTCCTTCGGTGGGGCGGGTGGAGTTTTCAAAGAACCGCACCCGCTGGCACAGCGATTGCTGCTATGCCGTGGATTACGTAATCATCGGCGGTAACCCTGCCGAGGCTTGTGAAATCCTGGCCGATCTGACGGGGCACGCACCCGTCATGCCCGATTGGGCCACGGGATTTTGGCAGTGCCGCCTGCGCTACGAGTCCCAGGAGAAGCTTCTGGAGGTTTACCGCAAATATCGCGAGTTGGGTATTCCCCTGTCAGCGATCATTGTGGATTTCTTCCATTGGACCGAGCAGGGCGACTATAAATTTAATCCTCGCTACTGGCCTGATGTGAAGGCTATGGCTGATGAGATCCACGAGAGCGGCACCAAACTCATGGTTTCTATGTGGCCGACCATCAACGAAAAAAGCGAGAATTACGGGCACATGGTCAGCAATAATATGCTGGTTCGCACCACCCGCGGCTCCAACCGCGTATTCCAATTCCAAGGCTGGCAGGCTGAAATCGACGTGTCCAATCCTGCCACGCGGGCATTCGTTTGGAGCAAGCTGAAGGAGAATTATGTGGATAACGGTGTGGATGCCTTCTGGTTTGACGTGTCTGAGGCTGAGATCTATCCCGAGCATTACGATAACCTCATCACCTACCGCGGTAGCGGCGAGGCGACCGCCTTGCTCTATCCCTACGATTATGCCCGCCTGGTCTATGAGGGATTCCGTTCCATGGGGCGGGAGGATATCGTAACTCTAATTCGCGGTGCTTATTTCGGAAGTCAGAAATTCGCGTCTTTGGTTTGGTCGGGAGATATTCCGTCCACCTTTGAAAGCCTGCGCCACCAGGTACAGGGCGGCCTCAATATGGCCATGTGCGGTATTCCGTGGTGGAATACCGACATCGGCGGCTTCTTCGGAGGCGATACCCAAAGCGAGTATTTTCGCGATCTGATCATCCGCTGGTTCCAGTTCGGACTGTTCTCCCCCGTCATGCGTCTCCACGGCGACCGTATTCGTCACTACACCCCCGACGGTGCGCTACTCTGCCCCAGCGGCGATCCCAACGAGATCTGGAGCTTCGGTGAGCGGAACTTTGAGATCCTTAAGCGGATTCTTCAGCTCCGCGAGAATCTGCGTCCCTACATCGGGGCGCAGATGAAGACCGCCTCTGAGCGTGGCTGGCCCGTCATGCGGCCCATGTTCTTCTCTTTCCCCGAGGACAAGACCTGCTGGACCGTGAGCGATGAGTATTTCTTCGGTGACGATATCCTCTTTGCTCCTATCCTGGAGTACGGTGCCACCAAGCGAACGGTCTACGTTCCCGAGGGCGAGTGGGTCCTGACCCGCGACGGTACCGTGTACACAAAGGGTACCTATGAGATCAGTGCCGAGATCGATGAGTTCATCGCGTTGGTACGGAAGGGTGCCCCCGTGCTGGAGTGCTTCTCCATTTCAAATAACAATTCATCTACAATATAATATCAATTTTCCAAAAGATTCGGAGGTAATGAATTATGGAAAAGATCAAAATGACAACGCCCCTCGTCGAGATGGACGGGGACGAGATGACCCGCATTCTGTGGCAGATCATCAAGGACGAGCTGCTCCTGCCTTTCGTGGAGCTCAAGACCGAATACTATGACCTTGGTCTTCCCAAGCGTGAGGAGACCAAGGATCAGATCACCATTGATGCCGCCAACGCCAACAAGAAGTATGGCGTAGCCGTCAAGTGTGCCACCATCACGCCCAACAAGCAGAGAGTAGAGGAGTACAACCTCTCCGAGATGTGGAAGTCTCCCAACGGCACCATCCGCGCGATCCTGGACGGTACCGTGTTCCGCGCGCCCATCCTGGTCAGCGGCGTGAAACCCACCGTCCGCACCTGGCAGATGCCCATCACC
>CAYRTP010000096.1:0-9443 GCA_964427175.1 uncultured Clostridium sp. | reverse complement strand
CCTTATGACGGCGTGCGTTCTTGGCGGCGTAGTCACGGATCATCTGGAACAGCTCGTAGGTCTTCTTCATGGCCTTGTCCTCTGCGGTATACAGGTGGACCTGTCCCATGTGCAGAGCCTCAAAGCCGCAGTCGATGTACTTGGTGGCGCGATAGTAGAACCACATACGGGCCTCGTCCCGATTCAGGTCGGGCATAGCACCGCACCAGGGAGGAGGCACGTCGCCCTCATAGTGCTGCTCGGGCTGACCGTCCACACCCAGCATACGGGCATCAGCCCAGCTGAAATGACGATCCTCCACGGGCTTACCAAAGGCCTCGAATACGTAAGCAGGAATCTTCTCCACCTCCATGAGAGGGGTGATGTACTCGAAGACGCAGGCCTGCAGGATAATCTCGGGGTCCTGGGCGTGGACGCGGTCAGCCAGAGCCTTGGCCTGGGCGAAATGGTGGGTATCGTTGCCCGTGGCGCCCCAGGTACCCGAAGCACGGCCCAGGAACTTTACGCCCAGGCGGGCGATGACGCGGAGATCGTCCTCCAGCGTGGGGCTGTCATGCAGGAAGCCTGCGGTCACGGCACGGGACAGGTAGCTCTCCAGCACCTCGCGGCTCATGTTGCCGTCAAATGTAAAATTCAACTTCATAGAAATCTCCATTCATGTTGTTAGGACGATCCCCCTTATAACAAGGGGGGAATTTTCTGTTCAATTACTCAACTACCTCAGCGGTCACCTTGTTGTCCATGTAACGGAAGGTAAACTTGACTACACAGTTGTCCCGCTTGGTGGTGAAGTACGCCTTGGGACCGTCGCCGCTGGCGGCGCGGTAATCGTTGGCGGTGTAGACCGCCGACAGGGTACCGTAGGTGGACACGGCGTAGTCATACTCACCCGCGAAGGGGATCACCACGGAAAGGGTGTAGGTGTTGTCACCCACGTAGTACATACGGGTGATCTCGCTGTTGGAATCGTTGTGCACAGCACCCACGAAGGGCTGGAAGCTACCATAGACAACCACCTTCTCGGGGAGCTTGAAACCGGTCTCGGGATCGTACACCTCACGACCGCCGTAGCGGATCAGGTGCTCGGGGTTAGCGTAGCCCTCGCGGAGGCGGTCGCCGTCATCCCAGCAGGCCTTCATCATGTCCTCCTGACCGAAGCCCATGGGGCAGTCGGCGGACTTGTTGTTGATCTGATAGTAGCGATTCACACCCAGCTCACCGTTGTCGCCGCGGACCATTTCCACGCGGGCATCGCTGAGCATACGGCGGAAGGGCATCTCGAAGAATGCGTGGGGGTTGTTGATCTGAGTCCAGCGGTAGGTGTACTCAATGAAGTGGTCCCGCACCTCGGGGGACTGATTGGCGAACCAACCGATCTGGTCAAAGCCCCACCACTGCCACAGGGCAACGAAATGGCGGCCATACTTCTCGATGGCCTCCTCCACGGTCTTCTCCTCGAACATCTTGCCGCCCCAGTTGTCGTACTCCATGAGGTAGGGCATCTGCTCGCCGGACCAGCCGTTGGGGTTCTCGCCGCCCTCGCTGAAGCCCTCGCGGACCAGCACCAGACGCTGACCATCGTAGTACTCCAGGGGAGCGCGGGTGAAGGGCATGGCGTGGTAATCGAACATGAGCTTGCCGTTCACGCTCACACCGTGGGTATGGGCATCCATGAGCACCTTATGACGGCGGGCGTTCTTGGCGGCGTAGTCGCGGATCATCTGGAAGAGCTCGTAGGTCTTCTTCATGCCACGATCCTCGGCGGTGTACAGATGGATCTGACCCATGTGCAGAGCCTCGTAGCCGCAATCGATGTACTTGGTGGCGCGATAGTAGAACCACATCCGCGCCTCATCACGGTTCAGGTCGGGCATACAACCGCACTTACCGGGATCACGGCCGTCGGGAAAACGCCAGTCGGTGTTGCCGTTCTGAGGGAGCATACGGGCATCCTCCCAACGGAAGCAACGGTTCTCCACGGGCTTGCCAAAGGCCTCGAAAACGTAGGCGGGGATCTTCTGGGTATTCATCCGCAGGGTCACGATCTCGAATACGCAAGCCTGCAGAATGATCTCGGGATCCTGGGCGTGGACCGCGTCGGCCAGGGCCTTGGACTTGGCGAAGTGGGTCTCATCATTCTCCAGCATATACCAGATACCCGAGGCGCGGCCGATGAACTTCACGCCCATGCGCTTGATGGCCCGCAGGTCATCCTCCAGGGTATCGGTCTCAAAGAGGGAGCTGGCGGTCACGGCGCGGG
Source organism: uncultured Clostridium sp. (assembly GCA_964427175.1). Lineage (GTDB taxonomy): Bacteria > Bacillota > Clostridia > Oscillospirales > CAG-272 > CAMEON01. Next base: position 7,183 of record CAYRTP010000096.1, on the reverse strand, counting down.
AGAGGTAGCTTTCCAGCACCTCGCGGCTCATGTTGCCATCAAATGTAAAATTCAGATTCATAGTGGGGATCCTCCTCCTTATGATATGTAGGGGGTCAGACGCTTACTTCCCCAGAATCTTCTCGCCGTAGGCCTCGTTGTAGTCAGCGATCAGCTTCTTGGCCAGGGAGTAGGAATCAATCAGGGGATGGGTCATCAAAGCCTCGATGGCCTTGTCCTCGTTGCCCTCACGGACAGCCTCGACAGTCAGACGCTCATAGTGCTTGATCAAACGGATGTACAGCTCGCACATAGCGGGAATGGTGGCCTGCTTGACAGGCTCGATGCCGTTCTTGGATACGTTGCAGGTAACCTCGACCACGTCCTCGTCATTCAGGAAGGGGATGCAACCCTGGTTGAGCACGCTCAGAACCAGCGTACGGCCTGCCTCGCTCTGCATACCCTCGATGCAGTCCAGCATAACGCCTGCGTAGCCCATACCCTCGGGAACGGGCAGAGAGCCCTTCTCCAGCATGGGACGGGCAGACGAGCCCGACTCGATGGACATATAGCTGTTCTCGCGGAGCTGCATATAGTACAGGAAGATCTGCAGAGCGCCCTCGGGATCCGCGTCGATATCCATGGCCTTGAGCTCCTTCATCATCTGGATGTTGACCTTCTCAATGGTCTGACCGCGGGTCATATCGGACTTATTGATGTTGGCGAGAGCCTTCTCGCGGTGGTAGTAGTAGTAGAGATACTCGTTGGGGATCATACCGGTCTTACGCACCACGTCGCGGTCGAAGATCTTCAGCTCGTGGATGCTGGACATGAAATCGTCATCCTCGATGAGGCGGGGCATGATCTCCTCGCCGCCCACCTGAATGCTCTTGACCCAGGACAGATGGTTGAGTCCGAAGAACTCCACGTACATATCCTCCTCGGCCACACCCAGCTTGTCACACATACGGTACTTCAGGCTGCTGGGCGCGTCGCAGATACCGATGATGCGGTGATGGCCTGCGCTGTGCAGAGCCTGGGTGACCAGACCCGAGGGGTTGGTGAAGTTGAAGATCCAGGCCTCGGGAGCATACTTCTCGATGAGCTCGCAGTACTCCAAGAGAACGGGAATGGTACGGACAGCCATGGAGAAGCCGCCCACACCGGTGGTCTCCTGACCGATAACACCGTTGCCGAGAGCCACAGACTCGTCCACAACACGGGAGTGGTCACCGCCGACGCGGAGGGTGGTTACGATGTAGTCCATACCCCGGATGGCTTCCACAGCATCGTATACCTCACGGACCACCAGGTCCTTCCCTTCACGCTTGACCACGTGACGGCACAGCTTGCCGATGATGGCCAGCTTCTCGAAGTCGATGTCATAGAGCACCACCTCATCGATGTTGAGCTGCTTGTAACGCTTGAGCAGACCGTTGATAAAGATGACCGTGCGCACGCCTGCGCCGCCGATAACGCCGATTTTCATATATGTATTCCTCCAAAAATTATTCGTATGTAGGATCAGTCTTCAAATTCCGCATCCAGGATCCAGCTCTCCAGCTGATCGCGGAAGGGGAATCCGGTGTTGCCGCCCAGGGCGGAAGCAGACAGGGAGCCGCAGCCGTTGCCGCGCTTGAGGCATTCCTCCACGGGCATACCGCTGACGAAGCCGTAGACAAAGCCCGCGTTGAAGGAGTCGCCCGCGCCCGTGGTATCCAGCACCTTGACCTTGTAGGTGGGCGCGGTGTAGACCTGACCGTCCTTGACCGCCAAAGCGCCCTTCTTACCCAGCTTGATGACCGCCATACCGGCCTTCTCGGCCAACTTGCGGGCACCTTCTTCGATATCGTCGCAACGGGTGTAGTGACGGCACTCGGTCTCGTTCATGAACAGCACGTCGATCATGGGCAGGAGATCGAAAATTCCCTCGTACCATACGCCGGTGGTATCCCAGCCCACGTCGAAGGAGACGGTCACGTCACCGAGGGCGTGGATCTTGGTCAGCATATCCAGATATTCCTCATGGTTGGGCAGGCCCTCGTAGCCCGTCACGTGGACGTGCTTGGCACCGGGGAGCTGCTCCAGATCCATGTACTTGAGGGAGAGGCCCTCGTTGGTACCGCGGTAGGTGAGGAAGCAGCGATCCTTTTGGGTGGTAAAGCTGATGGAGATACCCGTCTTCTTGGTATCGCTGTCCAGAAGCAGGCTGTCGTCCACGCCCAACTCCTTGAACAGATTACGGATGTAGGCACCGTACATATCCTTACCGATGCTTCCCTGGAATACAGGGGTCAGTCCCAGCTTGGCCAGGCCCAGGGTAAACAGAGCCGCGCCGCCGCCGACGAAGGTTTCCATGACAGGCACGTCAACCTCGGAGCCGAAGGGAGGCAGACTCTCCACACCGGGGACCACCAGGTCGATATTCACGTCACCGTACACGTAAACGTCCCATTTCTTTTGCATATCGTTTTCTCCTTTTGAAATGATTGATGAGAAATCTTGTAGAAGCCATAGTTATACAGGGTTATTATAATATATTTCACCAAAAAAAGCAATAGTAGGTTCAAATTATTTTCAAAATAGTAACAATTCGCCAAAGCCCTTATCGGACCTGCTCCCCGTCCAGGAAAACACGATTCACGCATCCCTTTCCCGAGGAGTGGCCGTCTTGGTTCACATCGTTGAATTCGATCACCGTAAGGAGGCGGTCCACGTCGGTGCACCGCTCGCCGTTGACGAAAATATCCTCAAGATCCAGGGTGTCCACGACCGAGCTGATGTAGGGATCAAAGATCTCCACCCGCCGATCACGCAGGCACCAGGTCATGGGACCCACGGCGATCAGATAGGTCTGAGGGCTGTCGCTTTCGTGGATGGTGTAGCGGATGTTTTCCAAGGAGATGTAGCCGATGTTGGAGTTCAGGAAGAACATCCCGAAGTAGCCAATCCCGGGAACATCGGGCGGATAGCCGGGACGCTCGGACAGGATCTCCACGTCCTCGAACAGCAGGTTGTCCGCCGAGCCCGCGCCGCCGCCCTCGGGCTTGGTCCCCAGGCGGTAGGGTGGGGACTGGAAGTACAGCTTGTACTCAAAGATCCCGCTGAGCTTACGGAAATACATATCCGAAAGCGAGCAATCCACCGTCGTGCCGTCTTGATAGATGAAGATACCCGGTTGGAGCCGCATGGCCTTGGCGGCGCTGTCGGGGGCCGAGTGAATGTCCTCGCAGAAGACGTTCTTGCAGGGGCCGTAATTGATGGAGGACCCCAGCCAGTCATACATATTGAGGGCCACCAGATCGTCCCCCACGTGGCCGCGGAAATTGCGGATCAGCAGATTCTCGCAGTTGCCGTTGATGTGCAGACCGTCGGCGTAACAGGAGATGAAGAAGAAATTCTCGAACACGCCGTCGGTCAGATCCCCCACCTGAACCGAGAAGGAGGTGGCACGGGCGAAGGTCACGTCGGTCATAGTCAGATGGTCCAGGTTGTTGAACAGCATACAGGTCTGCACCCCGCGGAAGGTGTCGGGGTCCTCGTGGAATCGGCGGGCACCACGAGTAGTGGCTCCCTCGTCCCAACAGCCGCCGTGAATGGAGATGTTCTCGTCCCGATCCGATGTGTCGATGGGGGCAAGGGTCCCATCGTGGACGTGGCGGTTGCAAAGCATCACGTAGGGATACTCGGGCACCATGCGGATCACCGCCCCCACCGCCTCAATGCGGCGGTTGGAGGGGATGGCCACAGTGCCGTCCAGCCAGTAGGCCTCCTCCGAGGCGGGGATGACCACCACCTCGTGCTCATCCAAGGCCCTCCGCAGAGCCTCGGTCCAGACCGCTCCGTGAGGGCCGTTTCGGACCAAGTCTCGGTACTCGGTCAGACTGACACGGTCCCGAAGCCCCACGATGGCTGCCTCGTTGCGGTACTTGGCACCGAAGGCCGCGTCCATAATGTGCTGTTTCAGTTGATTTTTGGGTTGTTTCATGCTCGATACCCTCTCTTTATTCAAACCCATTGATGGTCTTCTCAATCATACCCTCCAGCAGGCATCCCACCCTCTTGACGATGATCTCGGGATCCTCCTTCATGCCGCGGGTCACCCAGTCCACCAGGGTCCCCACAAGAACGTGGGTGCACAGTTGGGCCGTAAACAGCTTATCCTCCTCACCGACGGGACGGCCGCCGCTCTTGTCCTCGATCACCGAGATCACCATGCGCTCCACGATGCGGTTCAGATAGAACTCCAGGTGCTCCTGCTCAATGGTCTGAAAGATCTTTTTGATGTAGACTTTGCGCTCCAGGGCAAAACCGAACACCCGCAGATACCCCGTTTTCCAGTTATCGTAATTGACGCAGTCCTTGCTGGCCGTCAGCAGGTGGGTCTCCAGGCCCCAGATCATCAGCTCATACACGTTTTCAAAGTGATAGTAAAAGGTCATACGGCTCAGCCCGCACCGCGACGTGAGGTCGCTGACCGAGATCTTATTGAAGGGCTTCTCCCCCAAAAGCTCCCCGAATGCGTTCAGCAAGGCTTTTTTCGTGATATCCGACATGGCTCGCGGCCTCCTTTTGCTTGGTTTTCTTCATTAAATGTATTCGGTAACCTCTCGTAGTACCTTGTTCGCTCGAAAATCTTTACAAATAGGTATGCTTGAGGGGGACCCTCATCCGTCATCCGAGCAAGCTCGGATGCCACCTTCCCCTGAGGGGAAGGCGAGGATGTAGTCATTTTCTTGTATCTTTCCAAACAGATACGCATCCCTTGATTCAGAAAATAGTGTGGTACGGAAACATCTTGCCTTCCCCCTGGGGGAAGGTGGCACGCCCTACGGGCGTGACGGATGAGGGTCTCCCAAAAACATACGGCTCTTTTTCCGTCAACCGGATACAATATAAAGGATAACGGTTATCGAACACATCTATTATACCACGTCCTTCCGAAAAAATCAATCACTTTTGCCAAAATGATCAAATTTTAATCATTGTTTATTTTTTGCTTATTGCAAAACCCCCGCCCCGTCGGTATAATGGAAAAGGCCGGTGCAAGGACTGTTCCTTCCCGCCGAAAACCAAGAAAGGAAACATTCGAAATGAAAAAATTGATCAGTTTGTTTTTACTCTGCGCCACGCTCCTGTCCGTCGTTCCGCTGGCCTCCTGCTCCAAGAAGGCCGAGCCCGAGGCAGGCACCGTCACCAGAATGACCGTGGACATCAACCCCAGCGTGGAGTTCATGATCGACGACCAGAACAAGATCATCTCGGTCACAGCCCTGAACGATGACGGAAGCATCCTCATCGTAGGCGAGACCTTCGTCGGCAAGACCCCCGAGGAGGCCGTGGAGATGATGGTCTCCCTGGCCACCGAGACGGGCTACCTGGTGGAGGGCAACGTGGAGGCCTCTGAAAACGCCGTGAACATCTCGGTGTCCGGCGACTCCAAGTATGCCGAGCAGCTCATGAAGGACGTGAGTGCCAAGGCCGAAAGCACCCTGAAAAAGCTGGACATCAGCGGTCACGTCGAAAAGGCCGAGGCCATGAAGCTGGAGGAGCTCCGCAAGCTGGCCCTCTCCACCTCCCTCTACACCGAGGAGGAGATCAACGCCATGGACGAGCGTCAGCTCTACCAGGTGATCTCGGCAGGCCGCGTGGAGACCGCCCTGATCCTCACCGAGGAGATGCGTGAGGCCTACTACACCGCCAAGGAATACAAGATCTCCTTTGCCGAGAGCGAGGAGACCGCCCGCATCATCGAGGGCATGGGTGGCCTGTACGCCCTGGTACACGCCTCCTACAAGACCGCGCTGGACTTCTACAGCACCGCCATCACCGAGCTGGATAACTTCCGCTACGATATGCTGGTGTCCCCCGAGTCCGAGTACCAGAAGTCCCTGGCCAAACTCCGCGATGCCAAGGTGGAGCTTCTGAAGCAGAAGAACTACACCGCCTCCTTGGAGGTAAACGGCGAGGAATACGCCGCCGCCACCCTGACCCTTCAGATGACCGAGGAGGATTACGACAAGGCCCTTGCCGCTTATGAGCAGCTGGGCGATAAGATCAACGCCTCCCTGGAGTCCCTGATCTCCACCCTCCGCGGGGCCGAGGATAAGCTGCGCCAGCTGGAGGATACCCTGTTTGACGAAAACATCGAGGCCAAGCTCAAGGAGAAGGCCGCCGAGATCGAGGCCAACCTCAACGCCGCCAAGGACAGCTTCTTTGCCGACTTCGAGGCCGCTCACGGCGACGATTTCAAGGCCATTGAGGAGTCCCTGCTGGCCAAAAAGCAGCAGCTCAAGGACGAGATCGAAGCTGGGGAAGCCAACTGACCCGCCGAGCACAGTTCCCTTACATAAGTCATAACAGCAAAACACCACCGAAAAATCGGTGGTGTTTTGTTGTCAGAGGGTAGTCGGAGGATACAACCGATACAACCCCGTCTCCTCATCCGTCCCGCAAGCCAGCGCGCAGCTGTCCTCCAGGCTCACATGGTTGGCCAGATGATAGAACAGGCGGATCACGAAAAACAGCCCGCTCTTGCCTTCGATATAGTCGCTCGGCGCAATAAATGCATTGTTCCGCCGGGTAAACGCCCGATACAGCTCACCGCTCCCCGTAGTGCATCCCGTACAGATCACGGTCTTGCCCTGTATACGAACCCGATCCCGCAGCTCCTCAAAGCCCAGATCCCCGCGGCATTCGTCGGGGTAGTAGACCTCATCGCCCAAAATCGGCATCATGATCCTTCCCTCGTCGCCGTGACACCCAATGATCAGATAATCATACTCAAACGTCTCGTTCCCGCTGAACACGTCCACGTAATCCTGCGGTCTGCCGATATAGTAAACGGTGACAACATACCCGAAGCATTCCAGCGCGCTCCGAATAGCCGCGCTTTCGGTGCCGACGCTGCCGGAATCCAGGATCAATACTCTTTTTCGTTTCATCCATACGACCATAGCTTTCGCCCGGCGAAAGCTTCCTTTCTTGCGGAAATAGGGCGGGGTATCGGTTTTGTACCTTTTATTATATCGAAATCCCGGCTGTTTGTCAAGGGGAATCCGCGTGTTCGGGGGAATGTGGGGGGGGAAAATTCGGATTTTCTCGGGTGTATGTATATGATATGTAAAAGAAGGAAGCCATCCGCTTCCCATGCGCCGTTTTGACAATTATTTAGTTGTGCCAGAGTTCAAATCCCTGAACTGTG
>CAYRTP010000095.1:0-9468 GCA_964427175.1 uncultured Clostridium sp. | reverse complement strand
AGCTGGAGATCCAGGGCCTCCATGGAGCAACGAGTAGCCAGCAGGGAGCCGGTATGGCCAACCATGTCGCCGTTGGGGAAGTTGACGCGGTAGTAGGTGTACTCACCGGCCTCCAGGGCCTCGATGAGCTTATCGGTGATCTCGGCGCACTTCATCCAGGGTCTCTGCTCGAAGGGGACCACGTCGGAGGGAACCTCAACGTAGGTCTCCAGCTCGTCCGAGAACTTACCCGACTTGTTTCCGTTCCAGAAATAGGTGACGTGACCGTACTTCTGGGTCTCGGAGATGGCGTACTGCTTGACACCGGTGTTTGCCAGGAACTCACCCATGGTATTGGTGATCTCGGGGGGATTGACCAGATAGCGGTGAGGAATGTGCAGGTCGCCGTCATACTCCAGCATACCGGCGTACAGGACGTTGGGCACGCGGACGCGGTTGAACTTGTCGAACTCGCCCTCGGCGGCATCAAAGGTCTTGGAGATCTCGATGGCGCGGTCGCCGCGGAAGTTGTAGAAGATGACGCTGTCGCCGTCGTTGATGGTGCCCACGGGGGTACCGTCCTTGGCGATGACGAAGGGAGGCAGATCCTGGTCGATGACACCCAGCTCGGCGCGGTAGGTCTCTACGGCCTCGGCGGCGGAGGCGAACTGACGGCCCTCGCCCAGCACGTGGGTCTTCCAGCCACGCTCGACCATAGACCAGTCAGCCTCGTAGCGGTCCATGGTAACCTTCATACGGCCGCCGCCCGAAGCGATGGCGATATCGAAGGACTCGTCGCGGAGATCGGCCATGAAGGCCTCGAAGGGATTGATATACTCCAGAGCGGAGGTCTCACCAACGTCACGGCCGTCGATGAGGATGTGGACGCGGACGCAGGATACGCCCTCAGTCTTGGCTTGCACCAGCATAGCCTTGAGGTGGTCGATATGGGAGTGGACGTTACCGTCGGAGAACAGGCCCAGGAAGTGGAGGGTGGAGCCATTGGCCTTCACACCGCCGATGAGGGTCTGCCAGGTCTCGGAGGCGAACATCTTGCCCGACTCGATGGACTGGGTGACCAGCTTGGCACCCTGGGCAAAGACCTGACCTGCGCCGAGGGCGTTATGACCGACCTCGGAGTTACCCATATCGTCGTCGGAGGGCAGACCGACGGCGGTACCGTGGGCCTTCAGGGTCACCATGGGGTACTCCTTCATGATGCGGTCAAGGGTGGGGGTGTAGGCGAGGGATACGGCATTGCCGGCGGTGTCGGGAGCGATGCCCACGCCATCCATCACGATGGTCAGCACGGGCCCCTGCACGCCTGCGAAATCGGCCAATTTGTTCAGCTTGTTCATGTTGAAAATTCCTTTCTTCGAGAGAATTGAGAGGGATATCTGATCCTTTATATTATAACCCATTTTATGGAAAATTGCAAGGGGGAAAGAGAAAAAAGTGGTCTTTGGCTCAAAAAAACCGTAAAAATAGAAAATGGGAGCGCAGAATACTCGCAAAAAGCATTCTACACCCCCCGACGCGCGTTAATTTCATCTTCAACCGCACCGCCGATTGATTGCAACGGGCCGCAATCAATTGGATGGAGGGGACGGCGGCGGGTCAAAGCTCGGGAAACCCGACGAGGAAATAAACAGGGGATATGCTGATTTTTCACCGTCCGCGCTTTCGCCCGGGCAGTCGGCTCCTCCTCCCGAAAGGCGTTTTTCCTTCCTTGATTTGGACCTCATATATTGTACCATTTTTTTCTAAAAAAGTCAAGACGTAAACGGTTATTTTCTTTACAAACTACATTTTGGTGAGATTCGCCCAATCAAGCCCATATTTTGATGGATCGGGTTGTGAGTCCCGATAAAAACGCCCCGATTCAAGAGAAAATGTTTTTGTTTTTTCCGTCTTTTTTCCCAATTTCGGAGACGGTTTTGTTGGTTTTTACGGGTGTTTTTTCAATTTTGCTCAATTGTAAATATTTTTTCAATAATTTGTCAAAAAAATAAAAACGTCATATTTTTGCAGATGTAAATCCATGGACAGTCGGCGGGTATCAATGCCTTACGGGCGGTTGTAGCACTTGTTTTTGGACCGCAAAGGGATACGAATACGCTCCATTGGGACATGACGCAAGCCCGAAACAAAACAATATGTTTATTTATCTCTGTTTTGTTAATGCAGAGATCCCCAAAGAGGGAATCCCGCAACCGCGAGATTCCCTCTCTTTCCAAAATCATTTTTTCTTCAATTTTCCCACCACGCGGCCGCAGCAGGATACGTCCGCGAACTCCTTGAGCAGGATGGGCGGGTATTTGGTGTTCAGGGAGATCAGATGGTCGCCGCCGTACTTCTTGAAGTAGCCGGCTCCGTCCAGGACGAAGATACCCAGCTCCCCTTCCTCCACGGTGTCGGCGGATTGGACCAGCACGATGTCCCCCGATCGGTATTTGGGCTCCATACTGTCGCCGTTGATACGCAGGGCGTAGTCCGCCTCGGCAGTGCGGGGATCGTCGGGAATGACGATATCCTCGATGCGGGTCGCGTCAGCCAAAAACTCGCCCACGCCCGCCGATACGGGCATATCATAGAGCCCGATGCTCCGACGGCGAAGCCCGGCAGGCAGATTGGAGGACCGCCCCAGCAAGGACTTGGGGATGGCAGGCTCCTCGGCCTCGGCGGTCACCTCGGCATCCGCGCCGCGGCCGCGGATGAGATCCGCCGCAGACAGGGCTGCAGGGGATGCAGGCACCGCTCCGACGGTCTCGGCAGGCTCCGCGACGGTCTCGGTCAGCAAAGAAATACTCTCGGCCGCCTCCGCTCCATCGGCAGATTGAAGGTCCTCGGGACGGTGGATGCGGGGGCTCCCACGACGGGCACCGCGGCGGGCCGCGTCGTGCATACGGATAGCCTCCTCGTCGGCCTGACGCTCGGCGCGGGCACGCTCCATGTCCATGACCGCCAGGGTCAGGGCCTGACCGTAGCTGTCCAGCTCCCGGTAGGTCTCCACCAGGGTCATCTCGGCGGGCTCCAAGGTATAATTATGGGTGTTCTCGGGCACCCCGGTGATGAGCCAATCCAGGGAGCAATCCAGGGCGCGGCTGATGGCCACGATATTGGCCAGTTTGGGGGAATCGCTGATGCCCGCCAACAGCTTGGCCAGGGTTCCCAAGGGGATCCCCGTCATTTCCGCCAGCTTATCGTTGGTGATCTTGCGGCTGCTCTTGAGTTTTTTGATCCGTTCCAGATAGGTTTCCTGTTCCATGGCACACTCCGTGGCTGTCCGAGACAGCGTTTCTTTATTTGGAATTATTATACCACATCTTTTCGGATTTGTAAAGAGGTTTCGGAAAATATTTTTCCGTTTCGGGTGATTTTTTGACCATTTTAGTTGCTGTCCAGGATCATACCGCTCAGTACCGCCGCTACGGGCGCACTCAAACTCTCCGCCTCGGCGTAGAGATTCCCCGCCGAGCCCATTTCCAGGGTCAGAACCCGTACATCCGCCAGGTCCCCCACAATCCCCGCTCCCGCCTTGACCCGCACGGGACGGCTGACGGTGGAGGAGATATCCCACAGACCGCTCCGCAGGGCCAGGGCCGCCGCCAAATCATCCCCCGCGGCCGCGGGCTCCCGCCCACCGCTGACCGAGATGCGAAGCTGGGCGCAAGGCTCTCCGTTCAGACTCCCCGCCGTCCGCAGGATCCCGCCGTCGGCGGTCAGCTCGGCAGAACGCCGCAGGTCCAGAATCAGGCCGATATCGGGGTAGAGACGGCAGTAGGAGCGTACCACGGTCTCGGTGCGGTCGTATATGTCGGAGGCCGAATCCTCAGCCGATACGGCGATCCGTAGGTGAATGACCGTGACCCCCATTCCCCGCAGGGAGCGGGCCAGGGCCGCCCCCAGGGCCACGGTGCCCTCGGCGGCGTTGGGGGTATCGGTTTGGGCCAGGCCTCCCTTTGCGGGGTCATACCAGGCCCCGCCGTCGCCGTAGCCCTCGTAGGGGTGAGTGTTGACAATCAGTACCGTAGGCGGGCCGTCGGTGCTCCACAGGGATCCTGTCGGGGAGCCAGCCGCGGGTGTAGTCCCCTCGTCGCAGACCACGTAGCCCGCGCCGCAGTCGGTACGGCTCATATCCGCCGTAACGATGGGATAGCATCCGCTCGGGACGGACGGGGCGGGGTCTTCATTTATGGTAGGGGCCTCGGTCTCGGGAGCGGGTTGGGTTTCGGGCTCGGTGTCCGTCCCCTCCTCCGAGGGATGGGTCACAGATTCCTCGGGACCAGTGGTTTCGGGCTCGGCGGGGAGGGTATCGGCGGCCTCCGTGGTGTCGGTCGGCGACTCCTCGGTGTCAGCGGGGAGCGGATCTGTGGGGATCTCGCTCTCGGCTCGGGTTTCGGGCCCCGTGTCGGCGGGGGAGGTATCGGTTTCGGTCCCGACGGCATCCCCCTCGGAATCGCTTCCCGTGGGCGGAAGCCCGCCTTGCAGGATCCCCTGCCCCCAGCCCTCGGGATCCCCTCCGCCCGACGCCAACGCCCACAGCATCGGGATCAGCACCCCGCCCAGGGCCGCCGCCAGGACCAGACCGATCACGACAGTCCGCAGGCGGGGCAACGGCTTAACTGAGGCGGGAGGAGGGGGTGGTACGTTCCCTCTTTGACCATACGGGAGAGGTTTACACGGAACGGGCGAGGCGGGATCGGGCGGAAGCTCAACAGGGAATCGGTTCATGGCAGGTCTCCTTTATTTTGGAGGTCCTCCGCGCAAGCGGGAGGGGCCTCGGACTTCATCCTTATCCTATGCGTATCCGTTCCGAGATAGACCTTGCGTCGGTTATTCCACCACGCCAAAGACCCGATTCAAGGCCATTGCCAGCAGTCGGCAGGTCAGCTCCACCATTTGGTCGCAGTCGCGTGGGGAGACCACGAAGCTCCTTCCCTCCTCCAGCACGTCGTGCAATTCCGCGGGGAGGGAGTCCTCCTCCATGCCCGCCCTGGTCAGGGCATCCCAAACTAAGGTAGAGGAATCCACCACCGTGGGGACTCCCACGGCCAGGACGGGGCATCCCATGGTCTCCTTCGTGATGGCTATGCGATGGTTCCCCACCCCCGCCCCCGGGGAGATCCCGCCGTCCGAGAACTGAATGGTGGAGGCCAACCGTTCACAGCTACGGGCGGCCAGGGCATCCACCGCCACCAGCAGGTCGGGCTTGACCAGCTCGGCGGCGCACTTGACCAGCTCCCCCGACTCCACCCCCGTCTGCCCCATGACCCCCGGGGCAAGGGCGGACAGCTCACAGCACCCCAGGGAGGCGAACAGGGCCTCGTCGTAATCCCGCAGGTGGCGGGTGGCGGTGAGACGGCGGATGGTGTGGGGACCGATGGCATCGGGGGTCATGTGGGCATTGCCCAACCCCACCGCCAGGACCTTGCAGGCGGGGCCCGCAGGCCGTCCCATCAGCCTCTCGGCCATGCGGCGAAGCTCCTCAGCTAAGAGGTCGGCCAGGGGCTCCAATGCCCCCTCTCCGCGGGCGGTGATGCGGCCGATGGCCACCGTCACCGAGGACTCCCCCGACACTTCCCGTCTTCGGGTGATGACCGCGGCCCCCCCCGCGGGACTCCCCCCGAAGACTCCCGCCAATTCCACCCGCTCCTCGGTCTGCTCCGCCGCGGGAGCCGGGGATTCCAGGGCCAGATCCGAGCGGACGCGGTCACTCGGACGCGCTCTCCCGCCGAAGGCGCGGGGAAAATTTTTTTCATGTTTCATGGTATTCCTCCCAATTTCAGAGGGATCGAGCCCCCTTTTTCATGAGGATTTCCCAAAAAAGCCGCACTTAACACAGTTTTGGATGAATTGATCGGTCCAGCCGTGGACAAAGTGCACAGTTTTATCCCCCTCGGGTTGTGCAACCGTCCAAAACTGAAAAAAGTGTTCGTTTCCTTATTGATTCGCGGAGAAATGTATGGTATAATATAGCGAGAAAACTGTATAGGTGTCTCCGCCGAGGAGCCACCCGATTACACAAGGAGGAGAAATCGAACCATGCTGAAGCGTATTTTTGCGTTGCTTCTTTGTGCCGCCACCCTGCTCACCTGCCTCTCCTTTGTCGGTTGTTCTGCCGACGAGGATAAGGAGGAAGACAAGGGTCAGTACATCACCGCCTACCTGACCGACAACGTCTATGACCTTGATCCGGCCAAGGCCTACACCAACGAGGCCCTGTCCAACGTGGTCAGCCTGCTGTTTGACACCCTGTTCAAGCTGGACGAGAACGGTAAGGTCAAGAAGTCCCTCGTCGATGAGTACATCATTGAGGAGAACGAGGCCTCCGGTGAGTACACCATGAAGCTGTACCTCAACGAGACCAACTGGTCTGACGGTACCGCCGTATCCGCCAACGACATCGTATTTGCCTGGAAGCGTCTGCTGGAGGTTGATGCCAACTACGAGGCCGCATCCCTTCTGTTTGACATTAAGAATGCCCGTGCCGCCAAGGAAGGCGATGCCTCCATCGACGACGTGGGTATCTATCCCGCCGAGCAGCAGATGCTGGAGATCAACTTTGAGGGTAAGATCGACTACGATCAGTTCCTGCTCAATCTGACCAGCCTGGCTCTCGCCCCCCTGCGTGACGACATCGTCTCCAAGTCTGACGACTGGGCCAAGAAGCCCGGTACCATGGTTTGCAGCGGTCCCTTCAAGGTAGGCCGTATCAATATGCAGACCTCCGAGACCGACAAGTACTTCGACGCAGCTCACGAGTACAAGGACATCAACGGCTTTAACAAGGTCGGTGATGAGTTCCCCCAGCAGCGCGTAACCGACTTCATGCTGGAGCGCAATATGTACTACTACCGCGACTACGAGGAAGACAGACTGATGAAGTCGGTCACTCCTTACAAGATCTGCGTAGACTGCTCTCTGACCGACCAGCAGCTCTTGGAGATGTATGACCTCGGTATGGTTATGTACATCAGCGACGTGCCCCTGGCTCTCCGTAAGGATTCCACCATCGCCGCGAACGCTGTTGTGGCTGAGAAGAACTGGTCCACCAACTCCATCTACCTCAACCAGAACGCCATCATTGACAACGGTACCGAGGAGGGCACTAAGCTCTTTGCCGATGCCAAGGTCCGTCAGGCTCTGTCCCTGGCTATTGACCGTGCCGCCATCGTGGACGCTGTTGTCTACGCCGAGGCCGCTACCGGTCTGGTTCCCAGCGGTGTGTTTGAGACCAACTCCCCCAAGTCCCTGTTCCGTGACGCTTGCTCCGCTACTTACGAGTTCCTGAGCACCGACACTACCAAGGCCGCCAACCTCCTGAAGGAGGCCGGTGTGGACGCATCCGATTACACCTTCGAGCTGACCGTTGCCGCTTACGATGAGGTCCACTGCGCCATCGCTGACATCATCGTTGAGAACTGGAAGGCTCTGGGCTTCAACGTTTCCGCCAAGAAGATCGGTACCATCCAGAACAACGACTACTACAAGTACACCGACTCTGTGCCTGTAGACATTTGTGACGACCTGTACGCAGAGGAGCTCCGCGCAGGCAGCTTCGAAGCCATCATCTTCGACTACGTTGCCTTCTCCGCAGATCCCTTCTCGGTTCTGTCCTCCTTTGCTAAGCCCTTCTCGGGCCGCGGCATGGATATGTCCAACCCTGACGAGTACCTGCTGACTCCCCACATCACCGGCTATGACAGCGAGGAGTACAACGCGCTGATGGAGGAGATATTCGCTGAGAAGACCATCGCCAACCGCGCCGAGAACCTCCGCAAGGCTGAGGGCATCCTGATGAACGATCTGCCCATCATCCCCGTGGTGTACAACCAGACCGTTACCGTTACCAACGCTAAGCTGAAGGGCGAGACCGTCAACTTCTACAACGCTACCCAGTTCAAGAAGTGCAAGATCGGTTCCTACAGCAAGTATCTGGATGCCGGCTACGGCTACATCACCGAGGAGCGCTTCGCTGAGATGGAGTTCACCAACGCCAACGAGTGCGCTTACACCGAGTACGATCTGTTCAAGACCGCGAACACCATCTACTCTCACTACTTCCTGAACAGAAAGACCGATGACGAGTCCTCCGGCTCCTGATTCTGAGTGAAACCCTCAATCCCCTGCTTCGGCAGGGGATTTTTTTGGTCTGTGTTCAGGATTTTTTCCAAGAAGTATAGACAAGACGAGGTTTTTATGGTATAATAATAGAATGGAAATAATATGGGCATCTGTCGGTCCGCGTTTCTCGCCCCCCCCGACAGAGCATACCGAAAGGAGGCCCTATGCAGATCATCAATCTTTTCCCCGGATCCTACGGCTCCAATTGCTATCTGGTCGAGGATAACGGCCACGCGCTCATCGTAGACCCCAGCGCGTCCGCCGCCTCCATTCTCCGCCGTCTTCAGGAGGACGGCTGTACCCCCGATGCCATCCTGCTGACCCATGGGCATTTTGACCACATCATGTCCATCGATACCCTGCGCCAGGCAGAGCCCGCTCTGAAGGTCTACATCCACTCGGCCGACGCGCCCATGCTGGGTGACGGCAAGAAGAATGCCTTCGGCCTGTTCTTCGGCCAGGATCGAACCTGGAAGGATGCCGACGTGCTCCTGGAGGACGGGCAGACCGTCACGGTGGGGAACGCGGCATTCCGCGTCATCCATACCCCCGGGCACTCTCCCGGCTCGGTGTGCTTCCTCTGCGAGGAGGAGGGCGTAATGCTTACGGGTGACACCCTGTTTGCCGACAACATCGGTCGCTGTGATCTGTGGGAGGGCAGTCACGCCGTCATGCGGAAGACCCTGCAGGCCCTGCGGAGCTATGACGGAAGCCTCACCATCTACCCCGGGCACGGCGATACCAACACCCTCTCCAAGGCATTGGATAACGTCTTCTTCTATATGTGAGGGCTTCTCCGCAACCGCCGGTTGAAAAAATCAATATATTGTTACACAATCGAAAGGATCACGATCGAATCATGGATATCAATTATCAGAAATTAGCCGATCTTCTCTTCCCCCACGTCACCGAGACTCCCGAGGAAACCGAGGCGAAATTCCCCGCCCGTCAGCTCCCCGAGGGCGCGAAGGTGACCCGTTTCGCTCCCAGCCCCACGGGCTTCGTCCACTTCGGCGGTCTGTTCCCCGTCATGGTTGGCGAGCGTCTGGCCCACCAGTCGGGCGGTGTGTTCTACCTCCGCATCGAGGACACCGACGCAAAGCGCGAGGTGCCCGGTGCCGCCGAGGGTCTGATCACCACCCTGGAGCGTTACGGCATCCACTTTGACGAGGGCGCTATCCTGGGCCC
Source organism: uncultured Clostridium sp. (assembly GCA_964427175.1). Lineage (GTDB taxonomy): Bacteria > Bacillota > Clostridia > Oscillospirales > CAG-272 > CAMEON01. The sequence goes on along the minus strand of CAYRTP010000095.1, from coordinate 174 downwards.
CGACGGCAAGGTACAGGATACCGGCGACTACGGCCCCTACAAGCAGAGCCTCCGCGCCCCCCTCTACCACGTCTTCGCCAAGAAGCAGGACGCCGAGGGCAAGGCTTACCCCGTCATCACCACCGAGGAGGAGCAGGACGCGCTGAAGCAGGCCGACAAGAAAGACGAGATCAA
>CAYRTP010000094.1:0-9549 GCA_964427175.1 uncultured Clostridium sp. | reverse complement strand
TAGTCTTGAAAACTTTTTGTTTTTTCAAGTGTCTACTCTAAGGGGATTATATCACTATAGGAAGGGGGATCTTTTTCGATGGTCAAAAATATAATTTTGGGCTTAACTTAAGACATTGGATTTCCCCCAGCATTTCACTTTGCCCGTCGGGGGATAGACGGAATGCCGCCAAATGGCGGTCGGGGGAGTGGGGCTCCCCGAAGGGCAGGATCCCCGCACCCCGATCATCCAACATACCACAGAACGGGCGAAAATGCAAGAAAATCATGAATTGGCGATCTTTCCCGTTGTCATGTCACCCCCTTGTTTTTTTCGATCCGTTATGATATAATAAATATGCAATGAGTTATTGTTCGATTCAAACCGGAGGTACGCTACCATGCCCCTGCAAATCATCCGCCACGACATCACCAAAATGCCCGTCGATGCCATCGTCAACACCACCAACGAAGAAATGATCGGCTACAGCGGCGTTGATCTCGCCGTACATACCGTAGCCAGCGCGGAGCTTGATGCCGAGTGCGCCCGCCTCGCCCCCCTCGGCCTCGGACAAGCCAAAATTTCGGGCGCATATAACCTACCCTGTAAGTACGTTATCCATACCTCCGGCCCCGTGTGGCGGGGAGACCTTTTGGGCGAGAGCATCATCCTGCGCTCCTGCTATTTGGAATCCCTCAAGCTCGCCGTACAACATAAATGCCGCTCGGTGGCGTTCCCGCTGATCAGCTCGGGTGTCTATTGCTATCCCAAGGATCAGGTGCTGAAATTCGCGGTCCAAACCATCACCGAGTTTCTGTTCGACCATGAGCTGACGGTCTATATCTGCGTGTTCGATAAGGAATCTTACACCTTCAGCCAAAAGCTCTTTAATGACATCCGCGCCTTCATCGACGACGAATACGTGGACAAGCACGATGAGGATTTCTACGATGATTACGAGCTGGAGCGGGACACCAAATCCGCAGTCTCCCAAGAAGTCCCCGGCGCATACAGGCCTCTGTTTGCGAAAAAGTATCCGAACCCAAAGAGGGAAGCACCCTGCGGGAATATCTCAACGATATGGACAAAAACTTCCAAGAGATGCTGTTCGATCTCATCGACCGAAGCGGCATGACCGACGTGGAGTGCTACAAGCGCGCCAATGTGGACAAGCGTACCTTCTCCAAGATCAAGAGCAACAAGGACTACAAGCCCTCCAAGCAGACCGTCATTGCCTTCGCTATCTCCCTGCGGCTGGATCTGGATACCACCCAGGATTTCCTTGCGACGGCGGGCTTTACTCTGTCCAGGAGCAAGGTCTTCGACAAGATCATCCGCTATTTTATCCAGAACGGGAACTATGATATTTTTGAGATCAATGAGGCGTTGTTTGAGTTTGATCAGAGTTTGCTTGGTTCAACGGGGTGAGGTGATATAAATGCCGATAGATTTCAATAAATTGGCAGATGTTGTTGCTGAAAAAGTAAAAAAAGAATAGAAGTAATGACAGATGAGGAACGAGAAGAATAGATTAAGAAGCAAAAAGAAAAAAACGACACCCCCAAAAATTCCTCGTCAAGCGACCAATTCGAAGAAGAAAAGTGATAGAATATGACTGTAAAGCAAAGATGCCGAGCAGTCATTTTTCGTTTTGGATAAATCTATGTAAAATTCAGCAAACAAATTCAAAAAACATTGTAAAATGTCAAATAATATGTTATAATGTGCTTACAGTTATTATGGTGACATATAACCGCCTTTAATCGCGGGGTGAAGGATAGGGGGCTGTAAAGAATCATGTTGATGTTAGGATGGAGAATAACAAGGCAGAGGATTTAACAATTAAGCGATTAACAAAAGGTAATCCCACGATGGATGCAAAATTTGCAGAATTGGAGAATAATAAGAACTGATTTATTGATCTTTTGTTCAAGAGAAATATAGGCCAAAATGGAAAAAATTAGAATTATATATGACAAAGTATCAAAATTTGACCCTCGTGTTTTGGTAGTACTTGATGGCAGGTCGGTTCTCCATTATGTTAATAGTGTTATTGCGGAAATAACAGGTGCCGAAAGTCCTCCTCAAGCCCCCCAAAAAACAAAATTTGTTTCGAGGGAAGAAGAATATCTTAGTGGTGCGATTGAGGTTAATAATTTGAATTTGTATAACGGGGAAATTATCGTTCCTCAAAAAGATTACATATATGGATATCAGGATTTGACTTTTGATGAATTTTGCTCTTATATCCATGTTTATTATCGACATTATATGAAAAAGAAATGAGGGAATTATTAGGTTACTCCAAAATCAAAGCGGAATTGAAGATTGTTAATGAACATGTTCTAGAGGACAAATTTGTAAGAGAATTATTCGAAGTTGTAAACACCGAAGAATTCAAACAAATCTTTAATCAAGCTCAAGACATATAAGTCTGTATAGTGTTGTAAGATAGTTTACAAAAAGTGAAGAGACATAGTTTACAATTTCATGGTATAATAGAGGCATAAGTGCTTTCGTCATCTACATGAAGTATGCATAAATTATACTGTGCGGGGCACGTCAGCGTCCTTTCCATTCACTTGTTGACACAATCCCCAAGATATGCTATAATAACCCCATCAAATCAAAAAAGGAGCTCCCATGAAACTGATCCACCTCTCCGACCTTCACCTGGGTAAACGCGTCAACGAATACTCCATGCTGGAGGATCAAGCCTATATTCTGACCCAAATCATACAGATCATCGACAAAGAAGCCCCCGACGGCATCCTGATTGCGGGGGACGTGTACGATAAGTCGGTCCCCTCCGCCGAGGCCGTGGTGCTGTTCGACAACTTTCTGACCCGCCTGGCGAAACGGGACTTGCAGGTTTTCATTATCAGCGGAAACCATGATTCCCCTGAGCGTATGGCATTTGGTTCCAAGCTGATGGAAGGGAGCGGTATCCACCTCTCGCAGGTGTACGACGGACACGTGGATCCCTATGCCCTGACCGACGAGTACGGTACGGTCTATCTCTATATGCTTCCGTTTTTGAAGCCCGCCCACGTCCGCAGGTTCTTTGACGAGGACATTGACACATACACCGATGCAATGGCGGCGGCCGTTTCCAACATGGAATTGGATTTGGAAGCCCGCAACCTGCTCATAACCCACCAGTTTGTCACGGGCGCGTCCCGCTCCGAGTCCGAGGATATCTCGGTGGGCGGTACCGATAACGTGGACGCTTCGGTATTTGATGACTTCGACTACGTGGCGTTAGGTCATATCCATAGTCCCCAAAATTGCGGCTCTGAGCGGATCCGTTACTGCGGAACGCCCCTCAAATACTCCTTCTCGGAAGCCAAGGATCGTAAGTCGGTTACGGTGGTAGAGCTTAAAGAGAAGGGAAACATCTCGGTCAACACTATCCCCCTGACCCCCATGCGAGATATGGTGGAGATCAAAGGCACCTACGAGGAGATTACCCGCAAGAGCTTTTACGAGCATACCACCTATCAGGAGGATTACGTCCATATCACCCTCACCAACGAGGAGGATATCGTGGATGCCATCGGTAAGCTCCGCGTGATCTACCGCAACCTCATGAAGTTGGATTACGATAATCAGCGCACGAGAAGTGCTTCTCACGTGGACGGCGCGGAAGATGTGGAAAGCAAATCTCCCTTGCAGCATTTCGCGGCCCTCTATGAACTGCAAAACAATCAATCCATGTCCGATGAGCAAAAGAGCTTCGTGGAAGCGCTGATCGAACAGATCTGGGGAGGGGAGGTTTGAAAGATTTATCTTTCAAACCGCGTTTTGTAGCTTTCGCCATTGAAACAATGGCGATTTCGCTACGCAAAACCAGCTACAATTCCGCAAGAAAGGAAGCTTTTGCAAAGCGGCTTTCGCAAAGCGAAAGCTATGGTCATAAATATGAGACCGATCAAACTGATTCTGTCCGCCTTCGGTCCCTATGCGGGACGAACTGAGGTGGACTTTGAAAAACTGGGATCCAGCGGTCTGTACCTCATCACGGGTGACACAGGTGCGGGAAAGACCACCATTTTCGATGCTATTACATACGCCCTCTACGGCGAGGCCAGCGGAGACGTGCGGGATTCTTCTATGTTCCGCTCCAAGTACGCCGCTCCCGGTACCCCGACCTTTGTGGAGCTGACCTTTACCTATGGCGGGAAGGAATACTACGTCAAGCGCATCCCCGAATACGAGCACCCCAAGGATCGTGGAGAAGGTTTCACTACCCAAAAGGCCGAAGCGGAACTCCGTTGTCCAGACGGTCGGGTCATCACCAAGAGGAAGGATGTGGACAAGGCCTTGGAAGAGATTATGGGCATTGACCGCAATCAGTTTACCCAGATCGCCATGATCGCACAGGGAGACTTCCTCAAGCTCCTGTTGGCCTCCACGGAGGAGCGAAAAGCCATATTCCAAAAGATTTTCCGAACCAAGTGCTACTGGCATCTGCAAGAGAAGCTGAAAACCGAGGCTAACCGCCTGTACGTACAGCATAAAGATCTGCAGAACGGCGTACACCAGTATATCAAGGGCATCCAATGCGATGAGGATGCCACCCTGTTCCTTCGTGTCAAGTGCGCCAAGGAACAGGGATTGCCCACCGAGGAAGTCCTGACCATTTTGGATGAACTGATCCGAAATGACGGTGAGGCCGAAGAAGCGTTGACGAAAGAATCCGAGGAATTGACCGCCTCCCTGCAACAAGTAACCGCCCTGCTCTCCAAGGCAGAGATCTGGGAAAGAGCCCGCAGATCCAAAGAGAACTCCACGATTGCACTCGCCGAAGCAAGGACGAAGCTGGTAGCCTTGAAAGACGCCCTGGCCGTAGAGGAAGAAAAGAAGCCGCAGGTAGAGCATATCACCGCCCAAATCGCGCGAATCGATGCGGAGCAGACCGAGTATCGGGAATCAGATGAAGCCAAAGCCACCGTTGAGAGCTTGGAAACAGGCTTGACCAATCACCAACGGGATTTGGAGAGCCGAAAGAAAAAGATTGACACGCTGACCCGAACCGCAGAGGCACTGAAAGAGGAGCGAAAAGGATTGGAGGATGCGGATGCGGCCAAAACCGAGTGGATCGCAAAAAAGAACCAGCTTTCGACCCGGAAGCTTACTCTGCAAGGTATTAAAACCGAACTGGATGTTTTGAGCAAACTACGAGGCAAGCTGGAGTTGGAACAGAAAACCTGTAATATGGCTCTTGAAGCCTCCCGCGAGGCGTGTCAACGCTATGCCAAACAGTTTGATCTGTATATCAGCGAGCAAGCGGGGATCCTGGCCGAAAGACTGACCGAGGGAAGTCCCTGTCCCGTTTGCGGGTCAATAACCCATCCCAACCCCGCTACAAAGTCAGAAGGGGCCCCCACCAAAGAGAAACTGGACGAGCTTAAGACAACTGCCGAAACCGCTCAAAAGCGGGCAGAAACGGCCGCCTCTGCCGCAGCCGCAACCCGCGGCAAGGTGGAGGAAAAGGAATCCTCCATCTGCGTGATGCTTGCGAAGGAATTAAACCTTTCGAATCTCGAAAACGCTCCCGCCTGCGTCCAAGCTGCATTGATCAACGTGCAAAGCGAAATCATCGCTTGTGACAAGGCCATTGAAGAACAGCAGGGAAAGATCGACCGCCGAATTCAAATCGACGAGATTCTGCCGAAAAACGAGAAGGAACGGGAGAGTTTGGAGCAGGATGTCCGAACTGTGTCCGATGCGATTATTCACGATACGACCAAACTGAAATCTTTGCAGGAGAGAATCAAGACCTTGACCGAAAAACTGGGCTACGCAAGTGAAGCTCTGTCTTTGCAGGCGCGCAAGGGTTTTGTCAAGGAGAAAAACGCCCTTGTGCAGGCGTATGAAACCGCGGTCAAAGCTGCAAACGATCAAAATACCCATATTCAAGGTTTGAACGCGGCGATTGCCGAATCAGAGAAGGTGCTGGAATTCGCAGAGAACGTAGACGTCAAGGCAGAGGTGGAGCGTAAGCTTGCCATCATGACCCGCCAAGACCGTGTTGCCAAGCAGAGTAAGAGCATCCACGCTCGTCAGAATGCCAATCGAAGCGCCTACGAGGGCATCATGGGCAACGTAGAGGAAATTACCGTGATCGAAAACAAGCTGGCCTGGGTGCGCGCCCTGTCGGATACAGCCAACGGCAGTATCAAGGGTAAGGAGCGGATCATGCTGGAAACCTACATTCAGATGACCTACTTCGATCGTATCATCGCCCGCGCCAACACCCGATTCATGGTCATGTCGGGTGGTCAGTATGAGCTGAAACGCCGTAAGGAAGCCGAAGATCTCCGTAGCCAAAGCGGACTGGAGCTGGATGTGATCGATCACTATAACGGCACCGAGCGAAGCGTCAAGACCCTGTCCGGCGGAGAATCCTTCAAGGCATCTCTGTCGCTGGCATTGGGCCTCTCGGACGAGATCCAATCCTCCGCAGGCGGTGTCCGCCTCGACACCATGTTCGTGGACGAGGGCTTTGGTTCCTTGGACGAGGAGTCTTTGAATCAAGCCATCCGCGCCCTTCTTACCCTTACCGAGGGCAACCGCCTCGTGGGCATCATTTCCCATGTAGCCGAGCTGAAAGAGCGGATCGATCGACAGATCGTGGTGACGAAGGAAAAGAGCGGCGGAAGCTTGGTCAGGATTGTGTGATTCCAAGTTTCCATACGTAGACAGCCCAGCGAATCGATTGTGGGCTATGCGAAAGTGAACCATCATTCATAAGAAGCCATCGGGCAGGGAACGATTATCCCTGCCCGTTATGTGTTATATCAGCGTTAAGCAGTCGAATCCCCTTCCTTGATTCTCTTAATGATCGCATCCACCAGCTGGAGCTTCTGCTCCTTACTGCAAGGAAGCTTACGGATCCGCGAGGATACGTATTGAGCGTGCAAGACCGCCGCCTCATGCTGAAGCTTCTTGAGACCTTCAGGGGTGCTTGGATAATGTATGAATACTTCCATGGAACGAATCCTCCTCTCTATCATAGTGATCTTATGCAATGCGGAACGCGGATAGTAGTCCCCGCTTATGCAAGATGGCAATTTCATCCATCCCACCGAGCAGGGAAACCATATCCCAAACATTACCACTCAAAAGGAGACAATCATGTTACCGAAATTATTAACCGTAGAAGAAATATCCACCCTGCTCGGAATCGGCAAAGCCACCACATATCAGCTTGTCCGAAAGATGAAACACGTCAAGGTAGGCCGCCGTATTTTGGTCAGTGAGACCGATTTGATGGAGTATTTAGAGGCCCACTCGCATACCAATACAACCGAGCCAATTTCTTGAAAACAAAAGTCCGCACCGAACAGGAAAATCCCATTCGGTGCGGACAATATTGAATTATAGATAAAATGGTTAGAGCAATCGTATCCCCAACTCCCGACACCTGCCTTGGAACACCTCAAAGTCAGCCTTGGACAGGAACATGTCCTCGGTAACAGGCTGTGTCTGCATAATCTCCACGTGTTCCATCGCCTCCAAAGCCGCCTCCTTTTGCGTCTTGGTGGCTTGGAACGGCAGGTCTCCGTCCTCCTCTTGACCAAAGAAGGTGATGCACTCGGGAATACAGATTCCACCGTCGGGGGTTGAGTAGTTGTCGAATGCGTAATTGAAATCGAACAAAGGATGAAGCGTGGTCAGCTCGCTCGTGGCATTGTCACGGTAAAATCCCCAGTTGCTGTCATGATTGTCGCTGTTTCCGATCAGATAGGTCATGACGTTCATCTTGTAGTAGCCGTCGGCATCGATCCTCTTGACCTCCTCGATGGCGTTTTTATTTTGATGATAGCACCATATAACAAGTACCACCGCGTGCAACCGATTACGGTTATATGCGGTGGCATTGATTATATATTCTCCATATTACACGTTGAAAATGTATAAAGGAAGGCTGGGGGGTGAAGTTCAAGCGATAGGTCAATTATCTGTCCTTCTTGCGAAGCACCACAGCCGCGGCCATGGCGGTGGCCAGTAGGGAGGCACCTGCGCCGATGGCCGAAGAACAGCCCTTCTTTTCGGGGGTGTCGGTTTCGGCAGGGTCGGCGTCCTTGTCGGTGACGTTGGACGACTGGTCAGCGGTCTCGGTCTCATCCTCCGCCCCTGCGTTCTCCGCGGTGGAGATATAGCTGTACTTGAAGCGTCCCGAGGGAGCCACGTCGCCCGAGATGTAGAAGTCCATGATGTCACCCGAGAAGGTGGTGTAGACATAGTCGCTGTCGCCGTTCTCACCCTTGTCGGCTTCGTCGTGGACGTTGTCGGTCCAGGCAAAGTTGACGGTGAAATCATAGCCCGACAGGTTCAGCATGGACTTGGGAACCTTGACCTGCATATAGTTGCCGTCTACGGTGTAGTCCACCTCGCCCACGGTCTCGGTCTCGTAGCCGTTGCCCGTGAAGCACTCCAGGTAAGCCTTGGTTGCGGTGGGGGTTGACTTGTTGAGGACGTAATCGAAGGTCTCCCAGCCTTGATTCTGCTGGTCGGAGTCGATGTAGAGCACCATCCACAGAGGATCGGTGTAGGGGGTGATATCCTCGGCGCACTCCACGTAGAAGTAGACGAACTCCTCGTTTCTTGCCACGCGGGCTCCGATGATGTCGTTTCGGCCCGAGTATTCGGAGTAGGTCAGGTCTCCCCAGCCGTCGGCGCTGTCGCGGTCACCCGTGTTGCCGATGTAAGCGGCGTAGTAGGGCTCGACGGCGTTCCACTGAGTGTTGTCCTTGGTGATGTCGATGGCGGCCACACCGCTGGGCGTGGGAATGGGACGGACACCCTTGTACTGACGGATGAAGTTGACCATTTGATAGTAGTAGTGGTCCTTCAGGTCGCCCTTGGTGGGCTCGATATCGCGGGAGAATTCGTCGTTGAACTGGTCGCAGAAGGCGTTGGAAACGGCGGATGCATATCCTTCGGGCCAGGTCTGGGCGCGGGCCATGGCCCACTCGTTCCAGCCCATGATGAAGATGACCTTGGGATCCACTTCCAAAGCATAGTTAAATTGCTCTGCGAAGTTATACCCCCACTTGGAGGCCTCCTTGCCCTCGACCTCGTAGCGATTCTGATAATCGTGGGTGTAAGAGCGGCCCATGACGTTGTTGCCGCTCATGGCGGAGATCATGTTCAGCTCGTAGTTGTGGTTGATGGCGGTGCCTACGGTGACCTGCTCCACGACTCCCGCTTTGCGGTTTGCCACGGTTCCGTAGTAGGCCGCCTGGGGATACAGCGAGAGCCAGCCCCACTGGCCGTTGGCGGGTTTGTTATTGACGTAGCCCGAATAGCCGCCGCGCCAGGTGAAGAAATCCTTGATCTCCTTTTCGATGTTGTCCTTTGCGTTGAGCACGGAGTTGCCGTGGGACATGAGCATAGGCTTGCCGTCCAGGTAGTACCACAGCTTCTGGTATTTGCCATCGCGAAAGAAATCCAGGTACATACTGCGAACTTGGGAGACGGTATCGGCATCATCACGGCCGATGAAGGAGACCATGAAGGAGACCTTGGGGGTTTTGACACCGTCGTCCATGGCATCCGACC
>CAYRTP010000093.1:0-9643 GCA_964427175.1 uncultured Clostridium sp. | reverse complement strand
GGGGCAGTTCGACGGCACCGCCGCCTACCGCCGCCTCCGCGAGCTGGATCATACCCGCTTCATCGACACCGCCTCGGGCTGGTTCAAGGGTGTGGAGTCCGACGTGGACAGCGAGCATATCTATTTCAAGCCCGTACGGCTCAAGTACGGCGACAAACCCATGGTCCTCTCGGAGTTCGGCGGCTACGCCTGCAAGCCCGCGGGCCACGCCTTCAATCCCAAAGGCACCTACGGCTACCGCTTCTTTGCCGAGCAAGCCGACTTCGAGGATGCCCTGGTCAAGCTCTACGAGGAGGAGATCCTCCCCGCCATCCCCCAAGGCCTCTGCGCCGCCGTCTACACCCAAGTCTCCGACGTGGAAGACGAAACCAACGGCCTGCTTTCATATGACCGCAGGATCACAAAGGTATCTCCCGCACGTATGCAAGCCATCGCACAAAAAATCGAACAAGTATCGGCCGAAACCGTAAGTAAGTGATCGGTGACAACCAACAGACCATATCTTGTATCTTTGTATCTCAGTATCTTGTATCTCGTCACTTGTATCTTCACTCAAATCCCCCCAAGGAGCTCCCATGCCCAAACATCTCACCATTGGCATCCTGGCCCATGTGGATGCCGGAAAAACCACCCTGTCCGAAGCCCTGCTCTACCTCTCGGGGACCCTCCGCTCCCGCGGGCGGGTGGACCATAAGAATACCTTTCTGGATAATGCTCCCATGGAGCGGGAACGGGGGATCACCATCTTCTCCAAGCAGGCCCGCTTCTCCACCGAGGCCTGTGACTATATCCTTTTGGACACCCCCGGCCACGTGGATTTTTCCGCCGAAGCCGAGCGGACCCTGTCCCTCCTGGACTACGCCGTCCTGGTGGTCTCCGCCCCCGACGGGGTGCAGAACCACACCCGTACCCTGTGGCAGCTCCTGGAGCACTACGGAGTCCCCACCTTTATTTTCGTCAACAAGATCGACATCGCCGTCAAGCAGAAATCCGACCTGGAGGCCGAGCTCCAAAAGACCCTCTCCCCCTTCTGTACCGCCTTCTACGAGACCCACACCAAGTCCGAGCTGGACGAGCGGCTGGCCCTGGTCCACGAGGATTTCCTGGACACCGTCCTGTCGGGTGAGCCCATCGACGACGGGGAGATATCCTCGCTGATCTCCTGCCGCAGGCTGTTCCCCGTCCTGTTCGGCGCGGCTCTGCGTACCGACGGCGTGGCCCACCTGCTCCGCACCCTGGACCGCTACACCCTCTCCCCCGCCTATCCCGAGGGGGAGTTTTCGGCCACGGTCTACAAGATCGCCCGGGCGGGCAACACCCGCCTGACCTACCTCAAGATCACGGGAGGTGTCCTCTCCGCCCGTGACGAGCTGTCCTACCTCACCCCCGACGGCACCCGTGTGACCGAGAAGGTCAGCCAGCTCCGCCTCTATTCGGGGGACAAGTTCGAGCAGGTGGAGCGTGTGGGCGCGGGGGAGATCTGCGCCGTCATCGGCCTGACCGCCACCTACGTGGGACAGGGCTTGGGGCGGGAGTCCGACGTGGCCTCCCCCGTCCTGGAGCCCGTCCTGTCCTATCGCATCACCCTCCCCGAGGGGCTGGACCCCCGTGTGGCCTTCCCCAAGCTCAAGGAGCTGGAGGAGGAGGAGCCCTCCCTCCACCTGCGCTGGAACTCCGAGCTGTCCCAGATCGAAGCCCGCCTCATGGGAGACATTCAGATCGACCTGCTCAAGAGGCTGATCTCGGATCGCTTCGGCTGGGCCTGCGAGCTGGACACGGGACGCATCCTCTATAAGGAAAAGATTTCCTCGCGGACCCTGGGCACGGGGCATTTCGAGCCCCTGCGCCACTACGCCGAGGTCCAGCTTCTCCTGGAGCCCCAGCCCGCGGGGACGGGGCTGGTCTTCGACTCCCGCGTCTCCGAAAATGACCTGGACCGCAACTGGCAGAGGCTCATCCTCTCCCACCTCTACGAGGGGGACCACCGCGGAACGCGGATCGGTGCCCGCCTCACCGACACCCGCATCACCCTGGTGGCGGGCCGTGCCCACCTCAAGCACACCGAGGGCGGTGACTTCCGAGAGGCCACCCTCCGCGCCGTCCGTCACGGACTCATGAAAGCGGGGTGTACCCTGCTGGAGCCCTACTTCAAGTTCCGCCTGGAGATTCCCTCGGCCTACGTGGGGCGGGCCATGACCGACCTGGAGCTCTGCCACGCCGCCTTCACGGTGGACTCCGCCACGGCGGGAACCGCCTCCGACGGCACCGAGGAGATGACCACCCTGGTGGGACGGGGTCCCGTGTCCACTCTGCAGGAGTACGCCCGCGAGGTGGCGGGCTACACCCGCGGCCGAGGCCGCCTGTTCTGCACCTCCGACGGCTACGAGCCCTGCCACAACAGCGATGAAGTCACCGTCGCCGCCGGCTATGATCCCGAGGCGGATCCCAACGGCTCCCCCCACTCGGTGTTCTGCTCCCACGGAGCGGGCGTGGTGGTGCCCTGGCAGGAGGTGGATGCCCACAAGCACCTGGAGGACGCGGTCAACCTGGCCGCCCCCGACAGCACCGCCTTCACGGTGATCCCCCGCGCCTCGGGGATCGCCAAGCAGTACCGCCTGTCCGACGAGGAGCTGGAGGCCATCATGCTCCGCGAGTTCGGTCCCATCAAGTGCCGCCGCTACACCGAGCCCAAGACGGTAGCCGCCGTCACCTCCCCCAAGGCCCACAAGCCCAAGCCCGCCCGCCGTATGACCATCCTGGACGGCTACAACCTCATCTACGCCTGGGAGACCCTGGCCAAGGAGGCCAGATTCAGCCTGGAGAAGGCGAGGGAGACCCTCATGGACATCCTGGCGGACTACGTGGCCTTCACCAAGACCGAGCTGCTCCTGGTTTTCGATGCCTACCTGGTCAAGGACGGCATGGGCTCGGAGTTCACCCGCAACGGCTATCGGGTGGTCTACACCAAGCAGAATCAGACCGCCGATGCCTACATCGAGAAGGTCATCCACGATCTGGGACCCGACTATTCCATCCGCGTGGTCACGGGCGACTACCTCCTGCAGATCTCGGCTGTCACCGCGGGAGTCTCCCGCATGACCGTGAAGGAATTCATCTCCGAGGTCACCGCCGTGGGCAGTGAGATCACGGATTTCATTCGGAAGCTGACCGAGAGGCGGGGGTGAGGAGGGGAGAGCGTGCCTCCCGGTGTCCGCCAGGCAAAGCCTGTCAGGGCTTTTGGAAACCTCCTCGCAACGCCTCCTCACTTCGTTCTTCCGGGTGTGTAGGGGAGGCGTTGCGCCTCCCGCCGACATACGGCGTAGGACAGGTCATTCGGGAGGGGGGACCCCTCCCCTACGACAACCTAAAGTTTTAGGCGTTACAAGATAGTAGGGGCGCACCTGCGTGTGCGCCCGCTATTCTTTTGGGTAAAACGGGCGCACACGCAGGTGCGCCCCTACCCAAATCAAGATTTTATTCCAGGATTCGTATGAGTCCCCCAAAAAACAAACCGCCCCACGATGGTGAGGCGGTGGGCCTGCCCACGTCCGTGGGCAGGATTTTTATTTGATTCCATTACTTCCCGTAATAAGCCTTCAGAGCCGCCACGTCCTCGGCGGTCAGGGCACCGTCGAAGATCATGAACTCGTCCAGCGTAGCCGCCAGGGAGGCGGAGTAGGCACCCGTGCCGTCCTGGCCGATGTTGAGGACGTTGCAACCCTCAAAGGTCGCATCCTTCAGCGCATCCGACAGAGCCAGGGTCTGGAAGCTGCCGAAATCGTAGGCCATACGGACCTCACCCGCGGCGCGGTCCACAACCAGGAGCAGGTGGACCCAGCCCGTCGCGTAATCGCCGGGGAGGACGATCTCCTGATCCGCGCGGTCGGTGCCGTTGCCCACGTTGAACTTGACCACACCGTCGCTGTTGATAGACAGAATATAGCCGGGATTGGAACCGCTGGCCCAGTCCTTGTTGGCGAACAGGGCGGGGTCGGAGCTGACACCCGTGGTATTGACCCACAGGGACACCGAGAAGCTGTCGGTCCCGGGGACATAATCGGGAATGGTCACGTACCCGTCATTGAGGGATACGCCCTGACCGAAGTAGCCCTCCACGAAGTAGAGATTGCCTGTCTTGGTGGTGGCCGCGCCGCAGGCATCGGTGATGTCGCCGTCGAAGGTCAGGTAGGCGGTCAGATTCTTGTCGGTGATGAAGTTAGAGATATGACCCTCACTGCCGACCGTGGGCGTGGGGACGTTCTCGTGGGCGCGCTGGCTGGGAGGAAGCTCGCACACGGGACGCTCACCCGCCACAACACCCTCAAACAGCCCCGAGGGAACACGGGCGGTCCAGGTCTCGGGCTGATGGGCGGACAGACCCAGGGCGTGGAGCACGATGGCGGCGGTGTCGCGGATGCCCATCTCACCGATGGTGCCCTTCTCCACCGTCTTGCCCGTAGCGGCGAACATGATCTTCATCTCGATCTCGGAATCACCGCCGTGGCTGGTCCCCAGACCGCCGTGGTCGGTGGTGACGATGAACAGGGTATCCTCCAGCAGATCCAGATCCCGATAGGTATCGTAGAGCTGCTTGATCCAGCCGTCCTGCTGTTTGATCTTCTTGAGGTGGCTGGGAGTTCCGTAGCCGCTGCTGTGGCCCGCGCCGTCAGCCTCGTCCAGGTGGATGAACAGCAGGGTGGGCGCGCCGTTGCCGTTCGCTACCTCGGCGCTGACGTAGTCGGAGGCCATCTTGATGACCTTGAGGTCCGAGGAAGCGTGGTCCTTGTGGACCCCAATATCGTCCTCAATGATGCCGATATTGATGTTGTTCCAGTTGCAGAAGGAAGCCAGGGAGGCCTCGGGCATCTGCTCACGGACTACGCGGAAGAAGCTGGGGTAAGGGGAATCCGAGGGATAGGCCTGAGCACCCGTGACGGTGTTGTTGAGCTGGTGGAACTCGGGGGTCACACCGTGGAACAGACTGCCCCAGGACTGGGCGCTGATGGAAGGGGTGGCGGTGATGGCCTCGTAGGTCACGGCCCCCTCCGCAAAGATGGCATCCAGATTGGGGGTGTCCGCCTCCTTGAAGAAGGTACCCGCGCCGTCCACGCCGATGACCACGACGTGCTTGTAGACGTAGGGAGCTTCGACCTCCTCCCGGGCGGCGGTGGTTGCCGCGTCGGTTTCATCCGCAGACGGATCGGCGGCGGTGTCGAGATTGGCTGTCGTGTCAGCGGTGTCCTCCCCCGAGGGGTCAGCAGGCCCGCAGGCGACTGCGGTCAACACCATAAGGGCCGCTAACAGGAAACAAAGGAACTTTTTCATGGAAATATCCTCCTGATTTTTTTACTACCATATTATATCATATACACACATCGTTGTCAAGCTCCCCGCCTCGATCCACCCGAATCACGTTGAGCAAAGTCCCCCGTACCCCGCCCGAGGCGCGGTGGGAGTAGAACAGCTCGGGATGGCAGACGGCGCAAAGGTCGCAAACATCGATATCCGCCTCCGCCACCCCCGCTCGGATCAGCAGAGCGCGGTTGAGGGCGGGCAGGTCCAGGAAGGTCTGCTCCCCCGCGCGGCGGATGAAGCCCTCGGCCATCTCCCCCAGGGAGGCACGGACCACCGACAGGCAGTCCTCCTTGACCTCAAAGCAACAGGGGTGGATGCAGGGCCCGATGGCGGCGCGGACGGTCACCGTGGCGGCGGGGTCCCCCACCGTTTCCCGCGCCAGGGCGGTCAGCTTGCGGACACCCTCCCCCGCGATGTCGGCTACGGTGCCCTTCCAGCCCGCGTGGAGGGCCGAGACCGCCACCACGCGGCCGTCCACGACGGCCTCCAACAGAATGGGGGTGCAGTCGGCGGTCTTGACCCCCACCGTGACGGCGGGGTCGGCGGTGACGTAGCCGTCCCCCTCAAAGGTAGCAGGGAGACGGTAGCCCATGCCCCGATGACGGCGGTCCACGGCGTGGACAATCCGACTGTGGATCTGGGGCACCGACACCACTCCGTCGGGGTCAAACCCCACCGCCCGTCCCAGGCGGGCCAGGTTTTCCAGCACCACCTCCCGCTCGTCTCCCCGCCCGAAGGCCAGGTTAAGGGAGGCGGTGTGGGGCAGCCCGCTCACCCCGCCCAGGCGGGTGGAAAAGGCGTGGCGCGCGGTCAAAAGATCCGAGGTAAGAAAAGAAGCCTCGGGAAAATTTCGGATATGAAAGGCCATAAAAAACTCCGTTCAAACGTACTTCTGATAGCATTATAGCATAAAAATCCTTATCTGTCAACGCTTTTCTCAACATTGCATTTCACGTTCGCCAAAACGTCCAAATTTTTTTCAACTTTTTTTCAAAAAGGGGTTGACAAATCCGTTCGAGTGTGCTATAATATGAACGTTTCGCTGACAAGCGACAAACGAATAAGGGGGATTTCCCGAGCGGCCAAAGGGGGCAGACTGTAAATCTGTTGTCACTGACTTCGGTGGTCCGAATCCACCATCCCCCACCAACAAAGAACCACTGCATCGCAGTGGTTTTTTTGTTGGTGCAGGATCGACGGACGAGGCCACCGATGCAAGAACCCGAAAAACTTCCCCTCTCCGCTCGAAAAAGTGGTTCTTGCAACCGAACCGAGCCTTGCGAGGTGAGGATGGGATCCGAATCCACCATCCCCCACCATAAAGAAACGAACTTTTGTCTACCAGACGAAAGTTCGTTTTTTTCGTCTTTTAGGGGCATTTTCGGGCAAAATCAAGCAAAATAAGGGCAAAACAAGAGTCGGAGCGGTCATCGAGACCGCAGCGGCTCTTATTTTTTCGCTGGCAGGAGCGTAAAAGGCGTTCACCTAAAGTTCGTTATATGCTGCTGCAAGAAACGAAGAAAAGGTGCGGACAGAGAGATTCGAATGTTTTAAGCAAAAATTACCCAAATTTAAAAATTAGTTCTTGAAAAATTTGAAAGAGTATGCTATACTTATCAGTGTAACAAATAACCTCAAATGCAATCAAATTCCATAGAAATTATTTAATCTTGTTTGACAGGAAAATGGCGCGGATTGGTATTTGTAAAAACGTGGATATTATTTTAGGTTACAGTTAAATCGCAAAGGAGGGCGTTTTATGAAAAAAACAATATCATTGGCACTTGTCTTAGTTTTGATCGCATCGTTGCTTGTAGGATGCATCGGCGGTACATTGCCCGGCGGGGATGACGGTACATTGCCCGAGGGGATGAGCGTTAATGACGCGGTCAGGATCCTGCTTGCAAATGAGCGTCTGAACGCACAGCTTCTCAAAACCGACGGAGATATCTTTGAGAATGGCGTTGAGGTCATGAACAATCTGGCAAAAACCGCCATTGACAATTTGTCTGTTTCTTACATGGGTAACAGCACTCCTTCTGTCACAAAGCTCTCATCCGTCCAAAGCTTATCTACCGTGCTTGAGGGCGATTATAGCGGCAAGCTGGAGATCGACGGAGATACGTTTCGTTGGAGCGAAATTGAAGAAAGCAATAATTCTTACAACTACTTCAAAAGCATCACAGAGAACATCGTCCTCTCTGCCGAAATCGCTGCGCGTCTAATCGACAACGTAAAGAAAAACGTGAGAGTCGTCGATAAATGGATAGCTATAGGTAACACTCAATATTACTTGAGCGTTGACGAAAACTCCGAGACACTTTACGAAAAAGATTTGGACTACGGTGTCATAAACATTTGCAGACGCTACAAGAACCAAGACGGTGACGATGTTTACGAGCTTTACAGAGCAGGTGACAGCTTTGAGGAAAGATGCACCTATATCCCCGGGAAGAGATACGAGCGATCCTTCATAGTTGATGAAAGCGATCACCAAGAGGATTATTTCGTGGCAGATAACAGCAAGGGATATTGGGAGACCTATATAGTTGGTGTTCTTCCCACGCATTATAATGTGTCCTATTTTATTATGAAGGATAATATATGCTATGATGCGATTTATGATCCCGCAGATCGTATTATTGGTACTTTGAAGGTGATGAGCTCGGACAGGGCGACCGACATATTATTTTTCGGCGGTAATTGGGTGGAACTTCAATTCGGCGGCTTTGACGGCATCAAAAAAGTGGAAGCGCCTGCTTCCGCTGCGGAATATGCGGAATATGATGTGGGGGTTTATTTCGCATCTATTGTAGATCCTGTTGATGCCAAGATATATTTGACAAACGGAAGGGTGCTGAATTACGGAGATACCTTTTTAGATGGAAAAGTAGGACTTGCGAACATTGTTCTTACCTTCGTAGCAGACATTGGATATGCCGGACAGATTACCTTGGACATCCAAGGCGAAACAGACGCGGAGATTTTGGAAAACCTAAAGGCCTTTTTGGACGAGGTAGGGTTGGAATGCAGGCGCGATATTGACAGCGTGTTTGCCGGTATCGACAGAGCCTATGTCGAACTGGACAGCATTATCAAATATTACACATGGAACGGCGTTTCGGTCGTAGATGAGGCAGGGATCGCTGAGGCCATCAATAAGGAAAAGGTACGCATAAGTGATATGGCGGCTCTGTATACCGCTGTGAAGGATGCTGAGGTGATAGATTTCTCCGATACAGAGGTTGTCGAGCTGAATATTCAATTTGCACCCATAACCGATAGTAACTTTGAGGGCATCATGCTTGACGCAGGGCAGATAGCGGTCGAAAGTATCTCGCTGACCATCGAGGACACGACGCTTTATGTCGAGGGTGAGCCTTATAAGGTTATGCTAGCGCTTGCCAATGCAAACGGCGGGCTTGTTCATTTGGATATGGAAAATACCTCGTCAACCAAATATGCGAATGAGGATGCCTTCACCGTGACAGCCTCGTCGCTTGGTTTCGCACTGCCCGCGCTCTCGTCCGGCAGCTATACGCTTATGGCTTATATCGCTACCTCGGATGGCATCAGAGCCTCGGCTTACACACCCGTGGCGGTAAGCGAGATCGTCAATATGCCCATAAGCCTTGAAAGTATGACCTTGTCGGCGGTAAAAAACGAAAATGGGACACTCACGCTTACTTATGCACAGGCAACCGATTTTACTGTCACTCTGACCACTGAAGGTCGGATCGGCTATGAGGAATTCAAAACGCAGGTATCCGAGATAGCGTTTGTATACGGTACTCCATCAGATACCATAGAGCTTCAGACAGAGGATAACTATACGGCACTCATCGGTGACGAGACAGAGATCCAAGATGGTACTTACCGCGTCTCTTATACGACAGAAAACGGCGATCAAGTAACGCAAGGATACATTTACGTGCGGTATTCTTGTGAATAAAATCGTAACCAACCGTCAAGCAGGCGGTTATGTTATGTGCGAAAAAAAGAAAAGTATATCTAAAAATAATATTTTGTGTTGCGCGCCTTTTCTTCGTTTTTACCTCGTTGAGACACCTTTTTATCCGTTTATCGCAACAAAGAACCACTGCATCGCAGTGGTTTTTTTGTTGGTGCAGGATCGACGGACGAGGCCGCCGATGCAAGAACCCGAAAAACTTCCCCTCTCCGCTCGAAAAGGTGGTTCTTGCAACCGAACCGAGCCCTGCGAGGTGAGGATGGGGTCCGAATCCACCATCCCCCACCAGAAAAAAGCCAAGTCGTAAGACTTGGCTTT
>CAYRTP010000092.1:0-9683 GCA_964427175.1 uncultured Clostridium sp. | reverse complement strand
AACGGGGTTTTTGAAAAAAATGGAGAAAAAATAGGAGAGCGTGCCTCCGGCGGCCTAAACCCTTTTTGAAAAAAGGGTTTTGGAATCCCAAAAACTTTGAAAAAAGGATTATAAAAGGCCGCGAAAGGACACCAAGTGCCATAGAGGAAAATCACCATGGGGCCCCCTATGGATCTTGATGTCCTCTCGCATC
Organism: uncultured Clostridium sp.; assembly: GCA_964427175.1. Classification (GTDB taxonomy): domain Bacteria; phylum Bacillota; class Clostridia; order Oscillospirales; family CAG-272; genus CAMEON01. The sequence continues at coordinate 9,490 of CAYRTP010000092.1, read as the reverse complement.
CCTTATAAATCCTTTTTAAAGTTTTAGGAGATTCTCAAGAACCCTTTTTTAAAAGGGTTCTTGAGCCGCCGGAGGCACGCTCTCCCATTCATGTTTTTTAATATTGTAAGAAAAACAGACCCCGCCAACGAAACCACTCGGTTGGCGGGGATAAAACAGATGCAAATTGGATCACTCCGCCTCGGCCACGAGCTTTTCCAGGGCGGCCAGGCGCAGGCAGATGGTCAGGCCGTCCATGGCCAGGACCAGGTCGGCGAGCAAGGGGAAAGTGGGGGCAATGCGGATGTTGGAGTCGGCGGGGTCCTTGCCGTAGGGGTAGGTGGCACCCACGGTGGTCAGGGTCACACCCGCGTCCTTGGCCAGGGCGTAGGCGCGCTTGGCGGTGCCGGGCATGGTGAACAGGCTGACGAAGTAACCGCCCTTGGGCTGGGTCCAGCGGGCAAAGCCTGCCTCGGCCAGGTCTCGGTCCAGGGTCTCCAGCACCACGCTGAACTTGGGGCGCAGGATGGCGGCCTGCTTTTTCATGTGCTCCAGGATACGCTCGGCGGTGCCGAAATACTTGACGTGGCGCATCATGTTCAGCTTATCGTAGCCGATGGTCTGTACCCCGATGATGGGCATGACCTGCTCCATGTTGCGGTCGGACATGGCAAAGAGGGCCACACCCGAGCCGGGGAAGCTGATCTTGGAGGTGGACGCAAAGTAGAACACCCGATCCTCGTGGCCTGCGGCGGCGGTCTCCTCGAAGATGTCCAGCAGGCTGTCGCGGTCGCAATCCTCATCGTAGAGATCGTGGACCACGTAGGCGTTGTCCCAGAAGATGCGGAAGTCGGGAGCGGCAGTCTCCATGCGGGCCAGACGGCGGACGGTATCGTCCGAGTAGGTGTAGCCGTCGGGGTTGGAGTACTTGGGACAGCACCAAATGCCCTTGACGGCGGGATCGGAGCCCGCCAACGCCTCCACCGCGTCCATGTCGGGGCCGTTCTCTCCCATGTCCACGGGGATCATCTCGATACCCAAAGACTCGCAGATGGCGAAGTGACGGTCGTAGCCGGGGGCGGGGCAGATGAACTTGACCTTCCCCTGACGGATCCAGGGCTCACCGTCGCAGTTGCCGTAGAGCATACAGCGGGCCACCGCGTCGTACATCAGCTTAAGGGAGGAGTTACCGCCGATGAACAGGTTCTTCTCGGGGATGTTCAAGAGGTCGGAAAAGATCTTTTTCGCCTCGGGAATACCCGACAGCAGACCGTAGTTGCGGCAATCGAAGCCGCCCTCGGTACGGCAGTCCTCGGCGTTGAGGCAGTCCAGCATATCAATGGTGATGTCCAGTTGTTCGGCACCGGGCTTACCGCGGGACAGGTCCAGCTTGAGTCCCTTGGCGGCGAAATCGGCGTAGGCCGCCTGCATCATATTCAGTTCGGCCGCCAGCTGCTCGCGGCTCATCTGATCGTATCTCATAGGAAGGTCTCCAAATCGCAAATATTCGTAAGATTCATCAGGCGTGTTGACGGTTCAACCGTTGCGGCAGTAGGGGCGAGCATCGCTCGTCCGCTATGCCCGCGGACGGCCAATGGCCGCCCCTACGGCGGGAGGTTGTCGCACACGTCCACTCGCAAAACCGACGCAGATCACGCCGATTCTCACACGCGCTCTATTGTATCACACTTTCTCCAAAAAAGCAAGAGGTATTTGAAAATTTTGCAAAAAATTCTGATATTTTTCGGATTTTTTGATTTTTCCCCCGTCGGTTTGCAAGTGATAAATCAAAATCATGCAATTTTTACTCGATCAATCGTCCACGGAGCCACCCTCGACGCCGCCTGCGGCGAGGCTCTCCCAGAAGGAGAGAAGATAGGCCTGCAGGGAGGTGGGATCCCCCACCGCCGAGATCTGCTCCCAGTGAGCGGGGTAGAGATGGAGGTAGGGCTCCGCCGCGTAGCGGTCGTCGATGAGCACCACCACGCCGTAGTCCTCGTCACGGCGGATGACCCGCCCCGCGGCCTGGAGGACGTGGTTCATGCCGGGGTAGGTGTAGGCGTAGGCGTAGCCCTCCCCCACTCCGCCGCTATCGTAATCCCCGCCGTCACGGCTCTCATCGTAGTATTCCCGCATGATGTTGCGCTCATTCGAAAGCCCGGGGATCCCCACGCCCACGATCACCGCCCCGATAAGACAGCGGCCGGGCAGGTCCACACCCTCCGAAAAGGAACCGCCCAGCACGCAGAAGCCAATCTGCAAATCGGTGGCATCGGGGGTGAAGGCGGCGATGAAGGCCTCCCGCTCGGCGTAGGTCATGCCGGGGGTCTGCACCACGGTCCTGACCTTGGGGTACTTCTTTTTGAACAGGGCGTGGACCTTGTCCAGGTAGGCGTAGGAGGGGAAATAGACCATGTAGTTCCCTCGCTTGGCCGAGACCGTGGCGGCGATGTAGGACATGATCCGTCGGTAGGATTTCTCCCGATCCTCGAAACGGGTGCTGACCCCGTCGCAGACCGCCACGCAGAGGTGGTCGGTGGGAAAGGGGGATTCGAAATTCACCAGCACGCTGTCCCGATCCCCGCCCAAGATGTCGGCGAAATACTCGTTGGGGGTCAGGGTGGCCGAGAACAGCACCCGCGCCACCGCCCTCTGCAGGATGGGACGCAGGATTCCCGCAGGGTCCAGGCAGGTCAGCCGTACCCGCACGTCCTCCCCCTCCACCTCCACGAAGGTGGCGAAGCGGCGATCGTAGTAATCGGCGGCGGTGCGGAAGGATCTCAGAGCCGAGGACAGCCCATCCACCGTAGCGTACAGGGGGTGGGCAAGGTTGCGGCGGAGCCAGCGGTCGCAGACCGTGGACAGATTACGGACCGCCTCGCAGAGCAAAACGGGCTGGTTGCGGTCCAGGGCCACCCCACGGCGCACGCCGTCGGAGTCGGTGATCATGGACTCGGCGCAGGAGGCACTCATGCGGGACAGGGTCCCCACCAGATCGTCCAAGGAGGAGGCCCGCAGGTCGGGGCGGCTGTGGCTCCCTTCCCCGTCAAAATAGTCCTCGTCGGGGAAAATGCTTTGCCCCGCCCGGGTCTCCCACCCATGGAGGGCATCCTGGGCGGCGCGCACATCGGAGAGGGAGAGGTAGCCGCTGTACATATCCCGCGCGCGGTCGGGGAGGTTGTGGGCCTCGTCCACCAGGAAAATGTAGCGGTGGCCGCGGCTCCCCGGCAGGTCCTCCGAAAAGTAACGGCGGAGGTAGACCGAGGGGGAGAAGACGTAGTTGTAGTCACAGATGATGATCTCGCAGTATTCCGACAGGTCCAGGGCCAGCTCGTAGGGGCAGACCTGCCATTTTTTCGCGGCGGCGCGGATGTCCAGCCCCGCAAAGAGGGTCTTGCCCCCCGCAAGCAGGTCCATGATGGCCGATTCGGTCCGATCGTAGTAGCCCTTGGCGTAGGGGCAGGTGTCGGGGTTGCAGTAGGAGGACAGGCGGTTGCCCCCCGCACGGGCTCCCTCGCAGACGCAGGCCCCCTCACGGGCGGTGATGACGCAGGCGCGGACGGGGGTTCCCGTCTCGTTGAGCTTCCCCACCGCGGCGAAGGCCTCACGGCGGGTGGCATTCTTGGCGGTAAGGTAGAAGATCTTGTCGCAACGGCCCTCGCCGTAGCACCGCACGGCGGGGTAGAGGCTGGCGATGGTCTTGCCGATCCCCGTAGGGGCCTCGGCAAAGAGGGTCTTGCCCGCCCGCATATCCCGCCAGCACTCCAAGATCATCTCCCGCTGGGCATCCCGCATCCCCTTGTAGGGGAAAATGGCGTTTTTCGCCAGCCTGCGAACCGTAGTCTCCCGTTCGGCCAGGTCTTTGGCCCGAGGCAGGACCATGCGGAGCAGTGCGGCGTAGGCCGCCTTCAGCTGTTCGGCGGTGAGGATGGAATCCACGAAGGAGGCATCCTCCTCCCGCCCCGGGGTGGCGTAAATGAGGCGGAGGGTCACCGAGGACAGCTCCTTGGCGGCGCAGAGGAAGTAGCCGTAGCAGGTCAGCTGGGCCAGGTCGGCCTCGCGGGGGGAGGAGACGTAGAGCTCGGAGGGCCCCGCCACCGACTTGACCTCCTCCACCACGCAGTTCCCCGCGGGGTCGTACCACACCCCGTCGGCGCGGCCGCTGACCGAGAAGGTCAGCTCCTCCATACGGCAGGTGTGGTGCAGGGTCACCTCGGGGTGATAGACGGCCTCGGGAGCCTCCTCCACAGCGAAAAAAGCCTCCTCCGAGCCTCTGCGTCGGGGGGGAGCCGATTCGGCGGGCAATCCGGGGCCCTGTCCCTTCTCACGGAGGGCGCGGATAGCCTCGTGGACCTCCCGCCCCTCGGAGGCCCGACGGAACCGATTGCGGGGAGGCACACGGTTATCCAAAGAGCCCCCCTGCAGGGCCAGGGCGCAAAGCTCCCGCACCGACAGCTCGATGCGGTCCTCTTGGGGGTTGTAGTACATGGGCAGGTGCCTCCTTTCCGTTTATGGTAACCTCTCAAAGTTTTCAGTTCAAATGCAATCGAACCGTCCCGTCCCCGTAATAGGAGATCGGCACGATATACAGACTCTCGCAGGCAGGCTCCTCGGAATCGCAGGGGATGGCGTGGAAGATCAGATAGTCCTGCCCGTCAAAACCGCGGAAGGCGTGGTTGTGCCCCGCGTGATGCCAGATCTCGTTGTCCGCCAGGATGGGGTTCTGCGGGGATTTTTTCCAGGGTCCCCGTATGCTGTCGGCAACCAGAAACCCCGAATTATAGCCGTTCGTCCAGCTGGAATACCACTGGAAATACAGGCCGCATCGCTTGATCAAACATTGTCCTTCAACCCCCGCGTGGTCCCATTCTCCCTCCGCGCCGATCTCCGCGGCGACCTGCCTGTCGGAGAGGGTGCAGGTCTCGAGATCCAAACGGTGGAGCAAAAGCCGCTTCGGGGTGTTGTTGAAGCCGATCCAGACCGAGCCGTCATCATCCCGAAACAGGGTCGCGTCGTTGGCCTCCCCGACCGCATGGGACAGGGATCGCTCCGCAGTCAGAATTTCATACGGGCCCGTGATATTTCGGGCGCGGGCGATGCCCGAATTGAGGGGATACGCATACGCGGGGTCACTGTTTCGGCAATTGAAGGTCAGATAGAAATAGCCGTCCCCGCCGTCAAACAGCTCGGGAGCCCAGAAACGGTCGCGGCACCACAGATCCTCCGGCATATCCGCCCGTTTCAGGATCAGACCATGATCCCGAAAATGCACCAGGTCACGGGTGGACCACAGGTGGACACCGTCGTTCTCCCCCTCCCAGTAGGGAGGCTGGGTGCCCGTCAGATAGTAGGTTTCCCCCACGGGGAGGATCATGGGATCCCGGATGGTCAGCAAACGGGCACTCGCGTCCCGAATGGGTTTTATGGTAGGCATCATATTTTTCCTCTCCCCGCTCGCGCGGTCGGTTCTTCCCTACTATTATACGCAATCTCCCCCGAAAAGTCAAGGGATTCGACCAATTTCTCTGTCCCCTCATCAAAAAATTTCAGTAAAATCAACGGTTTCATCTTGACATTTCGGGCAAAAAGTGGTATGATATAGTTGTATAGGTATCGGGGGGAATTTTCTCTGTTCAGAAAGGAGTCCTTTATGAAAAAAATACCCTACCGCCTGATCTCATCGACACTGACCGTCGCCCTGCTTGCCGTGCTGTTGGGGTGCTTCGGTTGCGTGCGCTACGATGCGCTCTACGGTCCCGGCCGCGAGTTTGTCACCGAGGATCCGCCCATCCGCGATCCTGACAGCACCTACGCGGAAACCGTGGAGGAAACCTATCTTTTCGGAGATATCCTGGCTGTGTGCGGAGTCGACCTGATCCGCGTCCAAGTCAACCAGGGTTATACAGAGTCGTGGGGAGAGATCGTGTACGTCCGCGTTCCCGACACCGAGGAGCGTGAAAGCTGGTACTATGGTTACTCGATTTACATCACCTATGATACCGTAGAGCTCTCCAATAATCCCGACGATCTACCCATCCTGGTTGCAAAGGAAGCTGATATCATCGCCCCTGCGGCCAAGCCCGTCATTTATCTCTACCCCGAAGCCCCCGCCGAGGTATCCGTAAAGCTGACCCTGGACGGAATCCTCACTTGTACCTACCCCGACTACGCCCAAGGCTGGAACGGATTTACCGCCCATCCCGACGGGACCCTGGTGTTCCCCGACGGAAAAGAATACTACTGCCTCTACTGGGAGGGCTTCCAAACCGTTGAATGGGACTTCTCCAAGGGCTTTTGCGTCAAGGGCGAGGACACCGCCGCGTTTTTGGAGTGGGCACTGGCCAAGCAGGGCTTGACTCCCCGTGAGGCCAATGAGTTCATCATCTATTGGCTCCCCCTCATGCAGAAGAACCCCTACAACGTGATCGCCTTCCAGACAGACCTCTACACCGACGGTGCCGTGCTGGAGATCACCCCCGCCCCCGACAGCCTGCTACGGGTGTTCATGGCCTACTACCCCGCCGACGAGGCCGTAGACCTTCCCCGCCAAGAGCTGGAGGAATTTGAGCGCCGAGGCTTTACCGTGGTGGAATGGGGCGGCTCACAGGTACGAAGACCGTCTGATTCCCCCGTCGATTGATCGAAAAAAACTATCATATAAAGAAAGGAACCCAAACCAATGGCCAATTATCTCGACAACTACAACCGTTGGCTCACCTCCGACAAGCTGTCCGAGGCAGAGCGAGCCGAGCTGCTTGCCATCAAAGATGATGACAAGGAGATTCAGCTCCGCTTTACCGACTACCTGTCCTTCGGTACCGCAGGTCTGCGCGGCACCATGAAGGTGGGTATGAACGCCATGAACGTCCATACCGTGGCCTACGCGACCCAGGGTCTGGCACAGCTCATCAAGGAGGAGGGCCGCACCGCCGACGGTGTTGCCATCGCTTACGACAGCCGTAACAACTCCGAGCTCTTTGCCAAGACTGCCGCCTGCGTGCTGGCCGCCGCCGACATCCCCGCGTACCTCTTTGACGAGCTCCGCCCCACCCCTGAGCTGTCCTTTGCCCTTCGCGAACTCCATTGCGTAGCGGGTATCAACATCACCGCATCCCATAACCCCAAGCAGTACAACGGCTACAAGGCCTACTGGGAGGACGGCGCTCAGCTGCCCCCCGAGCACGCCGACGTAGTCAGCGCCACCATGGCCAAGCTGGACATCTTCGAGGATGTGAAGCTGGCTGACTTCGACGAGGCTCTGGCCGCCGGTAAGATCACCATGCTGGGCCGCGATATGGACGAGAAGTACCTCGCCTGCGTCCAGGCTCAGGCCGTCAACCCCGAGGCCGTCAAGGCTGTGGCTGACGAGCTCAAGATCGTCTACTCCCCCCTCCACGGCACGGGCTACCGCCTGGTTCCCGAGGTTCTCCGCCGTACCGGCCTCAAGCACCTCTACACCGTAGACGAGCAGATGGTCATCAGCGGTGACTTCCCCACCGTCTCCAAGCCCAACCCCGAGTACAAGGAAGTCTTTGACATCGGTATGAAGATCGCCAACGAGATCGGCTCCGACCTGGTGGTCGCCACCGACCCCGACGCGGACCGCGTGGGCGTGGTCACCCGTACCCCCGACGGCTCCTTCACCACCATCACGGGCAACCAGATGGGTGCTCTGCTCATGGACTACATCCTGACCGCCTACGAGGAGACCGGCACCATGCCCGAGGTTCCCTTCGCCGTCAAGACCATCGTGACCACCGAGCTGGCCGCTAAGATCTGTGAGGCTCACGGCGTGAAGATGCACAACGTGCTCACCGGCTTCAAGTTCATCGGTGAGGTCATCAAGGACTACGAGAAGGCAGGCTACGGCACCTTCGTGCTGGGCTTTGAGGAGAGCTACGGCTACCTGAAGGGCACCTACGCCCGCGACAAGGATGCCGTGGTTGCCGCCATGCTCATCTGCGAGATGACCGCCTACTACAAGGCCAAGGGTATGACCCTGTCCGACGCGCTGGACGCTCTCTACGCCCGCTACGGCTACTGCTACGAGGCCAACGTAGAGATCTACATGGAAGGCCTGGACGGTCCCGCCCTCATGGCCGAGAAGATGAACTCCCTCCGCAACCCCGCCCCCGCCGAGATTGCCGGCTGCAAGGTCGTCAAGTTCGGTGACTACAAGGCACAGACCATTGAGGACCGTGTCAGCGGTACCGTGGAGTCCACCAACCTGCCCAAGTCCAACGTCCTGGCCTTCACCCTGGACAACGGCGACGTCATCGTAGCCCGTCCCTCGGGTACCGAGCCCAAGATCAAGTTCTACTTCATGCTCATCGGCAAGGATAAGGACGAGACCGTGGCCAAGATGGCCGCCTACAGAGAGAGCCTGGGCGTATAAACGCCCAGGGCGTGTAAGCGTGGAGAACGAGGGGCTCTGCCCATGACCCCAAAAAACTGATAGATATGTTCCATAACCGGTTTACCAAGTGTAGGGGCGAGCATCGCTCGTCCGCTACATGAGATATGAGCGATTGTTCGGACGGCCAATGGCCGCCCCTACAGAACGAGGTTATCGAACTCGTCTAAAAAATGTTACCACGTGGAGAGACTTGCTGATTGACGGTGAGTCTTGGATGGTATGGGAACGATCATTCGGAGCGGCGCGGTGCGGCGTTCGGGTGGCGGTCACATTGGGCGGCGTGCAAAAACGTCCGATGTGGCAGGCTGATTCGAATGAAGCGGCGCAAAGCGACGGATGGCGGTCATTCCGAGCGTAACCGAGTATGGCAAAGTGGAACCCGCTTGCGGGTTCAGCCGAAGAATCTCTCATCGGGCCTGAGATTGGGAAGCAACACCAAGCCATGCGGAGGTTCCGCCCGAGGTGACGATGTCCGATCCCCGAGGTTCTGCCGCCAACGGCAGGTCCTCCACCCCAATACCAAAACGAAAACACCGCCCCGTTTGGGGCGGTGTTTTCGTGTCTGTTGGTTTTATGCTTACAAAAATCAGTTGTTTCTGTTCTGGAAGCACTCGCTGCAATAGACGGGGCGATCGTCGTGAGGCTCAAAAGGAACCTTGCACTCCTTACCGCAGTTGGCGCAAGTAGCGTCGAACATCTGGCGGGTGGGAGCCTGGCCGCGCTGAGCCTTGCGGGCGTTGCGGCAATCACGGCATCTCTGGGGCTCGTTGGTGAAGCCCTTCTCGGCGTAGAACTCCTGCTCGCTGGCGGAGAAAACGAATTCGCGTCCGCAATCCTTGCAGACAATGGTCTTGTCAGTGTACATGTAATACCTCTTCTTTTTCTGTGCGTTTGCCGCACATGATGCGACTATTATACAACCTTTTGTGAATTTTGTCAAGACCTTTTTGGAAATTCGTGTGAATATTTTCGCATTTTTTCTCAACATATTGCCAAAAAAAGTCCTCACGCCGAGAAAATCGCCGTACAATTTACCCATGAGGGGGGGATAGACAGCCACACGGTGAAGCGGACCGTCGGGGATGCCGGTCCCTA
>CAYRTP010000091.1:0-9704 GCA_964427175.1 uncultured Clostridium sp. | reverse complement strand
GCCGTGTACATCTGGCTGGTGTACTACGGATGGCAAATATATTATAACAGGAGTCATACCACATGAAACAATCGTTTTTCCGTACCCTGCTTGCCTCCCTGCTGGCCGGGGCTATGATGATGCCTTTGGCTTCCTGTACGGTCAAGGACGTATCCGAGGACACCACGGAGGTCACCAAGGTAGAGATGACCGATCCCGAAACCGAAGCCGAGACCATTCCCCTCCCTAAGGTCGAGGTCATTGATCCGTCCGATTTCGGTACACCTGCCATTGTGTACGAATGCGAGGACGGCTCGGTGCTGTCCACTTACAATGACAAGACAGCCGCCGACTTTGAGGGTGTTTGCCACTACTACGAAAAAGAAGGTTATATAGTCTATTCCTCCACCGGTATGGGCGAGAATTTGGCCTCCACTTTCGTCAAGGGCGACGCGATGGCTCACATCTACTGGCATCCCTCCAATGGGGAGTTGAATATCGTGCTCTCCGACACCGCGGGTGCTACTCTGCCTCCTGCGGTTCCCGAGGTGACCGACGGGGACTATGTCTGTAGCGTAGTCCAGATGATGGATGCCGAGCACGTCAACGGCATGGGGTACATCATTCAGCTCAAGGATGGTTCCTACATCGTCTATGACGGTGCCTATTCGAGCCAGGTCGGCAAGATCGAAAAATATCTGACCGAAAATTACAAGGGTGAGGGTAAGCCCATCATCCGCGCATGGGTACTGACCCACTCCCACAACGACCACTATCCTGTGTTCCAGATGTTCGCCAAGCGGGCTCGTCGCAGTGAGAAATTCATCGTCGAACACGTGATCGTCTCGCCCATGAACGATGAAAAATACTTCATGAATGACCCCAACGATTACGATCCCTACCTCAGCACCACCTTCTACGAGGAAGTCACTTACCTCACGGGTGCCAAGGTGGTCTTTGCCCACACGGGCATGAAGTTCACCTTCTGCAACCTGGATATGGAGATCCTGTATGCCCCCGAGAGCTACTACAAGACCACCGATCAGTTGGGGAATTTCAATAACACCAGTATCGTATCCCGCTTGTACGATGAGAGTTACTCGGCTTTGTTCACGGCTGACGTGGGCATTCAGGGCTCCACCATCATGGAAAATCTGTACGGCGACTACCTCAAGAGCGATATTTGTCAGATCTCCCACCACGGTGTGGAGGACGTGCCGCTGTCCTTCTACGAGTACGTGCAGGCTTCCATTCTGTACTATCCTTGCGACCTGTGGCTGTACGATCAGACCGACCGCCATTGGGAGGAACGCCAAGCCATGGAGGATTGGGCCTGCACCAAGGAGATTCTGATCGCGGGACTCGGTCAGTACGTCCGCGAGTGGGGCACAACCTTTGATGCGGATGCGCCTCTGTCCATGCCCGACTATCCTACCGCGGAATAAATCCATACGTTTCCCTTGCAAAAGGCAGATTTCGGTCTGCCTTTTGTTGTTTCCGTATAGAAAGGACTTGACTGGCTTGAATATCTGTGGTATAATAATTTCGTTAGGCGTGTTCGATAACCTGATTCTGTAGGGGCGGCCATTGGCCGTCCGCGTACTCCCCCATATCTCACATGGCGGACGAGCGATGCTCGCCCCTACATTAGCGAAACGGTTATCGAACACATCCATTATCGTTCTGTGAGAAAGGAAGACCATGAGCAGAATCCCCCGTAGCAAGGCCCGCAAGCCGCCTCTGTCCAATTTGGACGTGTTTTTGTATATGCTGGTCATTCTTTTGGGGATGGCTCTGTGCTTTACCGTTCTGATCCTGTTCGTCACGGTCATCCCAACGGCCATTGCCTTTTCCCGTCCCGGTGTTGTCGCGTTTATGGGTGGGGTCGCTACCGTGCTTTGCCCCTTGCCCAGTTTCGTCGGGCTCATGCTTTTGACCATCATCCCCGCCGCGCTGGGCCTGGAGAAGAAACAGCCCATCTTCGGAAATAAGTCCTTCAAGCCTCGGTTCGGCACTTCCGTAATCAACGTATTTCCCCTGTTCAGCAAGGATTTTCGGGATAAGATCTACCCCCGCGTCCGCCGCAAGGTTCGTCGTTACTGTCTGATCACGGGCATTGTCCTGCTGATCTCCATCGCCCTCCTCCCATTTGGGATCTGCCAAGGTAAGACCCTCTCCCATGATGGGACTTTGAGCACCTACAATGCCTTTGGGCGGGTCAGCCATTCGTCATCTGTCGATGACGCGGAGCAAATGGTCATCCGTATCATGGGCAGACGCGGCAGGCACAATTCCCCCGCGGTGGCGGTGCGATACGAGTGCCAAGGGCACACCTACCAATTCCCGACGGGAGCTTTTGACGAGGAGAGCTACGCCGCCACGTTGGCGTACATGGTTCGACTCAAGGAGCAACTGGGCGGGCGGTACGAGGTGGAAACGAATCGGGACCGATTGGAACGTTTTCTAAACATAAAAAACTATAACTCCGAGGAGCGGGCATTGATCTATGAACTATTCGACTACCGTTCCCACCCATAAAAATCTGAAAAAGGAGCACGCCATGAACATCCCATCCCTTCCTCAAAACCAATGGCAAAAGATCTACATTCCTGAGGCCACCTGCGCCTTTGGCGATCCCTACTGCTTCCATATACGCAAAGGCGATCCCCATCGGCTGATATTTTGGCTGGAGGGCGGCGGTGCCTCCTGGGACCGAGAGAGCGCCAAATGGCCCAATACCCCCGAGACACGGGAGGTGTTCGGTCACGTTTCCCTCTTTTCGGTGATAGCGGACACCTCCCCTGAGGTATTCTCCATTCAGACGGGAGCGTGGAGCGGTCTGCTCTCCACTACCGAGGAAAATCCCCTGGCGGATTGGAGCATGGTGATGGTGCCCTACGCCACGGGAGATTTCCACACGGGAACGGGGGATCTGCATTTTACCGCCGCCGACGGCAGTGAGCGGATTCTGCGCCACCACGGCTATCTCAACCTCCAAAAGGTTTTGAAGATCGTCCGCGAGGTGTTTATCGAGGTGGACCAGCTGCTCATTTGCGGTGAGAGCGCGGGGGCTTACGGCGTGGCCGCCGTTTCGGGGGACGTAATGGATGCCTTCCCCGCCTGTAGTGACGTGACCCTGCTCTGCGACAGCGCGCTCATGTCCCACGATTGGACCGAGACGGTGCGCGACATCTGGCAGGCTCCTCCCCACATTGCCGACGCGGTAACCAGCGAGAATTTTGTGGTGGATTGGTTCAAAGCTCTGTATGACCGTTACGGCGACAAGCCCCGCTACCTGTACACCTGTGGCAGTCGGGACGAGACGCTGGTGACCTTCGGCCACTATCTGGACGATGGGCAATTCATGCAGGACGAAACCTACTGTGAGATGTTCCGTCAGGCCTTGGGGCAGATGTGCGAGGAGTTGAAGGCCATTTCTCCTCGGTTTGCGGTCTACATCCACGATTTTGAAAAGGAACGGCTGGCTCCCGGAGTCAAGCACTGCATTTTTGCCAACGGCTGTTACACTGGGCATAATATGGACGGCATTACTCCCAAGCAATGGCTGGCGGATGCCATGGAGGACCGTCTGTACGACGTGGGTATGAGCCTGTTAGAGGACTGATGGGATCGACCGCCTGATTTTTTCAAGATTTACAGAAAATTCTCACATTTCCTCTTGCCATACGGGGAAAAATATGTTATACTATATAAGTTAATTTGCGTCTATTTTTACATTCTATAACGTGAGGTACACATTGTGATCGTACAGTTGGAAGAAGCTAAGCATGAGCTGACGGGCATGAGACCCGATATTGAAGAACTGGGCCAGGCACTCCGCGTGGAGTTTTTGGCCGCCAAGGCTGAGGAGCTGGAGCAGGAGACCCTGGCCCCCGATTTCTGGGGCAATTCCTCCAATTCCTCCAAGGTCCTGCAGACCATCAAGCAGTACAAGGACACTGTAGAGGGCTACAATGCCCTGGTTGCCCGCCTGGAGGACACCATCGCCCTTTGTGAGATGTCCATTGAGGAGAATGACGAGAGTTCTCTGGAGGAGATCCAGGCCGAGCTGGAGGCCATCAAGAACGAGGCCGAGCACAAGCGCATTGAGGTGCTCATGTGCGGCGAATACGATAACAGCACCGCCATCGTTTCCTTCCACCCCGGTGCGGGCGGTACCGAGGCACAGGATTGGTGCCAGATGCTGTACCGTATGATCAACCGCTGGGCCGAGGGCAACGGCTTTAAGGTCAAGCTCCTGGAATGGCAGGACGGCGATGCCGCCGGTCTGAAGTCCGCCACCATCACGGTGGAGGGTCCCCACGCCTACGGTTACCTCAAGAGCGAGCACGGCGTACACCGTTTGGTCCGTGTGTCTCCCTTTGACGCGGCCGGCCGCCGTCAGACCTCCTTTGCCTCCATCGAGGTCATGCCCGAGTTCCCCGATCTGGATGACGTAGAGCTCCGTGAGGACGAATACGAGTTCATGGCCTACCACTCCAGCGGTGCGGGCGGTCAGAACATCAACAAGGTCTCCTCGGCTGTCCGTCTGACCCACAAGGCTACGGGTATCGTGGTGGCTTGTCAGACCGAGCGTTCTCAGCTTCAGAACAAGGAGACCGCTCTCCGTATGCTGAAGGCCAAGCTGATGGACATTAAGATCCGCGAGCGTCTGGACACCATTGAGCAGGTCCAGGGTAACAAGAACAACATCGAGTGGGGTTCTCAAATCCGCTCCTACGTTTTCATGCCCTACACCCTGGTCAAGGACACCCGTACCGGCTACGAGGACGGTAACGTGGACGCGGTCATGGACGGACGCATTGATGGGTTCATCAACGCTTACCTGAAGCATATTACCAAGAACTAACCTTCTGCAGGGCTCCCGATCCGGGGGCCTTGCTTTTTGCTGTCAGAGGACTCGACGGCCTTCCTTCACCGAAAATTCATCTAATATGGATAACCTTTTTTCCGGAACCTCTTGCATTTTTATCAAAAATGTTATATAATATAAGATGTATTTCTATTGAACGGAGACGGACTGTGAAAAAACTGCGTATTGGTCTGGTTGGATTCGGCTTTATGGGAAAGACCCATCTGTGGTCGGTGCGGAATCTGCCTTTTTTCTACAAAACTGCCGAGTTGGGCTTTGAGGCCGAGGTGGCTGTGGTGTGCGCGTCTTCCCTGGCGCGGGCGCAGAGCTTTGCCGAGGAATATGGGATTCCCCGCGCCGTGGCTACCCCCGAGGAGATCATCTCGGATCCCGATATTGACGTGATCGACATCTGTACCCCCAATCCCTTCCACTATGAGGTGGCCAAGGCTGCCATCCTGGCGGGCAAGGCGGTGCTCTGCGAGAAGCCCTTGACCCTGACCGCCGCCGAGGCTGACGAGCTGGCCGCACTGGCACAGGAGCGCGGAACGGTTTGCGGGACGGTGTTCAACAACCGCTTCCTGGCACCCATTATGCGGGCGAGACAGCTGATCGACGAGGGCAAGCTGGGGCGGATCCTTTCTTTTGATTTTACTTACAAGCATAATTCCTGCATCGACCCCGACCGTCGGGTG
Organism: uncultured Clostridium sp.; assembly: GCA_964427175.1. Taxonomy (GTDB): domain Bacteria; phylum Bacillota; class Clostridia; order Oscillospirales; family CAG-272; genus CAMEON01. The sequence continues at coordinate 4,157 of CAYRTP010000091.1, read as the reverse complement.
GGGTGGAAGCAGACCGCCGATTTCGGCGGCGGGACCTGGTACGACCTGGGGCCTCACGTGGTGGATCTTTGCCACTACCTGTGCGGGGAGCTGTCCTTCCTGGTGGGTAAGTCCCAGATCGCCTACCCCACCCATCTGAAGGCCGACGGATCGGTTTGGGAGACCAATGCAGACGAGGCGTTCTACCTCATCTGCGGCACCCCCGAGGGGGCTATGGGCACCATTACGGTCTCCAAGCTGACCCAGGGTGCTAATGATGAATTATCCTTTTCCATCAACGGTGAACGGGGTTCCCTGTCCTTCTCGCTGATGGATCCCAATTTCCTGTATTTCTACGACGCTACCGCCGTGGGCGCGCCCATGGGCGGTGTGAAGGGCTACACCCGCATTGAGTGCGTGGGACGGTATCCCTCGCCCGCGTCGGGCTTCCCAGCCATCAAGGCTCCTCAGGGATGGCTTCGCGGCCACATTGGGAGCATGGCTTCCTTCCTGTCGGCTGTGGCCCATCATGCAGAGTTCGCTCCCTCCTTTGGGGACGGGGCTTACGTGCAGCATATTTTGGAGGCCGCCGTCCGCAGTGACCGTGAGGGTCGGGAGGTACAGCTATGCTGACCATCGGGCTGACGGGTCCAAGCGGGGCAGGAAAAGGGACGGTTGCATCCCTGTTTGCCCAATGCGGGGTTCCCTCCATCGACACCGACGCGGTGTACCATGAGCTTCTGGTGCCACCCTCTGATTGTTTGGACGAGCTGGTGGAACGGTTTGGTTCGTCAATTCTGAAATCCGACGGGGCCTTGCATCGACCCGCTTTGGCTTCCATTGTTTTTGCCCCCGGGCATGAGGAGGATCTGCGGGATCTCAACCGCATCTCCCACCGCCACGTACTGAATGAAGCACGGCGGCAGTTGGAGATCTACCGAAGCGAGGGAAAACCTGCGGTTTTGGTGGACGCTCCCCAGCTTTTCGAATCGGGATTCGATGCCGAGTGCGATTTTATCCTGGCGGTGCTGGCTCCCCGTTCGGCGCGGATGGCGCGCATCATGGCGCGGGATGGCTTGGACGAGGCGCGGGCAATCGCACGGATGGACGCGCAAAAGAGTGACGATTTTTTCCGCGAGCACGCGGACGCGGTACTGGTCAACGGCGGTGAGATCGGAGACATGGAGGCTGACATTCGGGCTTTGCTCCGCCGATGGGGGGTGCTGTCATGAGGCCGGATTGGCGAAATCCGCCACGGACAGCGATGATCGCATTTTTAGCGGTCGCCGCCATCGGGCTGGGATTCTTGGCTGACTTTCTCATCACCTTCTTTGAAAAGCAGGCTTATCCGCGGGAATACGCCGAGTACGTGGAGGTCTATGCCGAGCAGTACGGGGTTCCCGAAACCATGATTTTCGCGGTGATCCGCACCGAAAGCGGCTTTGATTCGGGCGCGGTATCCCACGCGGGGGCGGTGGGGCTCATGCAGATGATGCCCGAGACCTTTGAGTGGCTGACCAACGAGATGTTATTCGATCATTTGGACGCGGGAATGCTGTATGATCCCGAAACCAATATCAAGTACGGAACCTACTATCTGTCCCGTCTGTACGATCGCTACGGCGATTGGGAATTGGCTTTGGCCGCCTACAACGGCGGGCAGGGCAACGTGGACGAGTGGCTGGAGGACTCCGCCTACGCCGACGGTGAGGGCGGACTCAAGGAAATTCCCTTCCGCGAGACCAGGCAGTACGTCAAGAAGGCGTTGAAGGCGCGGGACGTATATGAGCGGTTGTATGGGGAGGAGTATGAACCCGAAACCGAAAGCTCCAATTAAAATTTTATGAAATGAGGATAAAGACCATGTCTGAGAACACCAATCTCTCTACCGAACTGGAAGCCAAGCTGGGCTACAAGAAGACCAATTTCTACGAGAAAGCCGACGAGGCGGCCATCAAGGCGGCCTACGATTACGCCCCCGGCTACATGAAGTACCTGGACGATGCCAAGACCGAGCGGGAGGCGGTGACCGTCTCCATCGCTATGGCGGAGAAAGAGGGCTACGTTCCCTACACCTTCGGTATGCCTCTGACGGTTGGCGGGAAATACTATTACAACAACCGCGGCCGCAATCTGTATCTGTTCCGCGTGGGCTCCGAGCCCATCAACAACGGCATCCGCATTGCCGCCGCTCACATCGACAATCCCCGCATTGACGTGAAGCAGTCTCCTCTGTACGAGGACGGCGGCATGGCCTTCTTCAAGACCCGCTACTACGGTGGCATCCGCAAGTATCAATGGGTGACCATTCCCCTGGCACTCCACGGCGTGGTGGTCAAGCAGGACGGCGAGGTGGTGAACGTGGTGATCGGTGAGGATCCCTCGGATCCCGTGATCTACATCAACGATCTGCTCCCTCACCTGGCGCAGGATCAGTCCGCAAAGCCTTTGGGCAAGGCCATCCCCGCCGAGAGTCTGAATCTGCTCCTGGGCACCCGCCCCTATCCCGGTCTGGAGGGCGGCAACGCCATTCGCCTGAACATTCTTTCCATGCTCAACGAGAAGTACGGCATCACCGAGGAGGATTTCCTGTCGGCCGATCTGTCCGCGGTTCCCGCCGACAAGGCGCGGGACGTGGGTTTGGATCGTTCCCTGATCGGTGCTTACGGTCACGATGACCGCGTCTGCGCTTACCCCTCCATGACCGCTCTGTTCGGGACCGACGATTCGGTTCATACCTCCATGGTAATCCTGGCGGACAAGGAGGAGATCGGTTCGGACGGCAACACGGGTATGCAGTGCGAGCTGATGACCGATCTGATGGAGGAAATCACCCTGGCTTTGGGCGGCAATTTCGCCACCATGAAGGCCAACTCCAAGTGTCTGTCCTCCGACGTGACCGCGTGCTTCGATCCCAACTTCGCCGAGGTCTTTGACCGCCGCAACGTCTCCATGCTGAACTGTGGCGTGGCCATGTCCAAGTACACGGGTCACGGAGGCAAGGTGGGCACCAACGACGCTCCCGCCGAGTACGTGGCCTGGGTCCGCAAGATCATGGCCGAGGCCGGTGTCATCTGGCAGGCAGGCGACATGGGCAAGACCGATGTGGGCGGCGGCGGAACCGTGGCTAAGTTCATCGCCAAGCACAACATCGAGACGGTTGACCTGGGTGTTCCCGTCATCGCCATGCACGCCCCCTACGAGGTTATTTCCAAGGCAGACCTCTACACCGCTCACCTGGCCTTTGAGGCTTTCTTCAGAGCTTGATGGAACGCAAGGGCTCTGCCTGGGCACGCTTTAAAGACTTTAATAGACGTGTTCGATAACCTGATTCTGTAGGGGCGGCCATTGGCCGTCCGCGTACTCTCCCATATCTCACATGGCGGACGAGCGATGCTCGCCCCTACGTCACCGAAACGGTTATCGAACACATCTAATGAATCATTATTTTACTAAAGGATCCCTGTATGTTTGAAAAAATCATTTCCATTGCCGCGAAGTATGAGGATATTGAGTTTCGCCTGTCCCTGCCCGAGACGGCTTCCGACCCGACGGTCTACACCGCGCTCATCAAGGAATACCACAATCTGACCCCTCTGATCGAGGCGTACCGCCTGTATCGGGGGTTGGAGGACGCACGCGCCGAGGCTTTGGAGCTGTCCGAGCTGGCGGACGATCCCGAACTGCGGGATCTGGCCTGCGACGAGGCCGAGATGCTCAAGGACAAGATGGCGGAGGCCGCTGAGGAGCTGCAGAGGCTCCTGATTCCCAAGGATCCCGAGGACGATTGCTCGGTCTTCGTGGAGCTCCGCGCGGGGACGGGCGGCGAGGAGGCGGCTCTGTTTGCGGCTGACTTGTTCCGTATGTACAGTATGTACGCCCAATCCCAGGGGTTCAAGGTGAGCATCACCTCGGCCACAGAGACCGAGTTGGGGGGCTTCCGCGAGGTGACCTTCCTGGTGGAGGGCAAGGGGGCTTACTCCCGCTTCAAATTCGAGTCGGGCGTTCATCGGGTACAGAGAGTCCCCGCCACTGAGTCCCAGGGGCGGATCCAGACCTCCGCCGCCACCGTGGCTGTTTTGCCCGAGGTGGAGGACGTGGAGATCGAGATCAAGGACTCCGACCTGGTGTTTGAGTCCTGCAAGTCCAGCGGTGCGGGCGGTCAGCACATCAACAAG
>CAYRTP010000090.1:0-9760 GCA_964427175.1 uncultured Clostridium sp. | reverse complement strand
CCAGTCTTTTTTGAAAACTTTATGTAATTTCCGAAAAATTTCAAGGTTTTTTCTTGAAAAATCCCTCCGTTCGACGCCGCCGCGTCGGTGAGGTAGACCTTTTGCTCGTAGGACAGAGGAATTTCCACCGTCAGGACCCGCATGGTGCGGGCAAAGACCCGCGCTTTGGCGGCGGTGACGCGGATGCCTACCGTCATGCTGTCGTAGATGCCGCTGACCAGCACCTCCCCCTGCCCCACGGTCTCCCCCGCGGTTACGCGGACGTTCCCTTCCTCAAGTTCAATGCGCTCGATGACCCCCGCCGTAGAGGCCACGATGTCGCAGGGGGCATCCGACTCGGGGGCGGGCCTCGGCGTTTTTTCCCGTACCTCCACGTAGGCTACGGTGCCCTTGCGGTTGATGGAGATCCAGGCCAGGCGGGAGTCGTGCATCAGCACGTCATTTTCGGTCTTGTCCGCCTCAAAGCCCTTCAGAGGGGTCCCCACCCCAAAGCCGCAGGCGGCCAGCGACTCCTCGATGGAGCGAACCGATACCGTTTGATTCCCGCTGATGCGGATGTCCCACACCCGATCATGGGCGGCGGTCAGTAACGCAATCCCCAAAATCACCCCTACCGCCAGCCCCGAGCGGTGCAAAAGCCTTCGCAAAAGGCCGGGGAGGCCCCCTTCCTTTACTACGGTCACGGATATCTCCCGCGCGGCGCAGAGGGACTGGACACGGCGGGCGGTGGCCAGGGGGAAACGGAGGGAGATCCCCCCGTCCTCGGTGTGGGTGAAGTCCTGGTAGACCAGCCCGTAGCGGCGGCAGAGCTCCAGGAGATGGGCGGCGTGACCGCCGTCGGTGGAGAGGGTGCGGTAGCCCCCCAGGAGGTAGGGGAGGGTGGGGATCATGAGCTCACCTCCCCGTCGCAGAAGCGGATGGAGCAGATGCACCCCTCAATCCCCACCGCCCCCGCCAGGTAGGCGGTGCAGATGAGCCGAGAGCCCCCCACCGACAGGGTGCAGTCCCCCAGGTCGAGGCAGATCTCCTCGGGAGAGAAGTGCAGGATCCCCCTACAGCCGTGGACCGTCAGGGTGTTCCTCCCCCGCAGGTCCAGGCGGATGCCGCCGTCCAGGGTGTCGGCGGGCATATCCAGCTTGACCGCCAGCCACTCGGTAAGCGTGGGGCGGTCGGGGGACAGCTTCCCCCTTCGGGTGGGACCTATGGCCCGCTTTTTTGATTTGCTTGGATTCATGTTCGGTGTCCTCCCGCCATATAGTTGTGTATGCACAAAACTATATGCGCCCGGAGGCCCTTCCATGACCCACAAGACCCGCATCCGATACCCGTCCGACACGCCCAGCCGCTCCCGCCGTCCCTCGGCGGGGCAGGTGGGCTTTTGCCTCATGTCCACCTTCTGCTTCGTGCTGGTCCTGCGTAATTCGGATGCCGCCATTGAGTACATGGGGCGGGGGCTGACACTCTGCGCCCGCACCGTCATTCCTTCCCTGTTTCCCTTCATGGTCATCTCCGAGCTGCTTGTTTCCAGCGGGGCGGGAGAAGCCTTCGGGCGGCTGTTTTCACGGCTCATGCGGTGGCTGTTCGGGCTGTCGGGAGCGGGGGCGTCGGCGGTGTTTTTGGGATCCATGTGCGGGTTCCCCGTGGGAGCCAGGACCGCCGTGGCCCTGTTGGACCGCAACGCCATCTCCAAATCCGAGTGCGAGCACCTCCTGACCTTCACGAGCAACCCAAGCTCGGCCTTTCTCATCACGGCGGTGGGGGTGTCCCTCTACGGCAACCGTCGGCTGGGGGTGGTACTCTACGGGACGGTGCTGGGGTGCGGGCTTCTCGTGGGCTTTCTGGCGCGATTCTTTTTGCGGCGGTCGGATGAGCCTGCGGAGCATCCCCACTTTCCCTCGGGGCTCCACATCGGCGGAGTAGAGACCTTCACCGGGGCGGTATCGGGAGCGGCCACGGGGATGCTGACGGTCTGCGCCTACGTCATCTTTTTCTCGGCGCTGACGGGGGCGCTGGGGTGCGCCGTAGCCGACACGGGGCGCATGGGGGAGGCAGGCTACACCCTCTTGTCGGGGATTTTGGAGATGACGGGAGGGATCAGCCTGGCCTCGGGTCTCTCAAGCCGAAGCTGGGGGCTGATTCTGACGGCGGCCTTTGCGGGGTGGTCGGGGATCTCGGTCCACTGCCAGGTCATGACCCTATGCGGGGGGCGGGGGCTGTCCTTCAAGCCCTACCTGGTGGCCAAGGGGCTCCAGGGGCTTCTCTGCGGCGGGGTCATGGGGGTGATCCTGACCCTCAAGCCCGATTGGATCAACCCCGCCGAGGGGGCGGTGATGGATGCCATCCTGGCGGTGGCATCCCTGCGGGACATTTCGGTCCCCGCCCTGGTCACCGACGCGGTATTCATGGTGGGCTGGGTGGTATCCCGCGTAGGAAGCTGGGGCGGACGGGAGGTGGGGCGTTAAATTGGAGAGCGTGCCTCCGGCGGCTTAGAACCTTTTTGGAAAAAAGGTTCTAAGAACTCCCAAAACTTTAAAAAGGGATTTATGAGAGATGCAAGAGGGCTCCAGGAGCCATAGGGGGCATCACAATGGGGCCCCTGCCCCATTGGTTTGTGGGGATGCGGTTACGAACGGGATTGGAAAAGCGGCCCGCTGACGCGAACCGCTTTGAATGGTCTTTTTACTTGGCACGGAACCACACCCGCATATCGCTGGCATCACGGTTGGCAAAGGCGTTGTAGGGGATGAGCTTCAGGGTCGCGTCGGCGTACTTGGGAGGCTTGTTGCTGTACAGAGTCCCCTCGTCTACCCGCTTGGCGCAGGAAACCGTCATAGTAGGCAGGCCGTAGGCCTCGGAATCCCCCACCGTGGCGGCGAAATCGTCGGTCAGATAGTAGGTATGCAGTTCACCCTCGCCGTTGTCGATGCCCTCGGCGCAGTAGACGATGGGACCGCGCATCACAGCGGCCTGGCCCGCGGCGCGGAGCACGCGGCGGTCGGCCCACACGCGGCGGGGAGTCATGTCGAACTCCACGGTCACAGCGGTGCCGGGATTCTCCACCACGGCGTAGCCGTTTTCCATGACGTAGGGCTGATCCAGGGTGAAGCCCTCGCACCAATCGGGGATACGGATGGCGATCTTAGCGGCACCGTCAGCGGTGACGGTCACCTTCCCGTTGCGGGGATAGTCGGTCTCCATCGTAGCGGTGATGCCGTCGGCAGACAGATCCGAGCCGACGAACTGGTTGACGTACAGCGTGCCGTTCTCGGTTCCGTACACGTATCCGCCCAGGGATGCCAGCAGGCGGGTGAGGTTAGGAGGACAGCAGGAGCACCAGAAGCAGGCCACGCGGCGGTTGGCGGGGAAACGGCGGGAGCCGAAGGTATTGCTGTACCGCTCGGACAGGTTGATCTCCAGGGGATTCTCGTAGAAGAACTGGTCACCGCTGACCGACAGACCCGAGGTCACGCCGTTGTAGAGGGCGCGCTCCACCGCGTCGGCGTAGCGGGCGTTGTTGTCCAGGGCCAGCATACCATTGGAGAAGAAACAGAGGCCGATGCCCGCGCAGGTCTCGGTGTAGGCCTGGTCGGAGGGGAGGTCGTAGGCGGTGGTGAAGGCCTCACCGATGTGGGTAGAGCCCAGACCGCCCGTGATATACATCTTACGGGTGACGGCATCCTCCCACAGGGACTTGACCTGCTCAATGAGCTTCTCCTCGCGGGTCTCGGCGGCCAGGTAGGCCAGACCCGTGGACAGGTACATGGAGCGGACGGCGTGGCCCCGCACCGTCATCTGCTCGCGGACGGGCTCGTCGGACTGGTAGTAGAGGTTATTGCAGGTCTCCTCCATGGTACCGCGGACGGTCAGGAAATGCTCGGCCATATCCAGGTACTTCTTCTTGCCCGTATAGCGGTACATCCGCACCAGGGCCAGCTCGATCTCCTCGTGGCCGGGGGTGTGGAATTTGGCGGAATGGTCCTCGATGAAGACCTTGTGGATGTAGTCGGCGTACTTCTCCATGCAGGAGAGGAACTTGGTCTTGCCCGTGGCCTCGGCGTAGGCTACGGCGGCCTCCATCAGGTGACCCGCGCAGTAGAGCTCGTGCCAGTCGCGGTTGGACCAGCGGTTCTCGGGCTGGACCACGGTGAAGAAGATATTGAAGTAGCCGTCCTCGCCCTGGTTGCGCTCGATGTCCTCCACGATGGAGTCCACCTTGGCCTCCAGGTCGGGGTGAGACTCACGGCGCAGGACGTAGGCGACGCTCTCCATCCACTTGGCCACGTCGCTGTCCCAGAAGAAGTGGGGCTGGACGGGGTCCTTCTCGGGATATCCGAGCTTGAAGGCGTTGATGCGACCGGTCTCATAGAAGCGGTCGTAGACGGCAGGTATAGTGGTGCGGGTGTTGAGCTCCTGCTTCTCGAACAAGTAGCCGCCCCGCAGATTGACTTGATAGTAGGGGATCAGTTTCATGGGAACACCTCCAAAAGTATGTATCGCTATTAGACGTGTTCGATAACCCCTTCCGGGGGTGTAGGGGAGGCGTTGCGCCTCCCGCCAACATACGGCGTAGGACAGGTCATTCGGGAGGGGAAACCCCTCCCCTACGGACAAAATTTTTGAAAACAAAGAGTTATCGAACACGTCTATTATACAACACCCTCCTCATTTTGTCAAGGGTTTTTCGTAAAATCGACCAAACCCGACACCGAATCGGCCGCCCCCGCATACCCTGTCTGTGAGGAGGTGTTGCCTATGCGAAGAAACGATATGAATCGGGGAGGGCCCCCACCCTCGGGGACCTCGGGGCTCTGTACGGCGGTAATCGGCTCCATGACCCAGGCCATGAAGGCCCAGACCACCCTCTCGGAGGCCGCCATCCGCTCGACCCTGACCAAGATCAGCTCCAGCCGAACCATGGGCGGCTGCGCCTACGGGGTGGACTTTCCCTGCACCCAGAGCGGCAACGTCCGCATGATTCTGGAGCGTTCGGGCATCCGCGTGCGGGAATACCTGCGGGGGTAGCCGACCATGCATCCACGGCCGTGCCGATCGGTACGGCCCATACATAAACCACAGGAGGAAACACCTATGAAACCCACCGTCTACCTCGACCACGCCGCTACCTCCTATCCCAAGCCTCCTGTTGTGACGGCCGCCATGACCGACTGCATGAAGCACAGCGGCGGCAATCCCGGGCGGGGCTCCCATAGGCTCTCCCTGGCGGCGGCGAAAGAAATCTACGCCTGCCGCGAGGTGGCGGCGGAGTTGTTCGGAGCCCAGCCCGAGCGGGTGATCTTTACCCTGAACACCACCCACGCCCTCAACCTGGCCATCAAGGGCATCCTGGGACGCGGGGGCCACGCGGTCTGCTCCGATATGGAGCACAACGCGGTCTACCGCCCCCTCTACCGCCTGGCGGCCGATGGGATCATCGACTTCGACGTGTTCGATACCTTCCCTGCCGCCCCCGCGCGGACTCCCGATCAGATCCTCTCCTCCCTGCTCTCCAAGATTCGCCCCGAAACCCGCATGGTGGTCTGCTCCCACGCCTCCAACATCTGCTCGGCCGCCCTGCCCCTGGAGCGGATCGGAGCCCTCTGCCGTCGGATGGGGATCCTGTTCGTGGTAGACGGAGCCCAATCGGCGGGGAATCTGCCCATCGACTTGGAGCGCATGGGCATCGACGTGCTCTGCTTCCCCGGCCATAAGGGGCTTTTGGGTCCCCAGGGGACGGGGATGATGATCCTGGGCAAGGGGGTCACCTTAGACACTCTGATGGAGGGGGGCAACGGCATGGATTCCCTGCGGGGAGAGATGGGGGAGGACACCCCCGAACGGTACGAGCCCGGCACCCTCCAGACCCCTGCCATCGCGGGATTGCGAGCAGGGATGGAGCTGGTGCGGTCGGTGGGGATCGAGACCATCGGGGACCACGAGCGCAGGCTGGGTACCGCCCTGCGGGACCGCCTGATGCAGCTCCCCAAGGTCCGTGTCTACGCCCCCTTCCGCGAGGGCGGGGTGGTGCTGTTTTCGGTGGAGGGCTACTCCTCGGAGGAGGTGGCACAGCGGTTGGATGCCGAGGGCATCTGCGTCCGTCCCGGGTTCCATTGCTCGGCCCTGGGGCACAGGACCCTGCGTACCCCCGCAGGCGGTGCCGTCCGCGCCAGCTTCGGTTGGACATCCAAGGAACGGGACGGGGAGGCGCTTTTGCGGGTGGTAAAGGGGTTATAACGAAAATGTGCGTGTTCTCTCAACCAAAGAACACGCACAAATGATTTGGGTCACTGCTCATTCCCTTCCTCGGGAGAACGGACAGGTTCAGTCTCGGACTCGGTCTCGGCCTCGGCCTCAGCCTCCAAGGTAAACCGCTTCCGCAGACAACCATACAGAATGGCACCCAAGGGGATCGCCAGCTTGGTCACGAAGGCCTGCAGGCCGGGGTCGGCGGTGATGGAGCTGGTCTGGAGCATCAAGCCGATCTTGAAGTTGAACCCCGAGGTCTGCCCCACGGTGAAGGTCAGGGCGATACCGCCGAAGATCAGGATGGCCCACAGGATCTTGTGACCCTTCTTCATCTTACGGCGCAGGCAGTCCACGAACATCCAGATCACGAAGGCCAGCATCAGAAGCGAGAAGATCAGCAGGATCACCCCCGCCACGGGGGTCACGGCATCCGCCTTCTCCATGAACGCGGTCACATCCGAGAAATGGATGCCCGCAATGCCTTCGGTGCCCTCCACGGTGACCACACGGAGCAGGACCGTCCGCCCGTTGTCGGGGTAGACCTGGTAGGCAGAGGTGTAGTAGGTCTCGCCGTTGGATTTGTTGATCTGCCAGCCGATCTGCTCCATTTCGTAGCTCTCGGCCTGAGCCACAGTCTCTCGGATGCCGATCCAGTAGGCCTGGAAGTCGGCGTTTGTGACGTTGGTCTTGACCAGATCGTAAGCAGCGGCGTAATCGTTTTGCAGGACGTGGTCCATGAACGTATTGGCCAATGGGGTATTGTTCCCCACGTCCATATCCGCCGTACAGGCAATCAGGGTCACGAGCATCAGCGCGCAGAGAAGCAGAGCCGCCGCGCGGAGGTATTTGGGGGTCTTTTTTGTTTGGATTATCACGGTCTTTGTTTCCTTTCTATGAGGTGATCGAACAGGTCTATTATAGCATGGAAGGCGGCCGAAAATGTGAACAAAAAAAACATTTTTATGTCCGAAATGTGAATTATCGACCCAATGGCTCCACAAAGGCCCGGATATCCTCCACTACCTGCCCGTAGCAGGCATCGTTGAGGATCTCGTGGCGGTAGCCCTCGTAGAGATGGCAGGTCACCTGCTTCCCCGCCCGCTCCAGTTTACGGCGGACCGCTTCCACCCCGCGGCTCATACCGCCCACAGGGTCCTCGGCTCCCGACACCAGGAGAATGGGCAGGCCCTCGGGCATGGCCTTGAACCAGGCCCCACGATTGGCGTTTTTGGTCAGACGGATCAGGTCCCCCATGCCGCTGACCGTGAAGGGGAAAGTACACAGCGGGTCCTTGCGGTAAGCATCCCGCACGGCGCGGTCGGTGGACAGCCAGGCGTATATATCCTTTTCCTCGCGGAAGGGCTTGACATAGCCGCCGAACACCAGGGCATAGATCAGCTTGGAGACGTGCTTGTCCCCGCGGAAGGCCTTGATGAGCCCCGCCAGGGCGATTCCCGCCCCCGCCGCGGGGTTGGGGCCGCCCGTACCCATGATGATCAGCCCCGACAGGCGGTCGGGCTTTAGGTAACGCTCGGCGGCCAGACGGGCCACGAAGGAGCCCATGCTGTGCCCCATGAGCACAAAGGGCAGGGGGCCGTGGAGGGCTTCGTATTCCCCGCGGACCGCCTCGCCAAAGGCTACGGCATCCCGACAGAGGATGTCCCAGCCGCCCTTATGGGCAATGAATCCCCACTCGGAGGGATCGGCGGTCTGTCCGTGGCCCAGGTGATCGTGGCCGCAGACCAGCCAGCCGTCGGCGGCCATATCCGCCATGAAGCGGCGGTAACGGCCGATGTACTCGGTCATGCCGTGGACCACCTGCAAAATGCCCACGGGCTTCCCCTCGGGGACAAACACCACGCCCGCAAGGGTATGGGTCCCGTCGGTGGAGGGGACGGTATAGGTGCGTGTTTGGTAGGTCATGGTTGGCTCCTTTCTTTTTTTTGAGGATGTGATATACATGGTCATGACGTGGGAGTTATTCTTCCTGTTTTGTACGCTGATTATTGCGATCATTCGTCTGATAATGGATATTTATAATCAAAAAAGATAACCGCCCCTCTTCCACAAGTGCGGTTATCTTTTAATCGTTACCCGAGGAAGTGACCGTCGCCGGTAACTCCTACGTTATTATGATACCACACAATGCGTGTTTTGTCAATACCCTTCGGGATATTTTATCCCCATTTTGAACGGCATGGTTTGCCGTTCTTTTTTATTTCCGTAGCAAGCAGCCTCGGTCAGCTCCCGAACACCCGACAGGCCTTGACCGCGCGGTCCCAGCCTGCCAGCAGGCGGGCGCGATCCCCGTCGGTCATGCGGGGCTCGAAGGTCTCGCCGTCGGTGGCGAGGAGAGACGTAATAGCCTCGCGGTCAGGGAACAGGCCCACCGCCAGCCCCGCCAGGGCGGCCGCGCCCCAAGCCGTGGCCTCGGTGACCACGGGACGGTTCACGGGAATGGCCGAAATATCGCTTTGGAATTGCATGAGCAGGTTGTTGCGGGAGGCTCCGCCGTCCACCTTGAGGGAGGTGATGGCGCAGGGAGTGGTCATGGCCGCCATATCTCCCTGCATGGCCGCGAGGACATCCTGGGTCTGGTAGGCGATGGACTCCAGGGCGGCGCGGATGACGTGGTCCTTCCCCGTTCCGCGGGTCAGGCCCAGGATACTGCCGCGGGCGTGCATATCCCAATGGGGCGCGCCCAGGCCCGTGAAGGCGGGGACCACGTAGACTCCGCCGTTGTCGGGGACCTTGGAAGCGAAATACTCGCTGTCGCGGGACTCGGTGATGAAGCGGAGCTCGTCGCGGAGCCATTGGACCACGGCACCGCCCACGAACACGCTTCCCTCCAGGGCGTACTCCATGGGCTCCCCCGCCGCCGAGGCGGCCACGGTGGTCAGAAGCTCATGGCCCGAGAGGACGGGCTCGTGACCCGTGTGGGTCAAGAGGAAACAGCCCGTACCGTAGGTATTCTTGGCTCTGCCCGCCGAGAAACAGCCCTGGCCGAACAGGGCGGCCTGCTGGTCGCCCGCGATGCCCGCGATGGGAACCCGCGCGCCCATGATATCGGCGTAGCCGTAGACCTCACTGCTGGAACGGATCTCGGGGAGCATACAGCGAGGGATGTCCAACAGCTTCAGCATCTCGGGGTCCCACTCCCCCGTGTGAAGGTTCATGAGCATGGTGCGGGAGGCGTTGGTGCGGTCGGTGACGAAGACCCGCCCCTCGGTGAGCTTCCAGCACAGCCAGGTATCCACCGTGCCAAAGAGCAGGTCCCCCGCCTCGGCACGAGCGCGGGCCCCCTCCACGTTGTCCAGGATCCATTTGAGCTTGGTACCGCTGAAATAGGGATCGGGGCGCAGGCCCGTGTGCTCGCGGATAAAGGAAGCGTAGCCCTCCCCCGCCAGCTTCTCACAGAGGTCGGCGGTGCGGCGGCATTGCCAGACGATGGCGTTGCAGATGGGCTTGCCCGTGTGCTTGTCCCACACCACCACGGTCTCCCGCTGGTTGGTGATGC
>CAYRTP010000089.1:0-9875 GCA_964427175.1 uncultured Clostridium sp. | reverse complement strand
GGAGAAGGCTAAGGGCGACGTTAAGAAGTTCTCTCTGCAGGTCGTTGCCGATAAGCTCAACGAGCTTCTGGGCGGCGGCGTAGTATTCGCTAACGACACCGTGGGCGAGGATGCCCAGGCTAAGGTTGCCGCTATGAAGCCCGGCGACATCGTTCTGCTCCAGAACACCCGCTTCACCGCAGGCGAGTCCAAGAACGATCCCGAGTTCTCCAAGAAGCTGGCTTCTTTCGCAGAGCTGTTCGTCAATGACGCTTTCGGTACCGCTCACCGCGCTCACGCTTCCACCGCAGGCGTGGTTCAGCACGCAGGTCTGCCCGCAGTTTGCGGCTACCTGATCCAGAAGGAGATTTCCGTCATGGGTAAGGCTCTGTCCGATCCCGCTCGTCCCTTCGTGGCTATCCTGGGCGGCGCTAAGGTTTCCGACAAGCTGAACGTCATCAACAACCTGCTGGGCAAGGTCGACACCCTGATCATCGGTGGTGGTATGGCTTACACCTTCCAGGCTGCCCGCGGTTACGAGGTTGGTAAGTCCCTGCTGGATGAGTCCAAGATCGACTACTGCAAGGAAATGATGGCCAAGGCTGAGGCCAACGGCGTGAAGCTCCTGCTCCCCGTTGACGTTACCGTTGCCGCTGAGTTCCCCAACCCCATCGACGCTCCCATCGACGTTGAGATCGTTGCCGCTAACGCCATCCCCGCTGACAAGGAGGGTATGGACATCGGTACCGAGACCATGGCTCTCTACGCTGAGGCTGTGAAGTCCGCCAAGACCGTTGTTTGGAACGGTCCTATGGGCGTATTCGAGAACCCCACCCTGGCAAAGGGTACCATCTCCGTAGCCGAGGCTCTGGCTGATTCCGACTGCATCTCCATCGTTGGTGGTGGTGACTCCGCAGCCGCTTGCGAGCAGCTGGGCTACGCTGACCGCATCACCCACATCTCCACCGGCGGCGGTGCTTCCCTGGAGTTCCTCGAGGGTCTCGAGCTCCCCGGTATCGCTTGCCTGATGGACAAGGAGTAAGAACGCAAGGGCACCGCACGCCGAGCAAGCTCGGCAAGACCCGCCAAGAACCCTTTTTCAAAAAGGTTCTTGGAACTCCTAAAACTTTCCGAAAAAGAAATACACACAAAAGGATAAATGATCATGAGAAGATACGTAATTGCAGGTAACTGGAAGATGAACAAGACTCCCAACGGTGCCAAGGCACTGATTGAGGAGATGAAGCCCCTCGTGGCCGGCAAGGACAACTGTGATATCGTCCTCTGCGTGCCCGCCATCGACATTCCTGCCGCCATCGAGGCTACCGCAGGCTCTAATATCAAGATCGGTGCCGAGAACGTCCACTTCAAGGCCTCCGGCGCGTACACCGGCGAGATCTCTGCCGAGATGCTCACCGAGGCAGGCGTGGAGTACGTGGTCATCGGTCACTCCGAGAGAAGACAGTACTTCGCTGAGACCGACCAGACCGTCAACCTCCGCACCCTGGCCGCTCTGAACGCCGGCCTGAAGGCCATCGTTTGCGTGGGTGAGACCCTGGAGCAGAGAGAGCTGGGCTACACCGAGACTCTGCTCAAGTTCCAGACCAAGATGGCTCTGACCAACGTGACCGCCGAGCAGATGAAGAACGTCATCATCGCCTACGAGCCCGTTTGGGCCATCGGTACCGGTGTGACCGCTACCGCTGATCAGGCTGACGAGGGCAACGGCTACGTCCGTGCCGCTGTGGCCGAGATGTTCGGTGCCGAGATCGCCGAGGCGACCGTGGTCCAGTACGGTGGCTCCATGAACGAGAAGAACGCAGCCGAGCTTCTGTCCAAGCCCAACGTGGACGGCGGCCTCATCGGCGGTGCTTCCCTGGTTGCCGCTAAGTTCACCGCAATCGTGGACGCTGCTCAGTAAGAGAACTCAAAGAACGCCAAAGGGGGACTTTTTGAAAAAAGTCCCCCTCTGGAGTCTCGCCTGCGGGCTCGGTCACGCCGCGGCTCTGACACCACACCGTGGTGTCATTCACTACCGCGTCGCCGCTCCGCTACCCTTCAAGAACTTTCAAATAAGGAATCACCTGTAAATGAGGAAAAACGGTTATCTTCTGTCCGAGCAAAAAAAGATGTTCCCATTTCTGATTGGAATACTCTACTCCATCATGGGCATTGCCATCATTTTGCTTCTGATCTTCGCCCTGACAGGCGAGAAAGAAAATATGGTTTCGACCATGTGTGGATCATTTGTTATTTTGCTATTTACCGGTATCATCACGTATCCCGTCATTCGGATATATCACAGCTACTCCATGCAATACTGTGTAGATGGAATCATCATTACAAATCAATACCAAGACAAGCAAACGGCTATCAATGTCACACAGCCGTTTTCGATCTGTCGACTCGTGTTCAAAAAATCGAGCGGAAAGCCCGCCCAACTGATTCCATCTGTCTTTCTGTTGTGGAATACTGCCGACATCGTTGAAATTGATGATGAAACTCTCCTATGGAATTTGAACGATGCCCTGGAACAAGGTGCCGTTTTACTTCCCGACGAAGAATGGAGCCGCGATTTCCTGTCACAATACGTACAGCCCGAAACCATTCCTTCATATCCCAAATTTTTTCATCAAAACACGTAAGCAGTTGTTCCCTATTTGAAAATTTTTGAAGCATACCACTCATATTCACCCCTATTATAAGTTCTTGGAAGGGATGGGGGCTTGGGGGAAGGGAGACCTTCTTTCAAGAAGGTCTCCCTTCCCCCAAAAAGGAGAATTACCATGGCCAAATACCGTCAAAGCCGCATCAACGAAGAAATGTTCAAGGAAGCGGCCCAGATCATCCGCACCGTCAAGGATCCCCGCGTCAGCGAGGCCTTCGTCAGCGTCACAGGCGTGGAGGTCACCCCCGACCTGAAGTACGCCAAGATCTTCTATTCCCATATGCAGGGCGACAAAAAGACCATCAAGAAGGGTCTGGATTCCTCTGCCCCCTATATCCGCGGCCAGTTGGCCAAGAATCTCAACCTCCGCATCACTCCCGAGCTGACCTTCGTGGAGGATACCTCCATCGCCTACGGTGCCAAGATCGAGAAGATCATCAGCGGCTTCACCTACGCCGAGCACCCCGAGGACGAGGCCGCCGAGACCAACGCCTTCGACGAGTTGCTCGATGACGAGGACGAGGAAGACGATGAGTAATTATCAAAAGCTGACCCTCTCCGAGACCGCCGCCCGCATCCGCGGCGGGGTCGATACCCTGGTGATCTTTCACCGCCATCCCGACGGGGATGCCATCGGTTCGGGCTTCGCCCTGAAAGGATTGCTGGAGCTGATGGGATGTACCGTCCTCTGCTCCTGCGATGACGAGATCCCCGAGCGTCTGGCCTTCCTGGTCGAGGGCTACCCGAACAGCATCAAGGCCGAGAATATCCCCGCGGATTTCAACCCCGCCCAGATCATCACGGTGGATACCGCTTCCCCCGCCCAGGTGGGTATGCAGTACGATCGCTACGCGGGGCGCATCGACCTCATGATCGACCACCACGAGCGCGGCGAGATGTACGCCGACGGCTGGGTGGACGGCGGTGCCTCCTCGGCGGGTGAACTGATCTACCGCCTGTCCCGTGAGCTGTTGCGGACGGGTCGGATCCCCGCCATTCCCGTGGAGGTGGATCGTCTGCTCTACGCCGCCATCAGCTCGGATACGGGTTGCTTCCGCTACAGCAACGCCTCCCCCGCCGCCCACCGCGCCGCCGCCGCCCTTTTGGAGTCGGGCTTTGACACCTGCGGTCTGAGTGCCGCGGACATCAACCATCGGCTCTTTGGGGTCAAGTCCCATAAGCTCCTCCTGGCCGAAAAGCTGGGCTTTGAGCGCCTGCATCTCTTTGCCGACGGCAAGATCGGTATTGTGGATATGCCCATGTCGGTCAAGCACCGATACGAGCTCACCGACGAGCACCTGGAGACCCTGGTGGACGTGGCCCGCGGCCTGCAAGGGGTCAAGGTGGCCGCCGCTATCCGTCAGCCCGCCGACGAGGGGGTCTACCGCGTGTCCATGCGCTCCTCCTGCCACGTAGACGTTGCGGCCATTTGCGCCTCCTTCGGAGGCGGCGGACACGTCAAGGCCGCGGGATGCACCATCACCTGTGACGACGGCATTGAAGCCGTGGTGGAGATGGTAGCCAAGGCCCTGGAGGCCGCGCTCTGATTTCCCTTGCATAGAAAACCTCCCGATACAGGCTATAGCCCCTGATCGGGAGGTTTTCATATAAAAAAACGTATTGACAAAATCCACCAAATATGGTATGATATAGAACAGGCTACCGACTGCTCGCAAGAGTAGCCCAACGGTGGCGGTTGCTTTCTCAATTCTCATTGAGGAAGTCAATCTTTTTGGGCAAGGCTTATGCCAAGCCCCTTTGCCTTTCTCAATGTCCATTGAGGGAGGTGATGTGTAGTGTATATGACATGGGACCTGTTCCTGCTGTTCTGCGGCGTTATCATTCAACTGATCACGCTGATCGTCAGCATTTTCAAAGACAACGACCATCATAACGATACAAAAAAGAAATAACCGCCTCAGCTCGACCAAAGTAAAGGCAGTTATTTCTTTTACCTAAAGGGAGAGCAACCGTTGTCGGTAGCCTCTCTGTCTGTATTATACTACAAAACCCTCCAATTGTCAATAGCCTTTTCTTTTTTCAAAAATTAAAAATTCCTGAATAAACCTCCCGATATCGGTCCATGATAGAGCTATCACGGATATCACATATCGGGAGGTTATTGCTATGCCAAGTCGTTTTTCGGTAGCCATCGTCATTCTATTGGTGATCCTGATGGCACTCAGCTTTCTGCCCGTCCACGGGGAGCAGGAGGTCTATGACACCGTGGTGCGTCTGCACGTGCTGGCCAATTCGGACAGTGAGGAGGACCAGGCCCTCAAGCTCAAGGTGCGGGACGCGGTGCTGGAGACCGCCGCTCCGCTGGTGAAGGGGTGTACCACCCAGGCGGGGGCTATTGAAATCCTGAACACCCACCTGGCGGAGCTGGAGGCCGCCGCCCGCGGGGTCCTGGAGGCCGAGGGCCGCACCGACGCGGTGACGGTCCTGCTGGGGGAGGAGGACTACCCCACCCGCACCTACGAATCCTGCGCCTTCCCCGCGGGGCGGTACGTCTCCCTGCGGGTCTGCATCGGGGCGGCCGAGGGGCAGAACTGGTGGTGCTGTCTCTTTCCTCCCCTCTGCCTCTCGGCGGCCACCGCCAAGGAGGACAACGAGGATGCCTTCCTCCAAGTCGGCCTGACCAAGGAGCAGTACGGCATCATCACCGAGACCGAGAACACCAAATACAAGGTCCGCTTCAAGATTTTGGAGGTTTTGGAGAATTGGTTTGGGTAAGGGAGCGGGGGGAGCGTGCCTCCGGCGGCCAAGAACCTTTTTTCAAAAAGGTTCTTGGAACTCCCAAAACTTTAACATATGGGTTGGATCTGCGCAAAAAGCCTGTTCCCAACAAGGGAGCGGGCTTTTTTCTTTTGATTCAAACGGTCGCAATCATCGGCTTCGGTTACTCAGCCCCAAAATATAGTCCGCGCTGACTCCGTAGTATTTGCAGAGCTTCACCAAATGGCGGAGGGGGAGCTCGTTGGCCCCCCGCTCGTAGCGGGCATACATGGTTTGGGAAGTCCCTAACATATCGGCAATTTCCTGCTGGGTCTTATCGTGGTCCTCGCGGAGGTCGCGGATGCGCTTTACGTAAGTTACTTCCATTTCATAACCTCACTGTGATGGTATTGAGGTTATTATATCAAGTACAGATGTTTACTATAAAATATAGTACAGAAATTTACTAAATGCTATTGACAAACGCGCATGGATATGATATAATGCCATCAAGTGATCCAAGACCGCCTGCGGGAAAGGACACACCGTGTCCCGGGCCCACCCGCAAACGGTCGGAGGATCGCACCCGAAAACGCTGTGCACGTGACAGAAAGGAGACAATTCTATGAAAAAAATTTCGTGTATCGCACTCGCCGCCCTGCTGGTGCTGGGCAGTATGCTGGCTCTTGCCTCCTGCGGTGCCAAGGCACCCGAGATCCCCGAGGGCTATCAGGTCTATGAAAACGAAGGCCTGTCCTTCGCCTACCCCGAAGATTGGACCAAGACCGACGGTAGTACGGTCATTCTGATCAACCCCACGGGTATCGGCAATAACATCACCGTGGTTTATGAGGCAAAGACCGATCTGTACGCGGAGATGACGGTGGATACGTTTAATGAAATGATGAAGCCCTCCTACGAGGCCATGGGCATAACGCTGTCCAACGTGACCGTTACCCAAAAGACCTCCAACGGCCTGGACGTGACCGAGATCAACTATACGGCCAAGGTCATGGGCGTGTCCATGGAGCAGACTGCCTTCATCACCACGATCGGCGACCGCACCTACACCGTTACCGTAACCGAAACCACCCAGGACGATACCCTGGTCTCCAACGTGTTCAACACCTTGTACGAGGCAAAGTGACACGGCATTGAAAAATGAAATTTACCTTGCAGTAAACAAATAACCCCGACAGATTAAACTCTATCGGGGTTATTCTTATAATTATTCAGAAATTAAATGCCGGGTACTCGTTGTAAGGTGAAGGAAGTTCAGAATCAAAATCTATCCATCCCAAATTTTTTATCAGAACAGATTCTTGATTGGGAAATACCCGGGTATTCAAGTATTTGACGAAATCATCTTCATCAAAACATAGGCCTCCACCCATTCGATATTTTTTAGCATCAGGACTGTTTCGCAACCACTTGATAAAATCTCCGCAGTATTTCGCTAATTGATCGGCGACAACATCAGGAACGGAGTACACCTTTCTATCTCCGTCTGCGCTGAGAACAATATTTTTCAAAAGCAAAACCTCCTTCGGTATTTTAATCAGCTGCTAAGGGTGATATTCCGACTTCGTCGGAGTGATATTATTGCTATCGCAATAGTGATATTGAAGCCTTACGGCTTCAGTAATATTTTATTCGCCTCAAAAACTCGCAAAGCGAATACCACTCGGCATAAGCCGAATATCACTGCGAAGCAATACCACTCGCCGCAGGCGAATAAAACTCCTTACCCTTCCTCCATCCGATACCCCACCCCGCGCACGGTGCGGATCACCCGCCGTCCCAGGGGCTCCTCGATCTTGGCCCGCAGACGGCAGACGTACACGTCCACGATGTTGCCGCCGCCCTCCAAGAGGGCCGACAGCTCCTCGCGGGTCACAGCCTCCCCCCGACGGGCATACAGGCAGTCGAAAATACTCCGCTCGGCGGGGGTCAGGGCCACCGGACGGTCCCCCACGGTCACGGTGCCGTCGCGGACCGCGATAGCCGAGTCAGACTTTTGAGGCGTGGGAGCGGACGCAACCATAGGATTGACCAGCGGTCCGAAGGTGGGCCGTCCCAGCAGGAGCTTGA
Organism: uncultured Clostridium sp.; assembly: GCA_964427175.1. Lineage (GTDB taxonomy): Bacteria > Bacillota > Clostridia > Oscillospirales > CAG-272 > CAMEON01. Next base: position 2,419 of record CAYRTP010000089.1, on the reverse strand, counting down.
GGACCCGCTCCAGCTCGGTCAGAGCGAAGGGACGGCGCAGAAAGGCGGCCCTTCCCTCCTCAGAAAGAATCTCGGTTGGGGTCCGTCCGAAGATCAGCAGAGGACACCCGCAGGTCCCCGCCAGGGTCATACAGGACTCCGCCCCGAATTCGTCCCCGTCGGCCAGCAGAATGCAGGCCTTCTCCCCGGGGGGCGGTAGGGTGGGATAGGTCACCGAGGGCACCCCCAGGTAGGCCAGCTCGGTCTCCAGCAGGCGGCTCAGCCGCACGTCACGGCATAAGATCCAGCCGTTTTGGGCGGTAGCTTGCAGATCATTCATGGCGCGCTCCCATCTCCCGCAGGATGGCGGCCAGCTCGTCGTAGGAGTCAGCCTGCATGAGCCGCGCGCGGGCGGCGGCGGCACCCTCCATCCCGTGGCAGTACCAGGACAGGTGCTTCTTGGCCTCGGCCACGCCGACCCGCTCGCCCTTCTCCCCGATCATCTCCCGCACCTGGGTCAGGGCTACCTCAAACCGCTCGGCGGCGGTGGGCATGGTAAAGGTTTTCCCCTCCAGGGCGGCGGTGATCTCGGAAAACACCCAGGGATTTCCCATGGCTCCGCGGGCGATCATGACTCCATCGCACCCCGTATCGGCCATCATGGACAGGGCATCCGCGGCGGTATAAACGTCGCCGTTGCCCAGCACGGGAACCGACACCGCCTGCTTGACGGCGGCGATCACCAAGCGATCCACCCCCGGCTCGTACATCTGCTCGCGGGTGCGGGCGTGGACGCAGATCATGGACGCGCCGGCATCCTCCAAAATCCTGGCCACCTCGGGGGCGTTGATGGACTGGGCATCCCAGCCCGCGCGGATCTTGACCGTAACGGGCAGGGACACCGCCCCCACCACGGCGCGGACGATCTCCCCCGCCAGCTTGGGATTCTTCAGGAGGGCACTTCCCTCCCCGTTGCCCGTGACCTTGCGGACGGGACAGCCCATGTTGATGTCGATGATGGAGGGAGGTACCTCGCTGATACAACCCACGTAATCGTTGGCCTCCAGCATCCTGGCCGCCTCGGCCATAAAGTCGGGCTCACAGCCGAAGATCTGGACCGCCATGGGGAGCTCGTCCGCCATGACCGAGGCAAGCTGCCCCGATACCGAGCGGGTCTTGCCTCCCTTTTGCCTCTGCTCGTAGCAGAGAGCCTTGGCGGAGACCATCTCGCTGACGGTCAGCTCCGCCCCGCAGGCGCGGCAGACACGGCGAAAGGCACGGTCGCTGACCCCCGCCAGAGGAGCCAGGGCAAGACCGTGTTTCAGGGTGATATGGTTGATGGTTACGTTCGACATAAGATCCTCCCGGGCGGGGAGTCGGATAGCCCCCGCATATGCTTTTATTCTACCACATCCCCGTCAATTTGTCAATGATGTTCCGAAAAACCCACATCAAAATGTAAATTTTTGTTCCAAATCCCTTGTCAAAATGCACGAAAATCAACCCTCGGTTTTGGGAGGGGAGTGCAAAACGATGATTTTGAAAAAATTTTCCAAAACCCCTTGTATATTTGACAGTTTTGGTATAAAATATATAATTGGAAAGGGAGGGAAACTCCCCGACCACGCGTTTTGTGTAAAAAATTTTATATAAAATGGAGGATTACTACCATGTCCGTAAAAGTTGCTATCAATGGCTTTGGCCGTATCGGCCGTCTGGCTTTCCGTCAGATGTTTGGTGCTGAGGGTTATGAGATCGTTGCCATCAACGACCTGACCAAGCCTTCCATGCTCGCTCATCTGCTGAAGTACGACACCGCTCAGGGTCGTTATGACGGTCACACTGTTGTGGCTGATGACGAGGCCGGCACCATCACCGTTGACGGTCAGACCATCAAGATCTCCGCTGAGAAGGACGCTGCCAACTGCCCTTGGGCTGCTAACAACGTTGACGTTGTTCTCGAGTGCACCGGTTTCTACTGCTCCACCGAGAAGTCCCAGGCTCACATCAACGCAGGCGCCAAGAAGGTCGTTATCTCCGCTCCCGCAGGCAAGGATCTGAAGACCATCGTCTTCGGTGTTAACGAGGGTACCCTGTCCGCTGACGACAAGATCATCTCCGCCGCTTCCTGCACCACCAACTGCCTCGCTCCCATGGCTAAGGCTCTGAACGATGCATATCCCATCCAGTCCGGTATCATGACCACCGTTCATGCTTACACCGGTGACCAGATGATTCTGGACGGCCCCCACAGAAAGGGTGACCTCCGCCGCGCTCGTGCCGGTGCTCAGAACATCGTTCCCAACTCCACCGGTGCCGCTAAGGCTATCGGTCTGGTTATCCCCGAGCTGAACGGCAAGCTGATCGGTTCCGCTCAGCGTGTTCCCACCTGCACCGGTTCCACCACCATCCTGGTTGCCGTTGTTAAGGGTCAGAACGT
>CAYRTP010000088.1:0-10007 GCA_964427175.1 uncultured Clostridium sp. | reverse complement strand
CGGAGAAGGAGAGATTTGAACTCTCGCGCCGGTTAACCCGACCTACACCCTTAGCAGGGGCGCCTCTTCGGCCTCTTGAGTACATCTCCGTGTACAGAGCGTGAGCGACCGTTTGCAGAACTCACGCGCTATATTATACACGAAAACGTCGGGTTTGTCAAGTGGTTTTTAAAAAATTATTTAAATTTTTCCGAAAGCCTCGACCACCGCGCGGTGGGCCGCTTCCTGCAGGGCCGCGATCTTCTCCTGCGACAGCTCGTACCCGGGACGGAAGGGATTCCCCACACAGCTCCGCCCGAACAGCGTCTCAAACCACACGCAGGCGTTCAAATACTGCCCGCCGCCCACGTCGCCGTCGTGCTCGCAATCGGCAACACAGAGGGTATCCCCTACCCGCTCGTCGGCGCGGGCCAGGGCCCAGGCATCCCCGCCGGGGATCCTCCCCAGGCCGTGGGCCTCGCAGGCCTCCAGCGTCAGGGTCCGCAGGTCACGGTGCATGACCGCCTGCACTTCCCTGTCGGGGACCTTGAAGGGGGATTTTTCGGGACGGTTATACCCGACCTGGTAGGCCCACACCTGATGGAACCAGTGGTTCGCCCGCGGGAACCTTCCCCGCACGCGATCCACCAGGTTCCCCAGATTCGGCTCGGTATGGGCGCGGGCGGCCTCAAAGCCCTCCAGGCGGTAGTAATACTCCCCGTCCTGGTAGGAGATGTCATCCCATTCGGCCATGGCCAGGGCATCGTCCAGCCCCAAGCCCTCGGCGGTACGGTAGCCGTCCGCGTCCATGGTGATGACCAGGTAGTGCCGCTCGCCGTCCCGACACCAATTCCAATGCTGCTCCAGGGTGCAGGCACCCGCCACCACGCTGGTCAGGCGGCATTTCACGCCCGCCGCCTCGGCCATTCCGAACAGCTCCCGAAGGTAACGCTGGCAAAAGCTGTTCCCGATCATGAGAATATTCCGCACACGATTCTGTATCTTTTCCATATTCGCACTCCTCAATAGTACTGCTCCACAAACTCGATCAGCGCGGTATTGTCCTCCAGGCCGTGGGGATGGTGGCCGCAACCGGGCTTGAGCACCTCGAAGAAGGGCAGACCGCTGGCCTGATACTTTTGGGACATGACGATGCCGTTTTCGACGTAGGGGACCGTCACGTCGCTGTCGCCGCAGATCAAGGCCAGGGGGATCCCCGCCGCGATGATCTTGTCGGCGTTATCGATAGGGTGGTTGCGGTAGTTGATCATATCGTGGATAGTCAGCCCTTTATGGCGGACAAACTCATCGTACATGGTGGGATCCGAGCCGCCCACGGCGCAGGGACAGCTCAGGAAGTTGAGCACAGGGGCATCCAGGTACAGCACGGCGACCCGCTCGGGATGGGCGGCGGCAAAGTAGGTTGCCTGCAGACCGCCGCAGCTCATGCCCACGGGGACGCACTTCTCGTGCAGTCCGAACTCGTTGCGCAAAAACTCGCAAAGGGCCGCTCTCCGCTCGGTGTCCTCGGGGACGTGCCAGCGGGTGATGTTGCCCACGTGGGCCAGGTGATAGCCCCGCTTGAGCATTTCGATCTCAAAGGCGGGAAACGCCCCGAAATACTCGGTCTTGAGGAGCCACCGCCCCGCGGGGTCGGGGGTATGGGGGCAGACCAGGATAGCGGGCCTACCGTCAAAGGTAAAGTCCAGTCTCTTGAAACCAAACCATTCGCTTTCGGTGTAGGTCATGATGATGTTCTCCTTTTCTTGTCACTAGTCAGACCATGTGCGTGGGTCGATTTGCTTCCCCATCGCGATCATGGCGATCATCGCGTCGAGTTATCCTGACTCATGCAGAGGATCCTTTAATGCTTGGGGCACAGCCAAACCTCACACTCCACCTCGGTGTGCTCCCCGTCGCAGAGAAGGGCGCGAACCGTGATCTCCTTGCCCGACATGGAAGCCGTGAGGGGCAAGTAGAAGGTATGGTTGCGGTCCGTGGTGCTGACCACGAACTCCCACACGTTGGACTTGTAGGCAGGCGCGCGGTCGGGGAAACCAACCCGCTGACCCTCCACCTCGGCTACGCAGTAGACCCCTTCCACACCGTGGATGCCGTTGACAGCCACGGCCACGTAGTCGCCGTCCCGCACCTCGGGGAGGGTCACGGTACCGCCCCGCATGGCCACGGGGACCTTGACTCCGTAGGGAGCCTGCAGATTATTGGCCTTGGGAGAAGTCAGGGTAACCGCCTGTCCGTCCTTCAGGAGACGGACCGAGTAGATGCGATCCATGGGCGCGGGCAGACGGAGGTAGCGGATGGGAGAGCCGTCCAGCCCGTAGGTCACGCGGACACGGTCGCCCGTCACGGTGACGATATTGTGGACCGAGGCCTTGACCGCGGGCGCGGTACAATTCGCCTCCGCTATGGTCTTGTCGGTCAGATTGGCGGTATGCCAATGAATCAGATCGGTGGAGTAGCTTCCCGCCTCGGGGTAGATCTGGGTCCTCACCTCACCGATGGGCTCATGGATGGCAAAGCAGGTGATCTCCACCTCATCGGCCTCAAAGACATCGCCGAAGTCCACCCGCAGGCATCCGCCGTCGATGCGGAGCCCACGGCCTTGGAAGTCGGTCAGGAACCGGGACTGGCCGTCGAAATAGGTATCGGGATTCCCGTCAAAGAGGGCGGTGTGGTCGCAACCGCGGGCCACGTAGGTAGCCTGGGCAAAGAAGGCATCCCGCGCGGCCTTGACCTCGGGAATAGCGGTCGCCCCCGCGCGGCGGAGCTCACGGGTCTCCAGGGAATCGTTTTCCACGGCGAACTGGGCCACCTCGTAGAGGGCCTCAGCTTGTCCCTCGGGAATAGCCTCGGGGGTCAGGGCACCCAGGTACAAGGGCGCGGGCTCACGGATATCCCGCTTTTCAAAATCACCGTGGGGACGGCTCTGACCGCCCGTCAGCAGGGTGATCTCCCCGCCACCGCAGCGGAGCATCTTGACCTCCAAGGGATTGCCCCCCGCATCCTCACGGATCATCTCATACTCGCAGTTCTCCAGCACGGGCAGAGCCTGACTGACCGCCGCGGCCTCAAAGAGGTGGGCACGGAAGGGCATCAGCTCCACCTCCACCGTCTCACCGAAGCCGTAGAGTCCGATGAGCTTCTCCGAGGGATGCCGCTGAATGAGGGCGATCTTCTCGCCGCTGTCGGAGAGTCCGATCTCGCCATCCAGCTTGATGGTGATCTTGCGGGGAGTCCAGCCGTGGTTGCCCGTGGCGAGGAAGCGGTGGCTCTCGGTACCGCGGGAGACGGGGGTATCGCCGTAGGTGTCGGGCAGAGTCAAGCCGTCCACCAGGATGGGGGCGCAGGCGCGGTGGAGGTTGTAGACCCGCGCCAGCTTGGGGAACTCATCGTCCCGCATGAGCCAAGGATTACCGTAGATCTCGGGGGCCAGGATCATGCAACGGCCGAAGGCCTGGTAGATGAGATCGTCCTCAAAGTAGGCCACCGAGGAGGAGATGCACACGCCGTGGTCCTCCAGGAGACGGTCCAGCCCATCGGGCAGGCCCCGCTTGAAGATGAAGCCGCGGTGGTGCATACAGGTCTCAGAATTGGCGCTGTGTACGTCCACGTAGGTCTCGACACCCTGCCACAGGGAGGTGGTCACGTACTTCTCGGCCTCGTAGAGATCCAGGCGATGGTTGAGCACGATGAGGTCGGGGCTGTACTGACGGCACTCGCGGAGCTGTTCGGCGTAGACGTGGGCCTTCTCGGGGCGCAGGGTCCCGCAGACACCGTCCACCTTAAAGAGGGCGAAATGGTGCTTACGGCAGAGATCCACCATGAAATCGTACCGCTTTTTCTCCTCCTCGGGGGTGTCGCCAAAGCCGTCGGGACTGCCCCACAGACCCATGCGGATGCCCACCTCGGCGGCGCGCTTGACCACGGGGTCATAGCCGTTCGGGTACTGCCCGCGGAACTTGGGACCCTCCGCGTCGCCGTAACCACGGCCCGCGCCGTCGAAATTGCCCGCGTCCCAGGCGTAGATCTTGATCTCCATGCCGAACTCCCGCTTGAGCCAGTCAAAGAAATCCAGATTGATGATGGTCTGGGCCTCGGTGGAGCCCTCGTTGGTGTTGTTGATCCAGGAAAAATATTGAGGGATCGAGGGCGTGCGCTGGTCCGCGCCCGCCTCGGCCGCGATTTTCTTTGCCATTTTGCTTTCTCCTTTATATGTAGCTTAAAAACTCATGATGATGGTGCATCCTCCGCCCGATACCGCGCGGGGGTTACGCCGTAGTATTTCTGAAAGGTCCGCACGTAGTGAGCACTGTCGCAGAAGCCGCAGAGCTCAGCCACGTCGCTGATGGGGTACTCCTTTTTCAGGTACTGCAGGGAAAGAGCCAGCCGCTCCTCCACCAGGTATTGGTGGACCGACCGTCCCGTGTACTTCCGAAAGGCGGTGGCCAGCTTGGTCTTGCCGCAATGCATATAGGCGGCGATGGCATCCAGCGAGAGCTTTTCGGTCAGGTGCTCCTGCATATAGCTCAAAGCGTAGAGGATGTTCAACTCCCCGTAATCGGCAAGGACGCTCTCGCGGCTTTTGCAGATGCAGTTGATCTCCTCCAACAGGCACCGCAGGGGAATGAGGAACCGCTCCTCGGTGACGGCGACTCCTTCCCCCTCCGCCAGGGTATTCAGATGGTCCATAAGCTGATACAGCCAGTCCATCTGCTCGATTGACAGGGGGATGAGGGTGATGCCGTTGACCGCGCTGCGGCTGATCTGCTGGACCAAGGGCTCCAGCGGGCGGGGGATGGTGGCATCCAACCGCAACAGATACCGCTCGTAGGCGGTGTGGCTCATGTCAAACTGGGTATGGAGGCTGTTTTTGCGGAACATCTCCAGGCAGGGCCCCGCCAGGGTTGCCTGCATATCCTCGGACATGACGGTAAACTCCCCCGAGCGGACCAGGGCGATCTCGCAGTAATCGTGGCGGTGCATACTTTCCTTGCGGGGGACCGTCCCCACGGGACGGAAATGATACTCCGCCTCCTCCGCCGAGGGGGGGCAGTAGATATACTCCAAAAAAGGGATGTTGTGCATAGTGAAGGGTCCTTATCCATTTTCTTCCTCATTAGAATACCATAAATCCAAGTCTTTGTCAATAAGTTTCAATTCATTTCAAAGCGACTTTTTGACAGATTCGTGCAAATTCCGAACGATTATACAATCAAGTCGGGTATATTTTGCATTTACAAGGGTGGCGGGGAGTGATATAATACAATTGATACAATAGACGTGTTCGATAACTCTTTGTTTTCAAAAATTTTGTCCGTAGGGGAGGGGTTTCCCCTCCCGAATGACCTGTCCTACGCCGTATGTTGGCGGGAGGCGCAACGCCTCCCCTACACCCCCGGAAGGGGTTATCGAACACGTCTAATAAAAACAACTGTAGAAAGGATGTAAGCTATGAAAATCAAAATTGCCATCATCGGCGGCGGAAGTGTCAACTGGATGCGCCTGCTTATGAAAGATATTTACTCACTGAGCGGCGTGGAAGGGGGCGAGATCCGCCTGGTAGATCCCAACGTCTCCCACGTTACCAGCGTGTATCGCATGGCGTTGAAATTCAACGAGCTGTCGGACAAGGATTTCGCTCTTTCCATCGTAGAGGACCGCAAGGAGGCCTTACGGGGCTGTGATTTCGTCATCACCACCTTCTCCCCCGGCTCCATGGATGCCTTCCACAACGATCTGGAGCTCCCCGTGAAATACGGCGTTCGTCTGCCCGTGTCCATGACCTGCGGTATTTCGGGTATTTCGGCGGCCCTCCGCACGGCGCCCGTAGCCTACGAGATCACCCAAGACATGGAGGAGGTCTGCCCCGGGGCGATCCTGGTCAACGTCACCAACCCCATGACGGCGGTGACCCGCGCCTTCAACCTGCCCGCCAAGACGGTCAAGGTCTTCGGCATCTGCCATGAGATCCACAAGCTGCACGATTATCTGGGGCATATGTTGGGCTTGCATATCCCCGCGGGCATGGGCATCAACCAGTACCTCTACTCCTGGCTACAGGAGCAGGGCTTCGAGTACACCGTGGCGGGTATCAACCACTACATTTGGCTGACCAAGGCGACCCTGAACGGAGAGGATGTCATCCCGAAGATCCGTCAGTACGCTATGGAGCATACCGCCTTCGGTGACGTGGATCCCCATTCCATCGGCACCAACCCCTACTCCAACAACGGCCAGGCCAAGCTGGCCCTATGCCGTCAGTTCGGCTATCTGCCCCTTGCCGGCGACCGCCATCTGATCGAGTTCATGTCCTCCCTTTGTAACACCCACAACGGCTACGGCATGGAGTACGGCATCCTCAAGACCACGGTAGACTCCCGCCGCCTGGACAAGGTGCTCCAGCAGAGAGAGATCGACATGATCGCAAGCGGCGAGACCCCCGTAGACTTCCACCGCTCAGGCGAGGAAGTCGCGGGCATCATGCAGGCCTACATCGACAAGGCCGAAATGGTCACCATCTGCAACCGCCCCAACATCGGGCAGATCTCCAATCTCCCGAAGGATGTCATCGTGGAGACCTTCATCCGTAAGGAAAAGGACGGCTCGGTCACCCCCATCCCCGCGGGAGAGCTTCCCCGCCCCGTCCATCACCTCTGCTACCTCCACAGCAGCATCAACGAGATGGTGGTGGAGGCCGCCCTCAAGGGTGACCGTCAGCTCCTCATCGAGGCCATGAGCCTGGATCCCTCCACGGGAGTCATGGACTTCGCCCGCATCCCCGACCTCTGCGACGATCTGCTCCGCGCCAACAAGAAGTGGCTCCCCCGCTTCTTTGATTGATGTCAAAAATTATGAAGCACAACGTAGATATCACCTTCCACCCCTCCTGGTATTACAAGCACGCGGGGGTGGAGTTTGACGAGAAATTCTTCTTTGACGCGACCTACCGCGTGGAGGCCGACCGCATCATGCGCCGTACCCTGTACGACCATTTCGGGGACTTCGGCATCGGGGAGGCGGATCCCGCCCCGCGGCCCATCCTGTTCTCCGACCTCCTGGCCTGCGGGTTCCTTTACTCCCAACTGCTGGGATGTGAGGTGGTCTTTAAGAAGGACGATGCCCCCCAGGTCCTGCCCGCGGGCCTCACCGACGAGGACGTGGAGGCCCTGACCGCCCCCGACCTGGACCGCCACCCCCTGTGGCAGAGGGTGCAGACTCAGATCGACGGCTTTCTGCGGGACTTTGGCTACGTAGAGAGCGCCATCAACCTCATGGGCATCCAGAACATCGCCCTGGACCTGCGGGGGGAGGAGCTTTTCATGGGCTACTATGACGATCCCGCGCTCAACCACAAGCTGTTCGGGGTGGTCACCGACCTGTCCCTGGACATCGGGCGGCGGCTCTACGCCGTCTCCCCCGTGGTGTCGGGGGGCGTGACCTCCATTGTCAAGCAGGTCTGCCCCGAGGTCTACCTGACCAGCAATTGCTCGGTGACCATGATCTCCAACCAGCAATACTGCGAGCATCTCCTTCCCTATGACCTCCGCCTGGCCGAGGCCTTTCCCTGCTTCGGCATCCACCATTGCGGGTCCAACACCGAGGCGGTCATTGAGGGGTATCTGAAGATCCCCAACCTGAAATTCCTGGAGATCGGCGCGGGGAGTGACCTCCCCGCCGTGGCAAGGGCCATCGGGGACCGCGATATACTGTCCTGCATCCGCTACTCCCCCGTGGCGTTGAAGACCGACACGGCGGCCGAGATCCGAGCCAAGACCGAGGCGGCGATTTCCGCCTTCGGGTCGGACCAAAAGCTTTGCTTTTCCTGCGTCGGCATCGACGCGGAGGTGGAGATCTCACAAGTACGGGAATACCTGCGGGTATTCAGAAAGGAGCAACCCACATGAGCCGTGATTTTGAACCCCTGGCACACCGTTCCCCCTCCAACTTCAGCGGACGCTCCACCCAGTTCCACACCTTCCTGGAACAGCGTCAGATGCCCCTTCTGCAAGCCGCCGACGAGCGCCGCAGGCAGATTGACAGCATCGACAAGCTCCGCGCTCACAACGAGTTCATGCGTAAGACCTTTATCGAGAAGATGGGCGGCATTCCCCCACGGGACTGCCCTCTGAATCCCCGAATCACCACAGTTACCGACCGCGGGGACTACACCGTGGAGGGCGTGGTCTTCAATTCCCGAGAAGGGGTCTACGTCACCGCCTCCCTGTACATTCCCAAGGGACTCACCGAGCCCTCCCCCGCCGTGCTGTACTACAGCGGACACACCGATAATTCTCGTATGCACCCCCGCTACCAGGAGGTCTGTCAGACCCTGGTCAACGCGGGACTCATCGTCCTCGCCATGGACCCCACGGGTCAGGGCGAGCGCAAGAACTTCTATGACCCCGCGACGGGTCAGAATCCGATTCCCAACTCGGTCCCCGATCACGACTGCTGTGGGGTGCCCTCCATCGCCACGGGGCGATTCCTCACCCGCTATTTCGTGGGCGACCAGTTGGCCGCGGTGGACTATATGCTGACCCGCCCCGAGATCGACCCCAGGCGCATCGGTGTCACGGGCTGTTCGGGCGGCGGGATCCAATCCCTGCTGTCCATGACGCTGGATGACCGCATTGCGGCCGCCGCCCCCGCCACCTTTGTCTCCACCCGCCGTGAGATCCAGTACACCTGCCAGTCCCAGGACTCGGAGCAGATCTGGTACGGCTGTGCCGCCTACGGCTTCGACCATTTCGAACCCCTGCTCATCTTCGCCCCCAAGCCTGTTCTGCTCCTGACCGTCTCCTCGGACTTCTTCCCCATCGAGGGTGCCTACGAGGTCTACAACGAAGCCAAGCGCATCTATTCCCTGTTCGGCAAGGAGGAAAACGTCAGCATTTTCGAGGACGATGCCTGCCACGGCTACACCCAGCCCCTGGCTGAGCAAGCCGCCGTGTTCTTCTGCAAGGTATTCCACACCCCCAAGCGGGAGGGCGGGATCCGACGGGCGGTCCCCGATAAGGAGATGTACGTCACGGGGTGCGGCAACGTCAAGGGAGAATTCCCCGATGCGCGGGCCATCACCGACGAGACCGCCATCTTTGCCAAGGAATTGAGGACCAACCGAAAGAACCGGGATCCTCGGGAAGTGCGCGATTGGCTGTGGGAGAAGGTCCGCCACGCCCGCATCCCCTGCCCCGCCCGTCCGCGGGTGGATGATGCCGATAACGCGGCCTACATCGGGGACTACACGGGCAAATCGGTCATGTGGTGGGTGCAGAAGAACCTGGCCGCCTTCGGCGTGCTGATCTGCAAGGGCAAGGACCCCCTGGTCAAGCCCCGCCCCACGGTCATTGCTCTGTGGGACCACGGCACCAAGTCCATTGCCAACCGCGAGGAGTGGATCAAAGCCCAATGCGACGCGGGCAAGCAGGTGCTGGTGGTGGATCTGCCCGGTGTGGGAGCCATCGAACAGGCCCACGTCTGGGGATGGAGTGCCTACCGCGATGCCTACGGCACCATGTACAAGATGTGCTGTGATCTCCTGTACATGGGCGACAGCATGGCCGCCATGCAGACCTATCACCTCCTCCGTACCGTGGAGATGCTGAAGGATTACTGGCAGATCGACGATATCTCCCTCTACTGCGACGGACAGGAGGGTGTCTGCGGCATCATGGCGGGCTACCTCGGCGGTATCCGCCGCGAGTACGGCGAGAGCCTGCTGACCAACGTGGAGGAACAGATCCTCTCCCAGCGGCCTCTGCGCTACGATAACACCCTCTGCTACCTGGTACCGGGGATGTTGGAGTATTTTGATTATGATGAGTTGATGTAACCAACAAAAAAAACGCCCCCTCGGCCTTTCTCTGTTGTCCTTAACGGAGAAATTGCAGGCACAAAAAATCGGCAGAGATATTGTTTTCTCTGCCGATTTGTGTTATAATGAGGCTAACGAAAAGCCTCCCTCCGAGAGGGAGGTGGCACGCGAAGCGTGACGGAAGGAGCCTGCG
>CAYRTP010000087.1:0-10035 GCA_964427175.1 uncultured Clostridium sp. | reverse complement strand
AAGCCCGACGGCGTGGTCAGTGCCACCGAGGACGGGCGGGAGAAGACCGTCCTGGACCTCCTTCCCGAGGAGCTTCGCCGTGTCCGCCCCGCCCTGTTCCCCTGTGGCCGTCTGGATAAGCACACCACGGGACTCATGCTCCTGACCAACAACGGCGACCTGTCCCATAAGCTCCTCTCCCCCGCACGGCACGTGGATAAGACCTACCGCTTCGCCGTCAAATTCCCCCTCTCGGAGGAGGACGTGACTGCCCTGGAGGCGGGGGTGGACATCGGGGGCTATATCACCGCCCCCTGCAAGGTGGAGCTCGACCCGCCCGCCGAGGACGGCAAGAGTCGGAGCGGGCTGATCACCCTCCACGAGGGCAAATACCATCAGATCAAGCTCATGATGGAGGCCCGCCACAATCAGATCACCGCGCTGGCGCGGATCACCTTCGGCCCCCTGACCCTGGACCCCGCCCTGGAACCGGGGGAATGGCGGCTTCTGACCGAGGAGGAGATCGGGGCGTTGGAGAGAGCGGGAGGATCCTCCCTGTGATTTCGTAATCATGGCCGTTTTTTGGCGTTATTGTAATTGGGAACCGTATTTCCCAATTACCTGTACAGAAAGGCTATCCCATGCTCACCATCCAAAACCTAACCAAATCCTACCCCGCCGCCCGCGCCGCGGCGGAGGACATCGTGGCACTTGACCGTGTGAGTATCCATGTCCCCAAGGGAGATTTTGTCGCCGTTATGGGCCGTTCGGGCTCGGGCAAGAGCACCCTGCTCAACATGATCGCAGGGCTGGACAATCCCGACGGCGGACAGATCCTGCTGGACGGCGTGGACATCGCCAAGTTCTCCCGCGGGAGGACAGCCGCCTTGCGGCGGCAGAAGATCGGGGTTGTCTACCAGTTCTATAACCTCATTCCCGAGCTGACCGTGGAGGAGAATATCCTCCTGCCCACCGAGCTGGACGGCCGCGAGGCCGATCCCGATTGGCTGCGGGAGATCATCTCGGTCATGGGCCTTGCGGGGCGAACGGGGGACTACCCCCACACCCTGTCGGGCGGTCAACAGCAGCGGGTCGCCGTGGCGCGGGCTCTGTACCAGCGTCCCGACCTCCTGTTGGCCGACGAGCCAACGGGCAACCTGGACGGCGAGAACAGCCGTGAGGTCATGAAGCTCCTCTCCCTCATGAACAGCGAGTATGGCGTGACCCTGCTGGTGGTCACCCACAGCGAGGAGATCGCCGCTTACGCGAAACGCCTGATCCGCATGGAGCAGGGCCGCGTAACCGAGGACCAAAGGCGGTGACGGCATGAAATTTCCCATTCGCCGCAGGGATAAAGTCCTGCTTCGGCGGATCGCTGTCCGCCGTCTGAAACAGTCCCGCGAAACGGTTCTTTTGGCGTTGGGGATGCTGTTCTCCTGCCTGCTGGTCGCCTTTTTCCTGTTCTTTACCGTGACCGTCCGAGAGGGAACCACCGCCCTGACCGCAGGACTACCCCACATTGGCTTCGTCCGCGCCGCATCCGACGGAATGAATACGGCGGCCCTCCTGCTGACCCTCGCCACAGTCCTGTCCATCCGCACCTGGGCGGGGCTCAGCACCGATGCCTCGGCGCAGACCGTGGCGGTGCTCCACAGCATGGGGGCTACCGCGGCCCAACGGCGGTATCTCTTGTGGACCGAGCTGTCCATGCAGTATCTTCCCGCCTTGGCAGTGGGCACCACCCTGGGTGCTTTGGGCGGGATCATGACGGCCGGCGGGCTGATCGACCGTTCGTCTGAAGTGATTTCCGAGCGGGGAGCCGTATATGCCCTCCTGTGGGCGGCCATCCTCCTGGGCGGCCTGGGACTCCTGGCCCTTTGCTACACCATTCCCCATATCCGCATCAAACGGCTGACACCTTCGGTCACCGAAAGCCTGCGCCGCCGCGGAAAGTCTGTCTCTACCGAACAGCACAGCTATCGCCAATCTAAAACCTATCGTCAAAAATCCCTCCTTGCCCGCCTGGCGGGGAAAAGCGTGGATTTCTACAAAGCCCGCTACCGAAGCCTTGCCCTGTCCCTTGCGGTATCGGTGTTCTACCCCATGCTGGCCGTCCTGCTGTTGTATCATCTGATGGGAGCCTCGGTGGTGCTGGACACCAACCCCTTCGACGGGACCGACACGATGGGGGCGGTGACGGGCTCGGTCCTGGGCCTGCTGGCCGTCATCGGCCTGGGCTTCTTGCTTCTGACCGCCCAAGGCATTTGGGGCGGGAGCCTGCTCATCCGCACCCAATTGAAGCAACGCAGACAAACGGGCCGCGCTTACCTGGCCATGGGCATGACCGAACGGGATTTCCGCAGAGTCACGGTCCTGGAGCTTCGGAGCCTGCTTTTGCGGAGCGGTCTGTATTTGCTGTTGTTTGTGCTGATCGCAAATTTTTGTTTTCTGAGAATCAACCTGTCGGGTTGAATGTAACCACAGAACCCGACGGCTCCGGGCAATCGGTCCGCGAGGCTCGTATGCCCGTCACCCCCACCCCTACGATATCCCCTTTTCGTCCATGTGCCCTCTGGACGGATACACCACCAACACCTTGAACGCCTCTCTGATCCCTCGGCATCTGACGGATCGGGGCGTACAGCTTTGAATCATACCAAACGGAGAAACATCACCCATGATCATTATCGAAACCCTCGCACAAGAACTCAATCTCACCGTAGATCAAGTCGAAAAGACCGTAGCCCTCATCGACGAGGGCAATACCATCCCTTTCATCGCCCGTTACCGTAAGGAGGTCACGGGAAGCCTGGACGATAGCGTCCTCCGTACCCTGGACGAGCGTCTGACCGCCCTGCGGAACCTGGAGAAGCGGAAGGAGGAGGTCAAGAACCTCATCGATGCCCAGGGCAAGCTCACCGACGACATCGTGGCCGCCATCGACCGCGCCGTGACCGTCACCGAGGTGGACGACATCTACCGTCCCTTCCGCCCCAAGCGCAAGACCCGCGCCTCCGTCGCCCGCGAGCGGGGCCTGGAGCCCCTGGCCCAGTTGATTCTGGCCCAGGAAAAGACCTACACCCCCGCCATTGAAGTCCGGGCCGAATCCTACGTGGACCCCGAAAAGGATGTGCCCACGGTCCAGGATGCCCTTCAGGGGGCCATGGACATCATCGCGGAGGACGTGTCGGACAACGCCGAGTACCGCAAGAAGCTCCGCTCCCTCACCTTTGATTACGGCTCACTGACCACCCGCGCCGCCAAGGAGGAGGACTCGGTCTACGCCATGTACTACGAGTTCAGCGAGGCCATCAAGAAGCTCCCCGGCCACCGCATCCTGGCCATCAACCGCGGCGAGAAGGAGGAGTTCCTCAAGGTCACCCTCACCGTCCCCGAGGAGACGGTCCTGGGCTTCCTGTACAACAGCGTGCTGACCTCCACCACCTCCCCTGCCATGCCCTACGTCCGTGATGCCGTCACCGACAGCTACAACCGTCTGATCGCCCCCTCCATCGAGCGGGAGATCCGAAACGACCTGTTCGACACCGCCTGCGAGGGTGCCATCAAGGTATTCTCGGACAACCTGTCCCACCTCTTGATGCAGCCGCCCCTCAAGGGCAAGGTGGTCCTGGGCTTCGACCCCGGCTACGCCCACGGCTGTAAGCTGGCGGTGGTGGACCGCACGGGCAAGGTGCTGGACACCGCCGTCATTTACCCCACCATCAAGTCCCGCGTGGACCAGGCTACCGCCGTGGTCAAGAAGCTCATCCGCACCTACGGGGTGGATGTGGTAGCCATCGGCAACGGCACCGCCTCCCGCGAGAGCGAGCAGTTCATTGCCGATATCCTCAAGGAGCTGGATGGCGGCACCAAGTACATCATCGTCAGCGAGGCGGGAGCCTCCATCTACTCGGCCTCCGAGCTGGCCGCCGAGGAATTCCCCGAGTTCGACGTGATGCAACGCTCGGCGGTCTCCATTGCCCGCCGTCTCCAGGATCCCCTGGCTGAGTTGGTCAAGATCGACCCCAAGGGCATCGGCGTGGGCCAGTATCAGCACGATATGAAGCAGGCCCGCCTGGACGAGGCTTTGGGCGGCGTGGTGGAGGACTGCGTCAACGCCGTGGGCGTGGATGTCAACACCGCCTCCCACTCGCTGCTGGCCTACATTGCGGGTATCAACGCTACTGCCGCCAAGAACATCGTCAAGTACCGCGAGGAGAACGGTGAGTTCAAGACCCGCTCCCAAATCACCAAGGTGCCCCGCATCGGAGCCAAGGCCTTCGAGCAGTGCGCGGGCTTCCTCCGCATCCCCGGGGGCAAGGAGATACTGGACAACACGGGGGTTCACCCCGAGTCTTACGCCGCCGCCAAGGCGTTGCTGACCATGTTCGACTACACCGAGGAGGATCTGAAGGCAGGGAACCTCTCCTTCCTGAAGTCCAAGGTCATCAAGGCGGGCCCCGCCAAGACCGCCGAGGCCCTGGGCATCGGTGAGCCTACCCTGATGGACATCATTGCCGAGCTGGAAAAGCCCGGACGGGACATCCGCGACGGCTTTGACGCGCCCGTGCTCCGCGAGGACGTGATGTCCCTCTCGGATCTCAAGCCCGACATGATCCTGACGGGAACCGTCCGCAACGTCACCGACTTCGGTGCCTTCGTGGACATCGGTGTCCACCAGGACGGCCTGGTCCACATCTCCCAGCTCTCGAACAAGTTCATCAAGCACCCCTCCGAAGCCGTCTCCCTGGGCGACGTGGTCAAGGTCAAGGTCCTCTCGGTAGACGTGCAGAAAAAGCGCATCTCCCTGACCATGAAGTTCAAGGAGTAAGAGGGACGTGGGGCTCTGCCCCCGGCCCCCGCCTGAGGACCTTTTTGCAAAAAGGTCCTCAGGGATCTCCCAAAAACCTCAATACATGGAACAATGATCAAAATTTCTAAAGGTCGAAAAATCTTTGGAAATTTTTATCTAATCACTTGACGACTTAAGGAAATTGTGGTATAATGGTATCATCCCAGAAAGGAGAGGTTCTGTTACCATGAAAAAAACACCTCGCATTTTGCTTGCCGTCCTGATCGGTACGGCCTTGACCGCTTTGTCCTACTATCTCATGCTCCCCCCCATCAACGTGTTCAGCACGGGCTTTTGGACCTATCTGATCCTGGTCCTGTTCTTCTACGGCATCCCTCTGGGTGCGGTCAGCGGCCTGTCCGGCTCTTCCAAGGGCGGAAAGGGAACATCCGCCAAGCTCAAGGTCAGCAAGATCTTCATTGCCATCGCCGCCATTCCCGTATTGGCCCTGGTGCTGGGTACCGTGATCTCCTCCACCTTCTTCAATGCCCTGGATTACGCGTCGGTCATTGAGGTGGAGCAGGCGGATTTCTCGGCTGATATGCCCGAGGCCGACATAGTCAGCAACATTTCCCTGATGGACACCGCTTCCGCATCCATCCTGGGTAACCGCGAGCTGGGTGCTCTCTCCAACGTGGTCTCCCAGTACAATCTGAGCACCGACTACAATCAGATCAACTACCGCCACACCCCCAAGAAGGTGGCCAACCTGGAGTACGTGGACTTCTTCCGTTGGCTGAACAACTCGTCGAACGGCGTGCCCGGCTACGTCATGGTAGACCCCGTGAACAACGATGCCGACTATATCAAGTTCGACAAGGCCATGATCTACGTGGACAGTGCCTACTTCAGCGAGGACCTGATGCGTAAGCT
Organism: uncultured Clostridium sp.; assembly: GCA_964427175.1. Lineage (GTDB taxonomy): Bacteria > Bacillota > Clostridia > Oscillospirales > CAG-272 > CAMEON01. The sequence goes on along the minus strand of CAYRTP010000087.1, from coordinate 4,331 downwards.
CCGCTTCTCCTATCCCACCAAGATCTTCTCCACCGTCAATTTTGAAGTGGACGATGACGGCAATCCCTACTTCATCGTCTCCTGCGTCAAGCCCCGCGTGGGTCTGTTCGGTGCCATGGACGTCAACGAGGTGATTATTTTCAACCCCTGCGACGGTACCTCCGAGATCTATCCCGTGGACAGCTCCCCCGCCTGGATCGACAACGTCTACGACGGCGACCTGGCTTGTCAGAAGTACGATTGGTACGGCACGCTGGCTGGCGGCTTCTGGAACTCTGTGATCGGTAACCGCGACTGCAAGATGACCACCGACGGCTACGGCTACATCGTCCGCGGGGACGACGTGTGGTACTACACGGGCGTGACTTCGGTCACCAGCGACGAGTCCAATATCGGCTTCATCATCACCAACGCGCGGACGGGTGAGTACAAGTATTACCCCGTTATCGGTGCCGAGGAGTATTCCGCCATGGGTGCCGCCGAGGGTGAGGTCCAGGAGAAGGCCTACGTAGCCTCTTTCCCCTCGCTCATCAACGTGGAGGGCGAAGCCACCTATATCATGGTGCTGAAGGATGCCAACGGTCTGGTCAAGCTCTACGCACTGGTCAACGTGGAGAACTACAGCATCGTAGCCACGGGTGACTCCCAGGCATCGGCCAAGCGCGCCTACATTCAGGAGCTGGCCAACCGCGGTGTCATCCAGGAGGAGGAGCTCCCCGCTCCCGAGACCAAGACCGCCGAGCTGACGGTGCAGACCGTCCGCCTGGCCACCGTAGGCGGCGAGACCGTGGTCTATATCACCGCCGAGGACGGCATCGTCTACCGCGGCAGCCTGGCCTCGGATGAAAGCCTCATCCTGGTCACCGAGGGCATGACCATCACCGTGGAGTACAGCGAGACCGACCACGCAAAGATCCGCGCCATCGCCAAGTGGAGCGAGAAGAACTGATACCAATTCACAAGCAAAAACTTGAATAGGAGAGCGTGCCTCCGGCGGCCGACCGGCAAGCCTGTCAGGGCCTTTTGGAAACCTCCTCACTTCGTTCGGGGCAAATTCGCCTACGGCGAAGTTTGCGAGGCCCTTAAGAATCCCAAAAACTTAAAAAGAGGATTATGGGGGATGCGAGAGGACACCAAGAGCCATAGAGGGTATCACCATGGGGCCCCTGCCCCATTGGTATATGGGGGCTGTATTCAAGATTTATGTTGCATAATAGTACGAAAAAACTTGCGGGTGAGAAACTTCCTTGAAAAAGTTTCTCGCCCGCATCTTCTTTTTTGGGGAAAGGGATATATTTATACGAATCCTCGACAAACACCTTGAAAGGGAGTCAACGGTCATCCTGAGCGGAGCCGCAACGCGGCGTAGTCGAAGGATCTTCACCTCCGATAAGAGATCCTTCGACTACGCGGTGCTTGGCACGCGCTCCTATTCAAATTTTTCCCAATTCGTGTCGATTTCGAGCTCGGGATAGGGATTGATCTTCAAGTGCTCTGCGGTGGGCTTGCCCTCCATCTTGCAGGCCATGAAATTGAGGAACTCGGTGAAATCGGGGAGCTTGTGTCTGTGCTGGCCGGGGCGGAACCACGCGGCGGCGTTGTCCTCGCAACCGAGGTAGCGGTACGCTTCCTTCACGCCCTTGAAGTTCATCCAGGATCCCTTGGGGTTGATCCAGTAATCCTGCATACCCTCGCATTGGATATAGAAGCGCGGAGCGATGAGCGCACCGAAAAAGTGCATATCGTAGGGCATTTCACCCTGTCTTCCGACGTATTGCCTGAGCCCCTCGCCCATCCAATGGGGGAAATTTACGAACATATCCGAAAGCTCCTCGGTCATTCTTCTTCCGCTATCATCGGTTTCGGTCAGGCGGTAGCTGGCGGCACCGTGACAGCCGCTGTTATTGGGGCAGACGAACTTGATGCGGGTATCGGCCGCGGCGGCCAGAAGTACGGTTTTTCCGCCTCGGGAATGTCCGGTGATCCCCACGTTTTCCGCGTCAATATGCGGGATCTGCCCGAAAGCATCCATGACGGCCATGTATCCCCAGGCCCACGCGGAGATGGCGGTAAAGCCCGTATGCTCGGGGTAAATATCGTAAATACCGCCGACCCTGCCCGCGTCCTTGTCGTCGCTGGCCAACTCAAGACGGTTGAACCGCGCAACGGCCATGCCCAGGCTGTTTGCATACGCGATGGTATCGCTTTCACAGCAGGTATAGCATCCGTCTCCCGTCAGGAGAACGGGAAATTTCCGGCTTCCGTCGATGGGGGATGGGGGAGCGGTCACGTCCAGGAGGAAGGAGACCTGCTTTTCTTTGGTGCCCGCCCAAATTTTGTATACGTTCGTGTGGCCATCGGTGCGGGGAGCTGTCAGCCGAACCACGCGCACCACCTCGGGTCTGGGCGGCATACCGCCAAATTCTACCTCGCAGAGGGCTTGGAAAATCGTCTCCCTGGCCGAGTACCATTCGTCGGGAGTCATGCGGGTTCCGTCCGCCTTGCGGAAGGGATCGGGAAGTTTACCGAGAATTTTAACGCTCATAAGATGTTCTCCTTTGTTTTTTTGATGAAAATGTCATGAAAAATGTGCCGCGCTTACGCCAAAAGGCTTCGTACAGCCTCCCGCGTTCCGAGCCCCTCCGAGGCCGCTGTGGCACCGCCCGCGGCGATGCCCAGCTTGAGGGCGTAGGCGTATCCGTGGGGCAGACCCGCGAGGAACCCCGCCACCATGGAATCCCCCGCTCCAACGGTGTTCACGGGCGTGACCGCCGCCGCAGGGGCGCGGTGGAATTCCCCGTGCTCATCCAGCAGGAGGGCACCCTCACCGCCCAGGGAGACCAGCACGTTCCGTGCTCCCGCCTGCTGCAGAGCCGCCGCGGCCTCCCGCAGATCCGTCTCTGTGGACAGGGAACGCCCCATAAGCCGCCCCATAAGCCCCTCCAATTCGGCGCGGTTGGGCTTGACCAGAAAGGGGGAGTGGGGAAGCACCGCCGTCAGGGCCTCGCCCTCGGCATCCACCACGACGCGGACACCCCGCCCCGCCGACAGTGCCGTCAAGCGGGCGTACAAGTCCCTCGGAAGGGACGGGGGAATGCTCCCCGCCAGGACCAGGGTGTCCCCTGCGGTCAGCCCGTCCAGCTTGGCTGTCAGCTCCTCCAACGCCTCGGCGGGGATGGAGGGCCCAGCCGCGTTGATCTCGCTTTCCAGCCCGCTTTTGAGCTTGACGTTGATGCGGGTCAGCCCTGCGGAGAGGCGGATGAGGTCGGCGGAGATCCCCAGATCATCCAGATGGGCCGCCAACGCCTCTCCCGTAAATCCCGCAATAAATCCGAGGGCGGTGCTCTCCACCCCCAGCTCCCGCAGCATACAGGACACGTTGATGCCCTTCCCGCCGAACTGTACCGTGGTCTCAGCGGCCCGATTGGTCTCCCCCAAGCGGAGCTCGCCCAGCCGCATAACGTAGTCAACGGCGGGATTCAAGGTTACCGTGTAGATCATAAATAACTCCGTTCTGTAAAAATAAGGGAGGACAAGCCTCCCTTAATGTGATCAAACAATATTTCAAGAACCTTTTTATAAAGTTCTTAGGAGTTCTTAGAACCCTTCTTTCAAGAAGGGTTCTGACAGGCTTGCCTGTCGGATGCCAGGAGGCACGCTCTCCCATTCAAGTTTTTGTTTGTGAATTAGTACTTATCCCGAATGCGCTTCCGCACGGCCAGGAAGGTGCCGCCGCCGATGAGGACGGCCAGGATCACACCGCAGATCACGTAGATGGGCAGGCCCACCTGAATGTCGGATTTCAGCTCTTCCCACAGGCCGTTGAGCATGATGAGCTTTTCGCCCCCCATGTTCTTGTAGGAGGAGGTGGGAATGGCATCGGTATCGTACATCAGATCGTAACCGCCCTCCTTGATGGAGTTCATGTACTCGATGTACTCGGGATTCTCCCGCACCACCGTGTTGGGGGAGGCGTAGTAGGTGTACTCGGCGTTAGCCACGGCGGGAGCCTCGGTCAGCATGAAGTCGATGTACCGCTCGGCGATCTCCTTATTGTGGGAGGACTTGGGGATGCACATGGCATCCACGTACAGGTTGGTGCCCTCGGTGGGGTAGAAGAACTCCAGGTCCTCGTTGTTCTCGTACATGGCCAGGAAGTCACCCGCGTAGTAGGCGGCGATGGCGGCGGAGCCGTTCTCCATCTTGTTGAAGATTTCGTCCATGACGTAGCCCTGGAGGACGGGCTTTTGCTCCTTGAGCTTCTCCAGCGCCAGCCGCCAGTCGGATTCAGCGTCCGAGTTGACGTCCAGACCCAGGAAATACGGGGCGTT
>CAYRTP010000086.1:9819-10116 GCA_964427175.1 uncultured Clostridium sp. | reverse complement strand
CAATCTCGGCGGGCTCGATGCCGCTCATGGCCACGCACTCGGTCATGGCGGCGTACTGGTTGGCGTAGATGACCATGGGATCGTGCTCCACCCAGCCCGCGCGGGGATAGATCTGAGGGAACTCATGCTGGGCGGTGGCCACCGTCCTGCCCTCGCGGTCAAACAGAATGGCGCGGGCGGAGGTGGTGCCCTCGTCCAGAGCGAGGATGTATTGCTTCATGGTGGGCTCCTTTCGTGGAAAAATCATTTCAGAAAAACGTGCCTCCGGCGGCTTAAGGGCCTTTTGAAAACCGCCTC
>CAYRTP010000086.1:0-9809 GCA_964427175.1 uncultured Clostridium sp. | reverse complement strand
CGGCGAAGTTTGCGAGGCCCTTAAGAATCCCCAAAACTTTAAAAAAAGGGATTTATGAGGGACGAGAGAGGACACCAGGGACCATAGAGGACATCACCATGGGGCCCCTTCCCCATTGGTATATGAAGGCCGTGTTCAAGATTTTTACTGTAAAATAGTATTTATATGTACATTATACAACATATCGTGTAAAATTGCAATATCCTTTAGAAAAATTCTCTATTCTTACCACAAAGCAGAACCCCCGCCGAACGGCGGGGGCTCTGCCTACGGTATCATAGAATTATTGCCCGAAAAGAGCCTTGAAATCCTCCCGCTCGCGGAGGGGCGCAAAGACGGGGGCCGTGAGGGCAGTTTCGCAGACATAGTCCTTTATGGTCACATCTTCATAACGGCGGCCATCGTGATTCTCGGTATAGCCGTCGAGTAAGGGACAGGTATAGACCTCCTCCTCGCTATGGTAGACCTGGTCGAACTGTTCCACATGCTCCTTATTTGTATTTGAATCCGGATTCTGACCATATTATAGCACACGGTGCGGACAAATACAATAACTTATTTTTTGATGGGGGTGCAACCTGCGGTTGAGCTTTGGAGAGAGGACTATTCATACACAAGTAGGGACCGGCGTCCCCGACGGTCCGAAAACGCTCTGCCTTTTACAGACAGTAGCCGAACAAACTCGGAGGGATGCCGATCCCTACAGTTATGATATTTACACCTGCGACAAAAACGTATAAGCCACCTCCGCGGCCTCCACGTCGGGGCGGCAGGTGAGGGTAAAGGCGGGCACGTCACGCACGGTGGCACCGATGAGGGCGGCCAGTCGGTCCTGCCCCTCGGGATCGTTAGGCACGCGGGTAGCCTCCATCAGGCGGGCGGCGGTGTCGGCGGCCGTGGAGACCGTGACCCGATTCTCGCTTCCCTGCTCCAAAAAGCAGATGGCCGTGAGGGGGCACTTGCGGTTGACCTGTAGGCCCTCTTTACCGCACCAGGGGGTGCCGTAGGCCCAGAAACGCCCGTCGGGTGCGCGGCGGATGAGGGGCTTATCCCCGTTGATGACGGTAGCCCGTCCCGCGAAATGTCTCTGCCACAGGGCGGTATGGGTAGACTTCCCCACGCCGCGTCGGGCGGAGAAGGCGTAGCCCCGTCCCTCCATTTCAACGACCGCCGCGTGGAGGAGGTAGACCCCATAGGCGGGCATCCGCTCGCAGATGCGGCGGTAGAGCAGAAAGTTCTCGGCCTCGGGGAGGGTCAGGGGGCGGCCGCTTTGGGCACGGTAAGCCTCCATCTCCCCCTGGGAGACGGCCACGCGGAAGGCAGGCGTGCCGTCGGTGCAGAGGTAATCCCTGCATTGTTCATAAACAAAGTTATGGCGGTTGTCGATCTCGACCGTGATCCCCGCCAGGCGGATGCAAAACATGGGACGCGGCCTCCTTTCATAGGTTTTTCTTAGATGATTGTAAAACACGAAAAAGCATTGACGTATAAGGCATTTGCCAATCTAAAGGACTTCGTTTTCTCCGTTAAAAGGTGCCAATCACTACACACGCACTCTCCCCCACCGCCTGCGGGCGGAGCCCCCTCCCGGAGGGGGCCTCGGAGTCGCGGACGAGGCATACTTATTGAGAATGAAAATTCCACGAGATTGGGCACAATAGGCTCCCTCCGGGAGGGAGCTCCCGCGAAGCGGGTGAGGGAGAACGCGTGCTTAATGGTTGGCATTCTCAAATGGTTCTAGACTCCCAACCTAACAGTTTTACAACCGCCTATAGTTTTTTAAAGGTAAGCAGAGCACACAAGGCGGACCGAGGTCACCCTCCGTCCGCCTTGTGTGTATGGTTCCCTGAATTACAGGTACTTCTTCATGGTCTCGGTAGCGTCCTCGGGAGCGCAGGAGACGGTGATGGTGACGTTCAGGTCAGAATCGCGGACGATCTTCTCCAGATCAGCCAGGAACTTGTCCAGAGCCTCCATATCGTAGCCGCAGATCTTGCGGGTACCGTCGATGAACAGGTCGGTCACGTCGCTGTTGCCTGCGAGAATACCGGCAACCAGACCGCCCAGAGCGGCGGCGTTGTCGATCAGATAATCATCGGTATTGACAAGACGAACCTTGTAGTTGATCTCATGGCGAAGAGTGGAACCCTTCTCAATGCATACAACATAGCCCTTGGAGGTCTCCAGAGCCTCATTCACAGCGGAAATCAGGGCCTTGGTCTTACCGGTGCCCTTAACGCCAACAAGTAATTTGATCATATCTAAGTACTTCCTTTCTCTCTGCTCGGCATTCTGCCCCAAAGGGGTGCCTTGCAGGTTGATGCACCGCTCCACGGGTTAAAGTCGCGGTGTATTTGATTTATTATAGCACATTTTTCGCAAAATTGCAAGTACCTGTGAATATTTTTCGTAAAAATCTCACAAGAGGTTTTTGGCAATTTTACACAAGCGGAAAATCAGCCCAGTCTGGCCTCCAAAGCGGCCTTGGCATCCTCGTAGCCGGGCTTGCCCAGGAGGGCGAACATATTCTTCTTGTAAGCCTCAACGCCGGGCTGGTTGAAGGGGTTGACACCCAGCATATAACCCGAGATGGCGCAGGCCAGCTCGAAGAAGTAGAGCAGGTAGCCCAGGGCGAACTCGTTGCGGCCCTCCAGCTCGATGAGCAGGTTGGGAACACCGCCGTCCACGTGGGCCAGGAGGGTTGCCTGCATAGCGGTCTTCTTGACCTGGTTGAGGTCCATATCCGACAGGAAGTTCAGACCGTCGATGTTGGCGGGATCGTTGGGGATGGGGAATACCACAGGGTTGTTCTCGATGGAGATGACCGTCTCGAACAGGTTACGCATGCCGTCCTGGATGTACTGACCCAGGGAGTGGAGGTCGGTGGAGAAGATGACCGATGCAGGGAAAATACCGCGCTGGTCCTTACCCTCGGACTCGCCGTAGAGCTGCTTCCACCACTCGTTGAGCATGGCCGAGTAGAGCTCGTAACCAACCAGGATCTCGGTGGTCTTGCCCTTGCGGTAGAGGATGTTGCGGATGGCGGCGTACTTATAGCAGTCATTCTTGGCCAGGTCGGGGCACTTGTAGGCCTCCATAGCGGCGGCGGCACCGTTCATCAGGCCGTCGATATCGATACCGACCACGGCGATGGGAAGCAGACCCACGGCGGTGAGCACGGAGAAGCGGCCGCCCACGTCATCCGGCACCACGAAGGTCTCGTAGCCGGCCTCGTCGGAGAAGTGCTTCAGGGTACCCTTGGCCTTATCGGTGGTGACGAAGATGCGCTCGCGGGCACCCTCGACACCGTACTTCTGCTCCAGCAGAGCGCGGAGCACGCGGAAGGCCACGGCGGGCTCGGTGGTGGTACCCGACTTGGAAATGACGTTGATGCAAACGTCCTTGCCCTCGCAGATCTTGAGGAGCTCGTCGATGGCGACGGCGGAGATGGTGTTACCGGCGAAGTAGATGTCGGGGGTATCCTTGGGGAGGTTATTGTACAGGGGGGACTTCAAAAACTCGATGACGGCGCGGGCACCCAGGTAGGAGCCGCCGATACCGATGGCGATGAATACGTCGCAGGACTTCTTGATCTTCTCTGCGGCGACCTTGATGCGGGCGAATTCTTCCTGATCGTAGTCAACGGGAAGGGTTGTCCAACCCAGGAAATCGTTACCTGCACCGGTACGGGAGGTGAGGAGATCGTGGGCTACGTTAACCTGGGGCTGGATGTTGGCCAGCTCCTCGGCGGAGACGAAGGAGGAGAGATAGTTGGTATTAAGACGGACGGACATGGTGGGTACCTGCCTTTCTTTTGATTATCGTCTATATTATACACTATTTTCATAAATTTTTCAATAGGTTTGAAAAAAATAATCCCACAATCCTGCGTCGGGATCCGATCGGGCTCGACAAAAGGAATCACAAAGAGGGCTGGGAGAAATCTTGGAAAAATCGTCAAAATTGCCCATGCAAAATTCCCGTTACCCCTTGCAAAAAAAGGGGATCCGTGATATAATTAAAGATAGTCATGCTCCCGGAAGGTCTGTGATCCGGGAAAATTCAGATCGGAGGTATCACCATGAAAAAAACCGTCACCCCGCCCGCTTCCGCCGGGCCGGAATGGACGTCCCGCCGGATCAATCGGTGCGCGTCCCAGTTGTTCCTGTTCTGTTTCCTGTCCTATGCCTGTAGTTACCTTGGCCGAAAGAATCTTTCCGCCTGCGTTCCCGACATGATCGACGAGGGCTTTTTGACCAAGGATTTCGCCGCCGTGATCCTCCCCTGCTTCATGTTGGCCTACGGCGCGGGACAATTCATCAACGGCATCGTGGGCACCAAGATCCGCCCCAAGTTCATGGTCGCCATCGGCCTGGGCGGCGCCACCATTTGCAGTCTGGCCATGGGCCTGGCTCCCGTCGCCACCATCATGCCCTTCATCTGGGCCTTGAACGGTCTCTTTAACTCCATGCTCTGGGCTCCCCTGCTCCGCACCGTCACCAACCAGCTTCCCATTGAGCGCCGCAGCGGCGCGGGAACCGGTCTGAACGCCGCCTGCTCGGTGGGTGCCATCATGGCCTTCCTCATTCCCGGATTCCTGCTCAGCCTGGGCGGTTGGCGTTTCGTGTTCTACATGACCGCCGGTATCCTGTTCGCCTGCTTCCTGACCTGGACCCTGGGTAACGCCGCTCTCTCCAAGTACACCAAGATGATGGACGAGGCCTGCCGTATTGAGCGCGCCGCCCTTCTCGAGAAGGCCGACGCCGAGGCCGCCGCCCAGAACAAGAAGCGCAGCCGTTCCCTCCCCTCCGTCATTGCGGCTTCGGGTCTGTGGGTCGTGGTCTTCGGCCTGTTCTGTAACGGCGCGCTCCGCGATGCCGTAGAGAGCTGGGCTCCCACCTTCCTGTCGGATCAGTTCAACATGGACAGCTCCATGGCCGCCATCACCTCGGTCCTCATCCCCATCATCAGCCTGTCGGGTACCTACGTGGCCAACTGGATGAATGAGAAGTTCATCCGCAACGAGCTTTACACCTCCTGCATCATGTTTGCCGTAGCCGCCCTCTGCATCGGCGGTCTGTTCGCCTGCCGCAACACCAACGCGCTGATCTGCGTCATCTTCATGGCCATCAGCATTTCCTGTATGTGGGGCGCGAACCTCATGTTCCTCACCACCATTCCCTACCACTTCGCCACCCTGGATATGTCGGCGGCCGTGACGGGTATGTTCAACAGTATGATCTACATCGCCACCGCCCTGTCCACCTTCCTGTACGGTGTGCTCTCCGAGAAGTACAACTGGGACACCATGATCCTGGTTTGGCTGGGTATCGGCGCCTTCGGTGCATTTGTTTGCCTCATCTTCGCCCGCTACTGGGGCAAGAAGGCCGCTCTGCTGGACGAGGGCAAGATCTGAGAAGATACAAGATACAAGATACGAGATACAAGATTTGAAAAAAACCGTCCGAGATACTCGGGCGTTTTTTTCTTGGATACAGAATTTCGTTCCGTCAAGCTGCACGTGTGTCAACTCGCGATTGTCTGTCTCAACTGCACACAACCCGCGGTTGTTTTTTATCCATATCGCCTCTCTTGCAATCAACCGAGGATTGTGGTATAATAGGGACAGTGAAAGCGCGATCACAAAAAACATCATAAAGGAGAAAAACATGAGTATTCAAAATATCGGAGCCAATATCGCCCGTATGCGGAAGGCCAAGGGCGCGACCCAGGAGGAGCTGGCCCGCGCGGCGGGGGTGTCGGCCCAGTTGGTTTACAAGTTCAATCCCCAGCCCTATTTTATGGGATTCTTACTGTTTGCATACGATATGATCAAACGGCCGACACGATTCTGGTACAATTCTCAACATCGAAGCAAGCCCTACCTGACCTAAAAACAAGGTGCCCCGCGCAAAAAACGCAGGGCACCTTTTCATTTCATTACGCCTCACGGCTCACTCGTCTGATACTGGGCTCTCGGGCCCCCGATGTAGGCAGGGCGGGTGCGGGCGCAGACCAGGGAGGCCTCACCGACGCGGCTGACCGACAGGCGGACGGGGACCGCTACGCGGCGGAGGTGCATCCCGATGAGGGTGGCACCGATGTCCATGCCCGCGTGGGCGCGGATGCTCTCCACCGCCACGGGATCGGTCATGTGCTCCCACACCGTGGTGGCAAAGGAGCCGCCTGCCTTGGGCTGGGGCTTGACCCATACGGGCTCGTAGCCGTACCGCTCGGCGGTGGACCGCTCCACGATCAGGGCGCGGTTGAGGTGCTCACAGCACTGGGCGGCCAGCAGGATACCCTGCTCGGCCAGGATCGGCGCGATGGCCTCGTACAGGGCCACCGCCGCCTCCATGGAGGAGTTCTTGCCGATGCGCTCCCCCACCATCTCGGAGGAGGAACAGCCGATGACCAGCAGTTGGCCCGCGGTCAGGTGGGCTGTCTCGATGAGCTCGCGGACGGCGGTCTCGGCATCGGATCTGATGGTTTGATAGATATTGGTTTCCATTTCGATGCTTCCCTTTTACTCGGCCTTGACGGTGGCCATGCCCGTCTTGAGGCCGTCGGAGATGACCGTGAGGGTGACCTCACCGGGGTTCTTGGCGCGGACGATGGCCACGGCGCGGCCCTCGAAGGCGTGGCAAACGGGGGAGCCGTACTGGTCATCGTTGGCGGGATCGCCGCTGAAGATGCCCAGGAGGCTGCCGCCCTCCACGGCACAGCGGAGCTCATTCTTCAAATGGGGGACGCGGTCGCCGTTCCCATCCACGATGGTGATATCGAAATAGCAAAGATCGCGGTTGTCGGCCTGGATGGTTGCGGTCTCGGCCTCCACGCGGAGCGCGGCGGGCGTGCCCACGGTGTGGAGAGCGGAGCGTCCGCACTCGGCGCCGTCCTTGTAGGCGATGACCGAGATCTCACCCTTCTCGTAAGGAATATCCAGGGTCGCGATGGCCTTCGCGGGGACGCTTCTGCCTACCTCACGGCCGTTGACGAACCATACGATCTCATCGGCCACGGTGTAGACCTCGCACTTGACGGGCTTGCCGATATACTCGTCCTCGAAGGTCCAGCTGTCCAGCACGTCGTACCAGTGCCAGCCCGTACCCGTGAAGCCCTCGCCGTAGTGGGTGGGATGGGTGGTAAAGATGCGGGGCTCGGTGTTCTCACGCCAGATGGCCTCGCGGAAGTAGGACTGGGGACGGCGGTAGCCGCAAAGATCGAAGTCGCCCTGGTAGCAGGAACGCCAGGGATAAGGCGCGATGCCGATGCCCTGTACCTTGCCGTCGCGGGCCCACTTGGAAATGCCCATGCCTGCCTCACCCAGGTTGTCATAGGCGGTCCAGGTGAAATCGCCCAGGACGTGGCTGTTCTCCATGGTGGCCTTCCAGGAATCGTAGAAGCACAGCGCCGTTGTCTCGGAGCCCCAGATGATGCGGTTGGGGTACTTGACGCGGTCGGAGGCGTAGCGGTAGTACAGATAATTGTAGCCGCAGATATCGAAGGGCTCATAGTAGGCCACGTTGCCGGGGTTTTGATCCTCTACCTGGAAAGCACCGCAGGTGACGAAACGGGTGTTATCGTACTTGCGGATCTCGTCGGTCAGCTTTCTGGCCCATACGCCGCCCTCGGGATTGACGCACTCGGGGATCTCGTTACCCGTGGAGTAAGCGAACACGCAGGGGTGGTTGCGGTCGCGGAGGACCATGTAGGAAATATCCCGCTCCCACCAATCGTCGAACCAGAAGTGGTAGTTGAACTCACCGCCCTTATCTCTGCGCCAGCAGTCGAAGGCCTCGTCCATAACGATCATACCGATCTCGTCGCAGATCTCCAACAGTGCCAGGGAGGGGGGATTGTGGGCGATACGGACGGCGTTGAAGCCCGCGTTCTTGAGCTTGGTGAGCTTTCTGCGGCAAGCGGCGGGGAAATCAGCCGCGCCCAGCACGCCGTGGTCATGGTGGATGCATCCGCCGCGGAGCTTGATGGTCTTGCCGTTGAGGCGGAGTCCGTTGTCCATGTCGGCGGTGATGGTGCGGACACCGAATTTGGTATCATCGGTATCGACCTCCTCACCGTTCTCCAGGATGGCGGCGTGCATGGTGTAGAGGTTGGGATTTTCGGTGTCCCACAGCTTGGCGTTGGGAAGATCGAAGGTAAACTCAGCCTTGGTCTTGGCTCCCGCGGTAACCTGAACCGTCTGCTCCAGGGTGGCCACGGGGGTCTCGCCGTCCAGGATGGTGGCGCGGAGGGTCACCTCGGCGTTGCGGTCGGCGCTGATCTCGTACTCGGCCTTGACGCTGTCGGTAGTGGGGGTATACACGAACTTATCCCAGGGCTCGATGCGGATGTCACCGCCCTCCCACAGGAAAACGTCACGGTAAAGGCCCGCGCCCGCATACCAGCGGGTGGAGGGCTGGAGGGTGCTGGTGGAGATGTTGATGTTGTTGCGCTCGCCGAGACGGATATGGGGGGTCAGATCCACCAACAGGGGGGTGTAGCCGTGGGGATGCATGACGATCTTGTCATGATTACAGCGCACCGAGGTACACATATAGGCACCGTCGATGTCCAGGATGTAATGACGGGGGATCTCGGGGATGTCGATATCCTTGACGTAGCGGCTGGAGCCGTTGACGAAATAACCGTTATCACCGCGGCCGGGGGCACGGGGATCACGGGGGGCAGTCACCGAGTAATCGTTGGGCAGGTCCACCATACCGTGGAAGCCCAGGGCATCCAGGTGCCAGTTTTGGGAGATGCAGGTCTTTTTCATGAGAGTCTCCTATTTGAAACAGCTTGAATTTTTTTAAGTTCTTGGGGTCCGGCCCTTCTTTCAAGAAGGGCCGGCGGGGGCCAGGGGCAGAGCCCCTCGCTCTTTAATAGAACGTCGCAACCTCCTGCTTGGGGGCGGAGGACATGGCGTATTCGGTGGCGTAGAGGACGGGACCGCGGCGGCCGCTGTAGAGCTTATGGGGCTCCAGGGTGATCTTGGCGGTAACCGTGATCCAGTCACGGGTCTTGAGGCTGACGGGGGCCGAGAAGTTGCAGACCAGGCCGCTGTAGGCGATATCGTCGGCACAGCAGGTCATGATGTGGCGGCCGATAATGACCGCGTTCTTGCCCAGCTTATTGTCACGGGCCACCAGACCCTTGACGTGGACGGTCTTGCCCTCGTAGGTGTCCATCTCCTCCGAGAGATCGCGGTACCACAGGGCGAAGTCATCGTCCTCGATCTCGATGACATCTGCCTCCTTGTCGAAGGGCAGGGGATCCTCGATCTCGTCGTACTCGATGTGACCGTCGGGGTAATCGTAGGAAATGGCGGCACGGCGGGAGATACCGCGGATGATCCTGTGGATCTCCTCCTTGTCAATATCGTTGGGGGTGCGGGTCAGCACCACCATCTCGCAGTTCATGAGCTTGTCCACCATAAGGGAGCGCATATTCTGATTATACTTGATGAAGGTCTTGGCCTCCGCGAACATCATCTCCTGAAAGATGGCCCAGTTGGAGGGCAGGTTCTCGTAAAGGGTCTGGAGGGGCCACATACCGTTGTACTCAATGATAACACGGTCGGCCTTGTATTTCTTGCCCAGGGCGGTGAGGTGGGCGGCGGTCAGCTCCTCGGGCTCCTCGATGAGCTCCAGGTAGCAGTTCTTCCCCGCGAAGGCGGTGGGATCCAGCTCGTCCACACCCTCCTCGCACTGGATGATGAGGGTCTTATCCCCCGAATTGAATTGCTCGCTCTCCATGGACTCCTGGATCATGTGGGTCTTGCCACCCTCCAGAAAGCCCGTGAACAG
>CAYRTP010000085.1:0-10175 GCA_964427175.1 uncultured Clostridium sp. | reverse complement strand
CCTGGAGATAGAGCTGGCCTATAAGGACGGGGTGCAGCATATGTACCTCAACGGTACCATGGAGGACTATTACCAAGCCAAGCTCCGCCTCTTTGCGGTCACCCGTGAGGCGGTGATCAACGCCGACGACCGATGGGGCCGCCGACTGCTGGCCGAGCCCACCCCCATCCATCACTTTCACATCTGTCCCGCCGAGGGCCTCCGCAACCTCTCCCCCGACCGTATGTGTCCCGCAGGGGAGGGAACCTGCACCCGCTACTACGCCGAACAGGTCAAGTACCAGGGCGAGGACGGGGTGTCCTTCAAGCTGGCATCCCCCGACGTGCGCCTCCGCCTCCGCTGTCCCGTCCCGGGACAGTTCACCGTCATGAATTCCATGGAGGCCGCTGTGGCCGCCCTGGCCCTGGGGGTCAGCCCCGCCGTAGCGCGGGACACTCTGGCCGCCTTTGGCGGGGTTTCCGGGCGCATGGAGCGGGTAGCCCTCCCCGAGACGGATATTCCGTTCTCGGTGTTCATCGACTTTGCCCATACCCCCGATGCCCTGGAAAACCTCCTGGCCTCGGTCCACGGCTTTCGCCGCCGAGGTCAGCGAATCGTCCTGGTCTTCGGGTGCGGCGGGGACCGTGACCGCTCCAAGCGCAAGGTCATGGCCCGCATCGCCTCCCGCATGACCGATTCCCTGGTCATTACCTCGGATAACAGCCGCAGTGAGGACCCCGACGGCATCATTGCCGACATCCTTTCGGGGGTGGATAAGGAGAGCGAATTTGCCGTGGTGCCAAGCCGCGCCGAGGCCATCCGCTACGCCATCCGACACGCAAGGACGGGGGATATCATCCTCCTGGCGGGGAAGGGCCACGAAAACTATGAAATCGACCGCACAGGGAAGCATCCCTTCTGCGAAAAGGATATAGCGGTGGAAGCCGCACAGAAATACCACGCCGCTCCCCCAAAATAGGCTCTCCCTTCGGGCGGATACGGCTTATACTGTTTTCAGACAAATCATGCATACACGCTCCCTACACCAATGGGGTAGGGGCCCATGGGGGTACCCGAGTCATGCCTGACTTACGGGGTAACATCCAAGCCCTTTCCATAAAGTTCTTAGGAGTTCTTAGAACCCTTCTTTTGCACTGCTTGCAGTGCGGGGTTCATAAGCCGCCGGAGGCTTTCTCTTTCAGTGTACGATTATGTTTGGAAATCTGTATTACTTGAACGAAAGGCATACCATTCTATGAAAATTCAACTATATTCTCCCCTCGATCTGCCCACCCTCGCCGCCATGGCGGGGGGGAGTGGATCGCCAACGGTGTGTCCGACACCGTAGCCCTCACCCACATCTGTACCGACTCCCGCGAGGCCGACGGGAACACCCTGTTCTGCACCATCCGCGGCGAGCGGGTGGACGGCCACGACTACATGGCCAAGGCGGCCTCCCTGGGCTGTACGGCCTTCCTCTGCGAGCACCTGCCCGTCCCCGAGGAGATGCCCGCTATGGCATGGGCCGCCATCCTGGTCCCCGATACCGTGGAGGCCCTGGGACGGCTGGCCAATTCCCGACGGGAAGGGGACCTGAGGGCCCTCCCCGTGGTAGCTGTGACGGGAAGCGTAGGCAAGACTACCACCAAGGAAATGATCTACGCCGTACTGGCCTCCGCCCGCAGGACCTTCAAAAAGGACGGCAACTACAACAGCACCATCGGCCTGCCCCTGTCCTTCCTGGAGGTCTCTCCCGACGAGGAGGCCGCCGTGCTGGAGATGGGCATGAGCGGGCGTAGGGAGATCACCGCCATGACCGCCGCCGTCCGCCCCGATATCGCCATCATCGCCAACGTGGGCTCCTCCCATCTGGAGCATCTCGGCTCCCGCGAGAACATCTCCCGCGCCAAGCTGGAGATCGCCCAAGGTCTGCGCGAGGGCGGGGTCCTGCTGGTCAACCGCGACGAGCCTCTGCTGGCCAAGCTGGGGCAGGACCTGGACTCCGACCGCCCCGTGATCCCCGATGGGATCCGCGCCCTGGGGCTCTCCCTGGCTGGCGACCCCGAGGCGGACTTCCGCGTTCAGAATATCACCGTCCGCGACGGCGGCATGAGCTTTGACCTGGCCACCCCCGTAGGGGAGTGGCGGGAGCTGTGGATCCCCGTCATGGGCGAGCACCTGGTGTGGGCGGCCGCCTTTGCCGCCGCCGTAGGTCAGCTCTTTGGCCTGGAGGTGGGACAAGTCCGCAGGGGCCTGGCCTCCTACCGTCCCGCCGCCATGCGGCAGAATACCCGTACCCTGGGGGGCGTGACCCTCATTGAGGACTGCTACAACGCCGCTCCCGAGTCCATGCGGGCCGCTTTAGGGGTCCTGCGCTTGACTCCCGCTACCCGCCGCATCGCGGTGCTGGGGGACATGAAGGAGCTGGGCTCTGACACCGAGGCCCTCCACAGGGGCGTAGGAGCCGAGGCTGTTCGCCAAGGCATCCACCGCCTGGTGGCCGTGGGTGAGCTGGGCCGTTTCATCGCGGAAGGAGCCCTGGAGGCGGGACTCCCCGCCGAGGCTGTTCGCTACGTGTCGGGTCCCGAGGACTACCCCGCCGCCGCCGAGGAGTTGGCCCGCGAGCTGACCTCGGGCGATTGCGTGCTGTTTAAGGCCAGCCGCGCTATGGCGTTGGAGAAGGTGGCATCTGCGGTGGCCGGGGTGATTTCTCAATAAGCGTGTTCATACCCCGGTGTAGGGGCGGCCATTGGCCGTCCGCAGATTCTCATAGCGGACGAGCGATGCTCGCCCCTACTCGGGTGGAACGATAATCCAACGCGTCTGATGAAAAAGATTTTTCACGAACTATGATTGAAAAGAAAGGACATATCCTATGAATCCGTATGTATCTTATGGTTTGGTTTTGGCGGTCGGCCTGGCCCTGGCCTTTGGACTGACGGTGCTGTTCGGTCACTTCGCGCTCCCCGTCCTGCGGAGCAAAAAGGCGGGACAGCCCATTAACGAGTACGTCAAGGAGCACCAATACAAGGCAGGCACCCCCACCATGGGCGGCATCTCCTTCGTCCCCGCCTTTCTGGCGGTCATGGCGCTGTGGTTTGTCGGGTGTGCGATCGACATGATGCAAGCCAACGAGGGATTTACCTACCGTCGGGAGATCCTCTCCATGGCCCTCATCTGCCTGTACGCCTTCGGCAACGCCGCCATCGGCTTTGTGGATGACTACTTCAAGCTCATGAGACGGCAGAACGAGGGTCTGACCGAGAAGCAGAAGTTCCTTCTGCAGGTGGTCCTCGCCGCCGCTTTCCTGGCCATGATGAAGATTGTGGGCACTCTGACCACGGTTCTGCACATCCCCTTCTTCCACCTGTACTGGGATCTGGGCTGGTTCGCTTACCCCGTCTACCTGATCGTCATGGTGGGCTTCGTCAACGCCACCAACATCACCGACGGTCTGGACGGCCTGGCCTCCTCCATCTGCGCCACCGTGGCGGTGTTCATGGTGGTCTACGGCCTGACCATGACGACCCGCAGTATTTCGCAGGTGACTGACGTTTATGTGGGCTACATCGGTGCCATCCTTCTGGGCTGTGTGCTGGGATTTTTGGTCTACAACCACCACCCCGCCAAGATGTTCATGGGTGACACGGGCTCTCTGTTCCTGGGAGCCGTCATCATGGGTACGTCCGTGATGGTGGGTGAGCTGATCCTGTTCGTGCTGGCGGGATTTATGTTCGTCATTGAGATGCTGTCCAGCCTGCTCCAGCGGGTCTACTACAAGCTCTCCCACGGCAAGCGCATCTTCAAGATGGCACCCCTCCACCACCACTTTGAAAAGTGCGGGTGGAAGGAGGTCAAGATCGTGGGCGTGTTCACCCTGGTGTCCGCCCTGTTCTGCCTGCTTTCGTGGCTGGGGATGCTGTGAGGCGGAGAACCTTAAACCGGTAGGGGCGGCCGTCCGCAGGTTCTCATAGCGGACGAGCGATGCTCGCCCCTACCAAACAAACATATTTTAGATGCAGAAAGTGAGGTGACCGTTTTCCATGAAATTCAAGCTCCCCCGCGTGGATTGGTCCCGCGTAAAAAAACAACTGAAACGGTACACTCCCAATAAGGCAGGTGCCAAGCGGCTTGAGGAGGACGTGGGCCACGGCCTGGACCACCTCAGCGATTTCGTGGACCGCAAAACCGAAAAAAACGACCCCATCTACTCCGAGCCCGTCTACAAAAAGCCCGAGGCCGAGGACTCCTCCGATCTCGTACTCACCCGCGGGCACATCGACTATTCCTTCCTCTTTATCGTGATCGCCCTCTGCCTGTTCGGGGCTCTGATGGCTTTCAGCGCCAGCTCGGTCTACGCCGCCCAGTACCACGATGACAGTGCCTACTACATCAAGCGCCATATCCTCTACCTGGTGTTGGCTACCGCCGTCACCGTGCCCTTCGTGTGGAAGGCGCGGCCCTGGTTCTGGCGGTTCTTCGGAGTGGCCTCCTACGCCCTGTCGGTGGTTCTGCTTCTGCTGGTGCTCATCATCGGCTCCAGCTACGGCTCGGGCGCGACCCGTTGGATCCAGCTGGGTCCCATCTCGGTCCAGCCCTCCGAGATCGCCAAAATGGCGGTGGTGCTCTGCATCGCCCTCATCATGAGCAAGTACGAAAAGCAGATCGCCGCCCATCAGAAGTTCGGCGGACAATTCGTCTACGGCGTGCTTTACCCCATGATCGTTTTCGGCTTCATCTGTGCCCTGGTCATGCTGGAGCACCACCTGTCGGGTATCATCATCATCGGTCTCATGGGCCTTGTGACCATGTACATCGGCGGCACCGACCGCAAGTGGTTCCTCTACCTCTTTATCCTGGGCGGTACCGCGGTGGTGCTGGTGCTGTTGGTGTCGGATTACGCCATGCTCCGGGTCACCACCTGGCTCAACATTGAGAACGTGGACCCCCTGGGCTCGGCCTGGCAGACCCTCCAGGGCCTCAACGCCATCGGCTCGGGCGGCTTCTTCGGGCGGGGACTGGGCAACAGCCAGCAAAAGTACGGCTACGTCTCCCAGCCCCAGAACGACTTCATCTTCACCATCGTCTGCGAGGAGCTGGGCTTCATCGGTGCCTTCGCCGTGGTGCTTCTGTTCGGGCTTCTGGTGTGGCGGGGCTTCCGTATCGCCTCCAAGGCTCCTGATAAGTTCACCGCCATCGTGGTCTACGGCCTCATCGCCAAGGTGGCCCTCCAGGCCATCCTCAACATCGCGGTGGTCACCAATTCCATCCCCAATACGGGTATCGCTCTGCCCTTCTTCTCCTCGGGCGGTACGTCGCTGATCTTGCAGATCTTCGAGATGGGGATCATCCTGTCCATCTCGCGGTATTCGTATCAGAAACGGTAAGCCTTTGAGAGCTTTGAAAAAATCACGGTAGGGCGGGAGGAGCAAGCCCCTCCCCTACCCGACAAAATGACAAAATATTGAAAGTTTTTGGGATTCCCAAACCCTTTTTGAAAAAAGGGTTTGGGCCGCCGGAGGCACGCTCCTCCGCTCTCCCGTTCCCTATGAAAGGAGTCCATCATGCGTATTCTCATGACAGGCGGCGGCACGGCGGGGCACGTCAACCCTGCGCTGGCCATCGCGGCAACCATACAAGAAAAACATCCCGATGCCGAGATCGCCTTCGTGGCCTCGGCTCTGCCCCGTGATAAGGCCAACGACCTGGTCCCGCGAGCGGGCTACCCTCTGCACACGGTGCATATCCAAGGCATGGCGCGGCCTCTGTGGTCGCCCTCCAACCTCAAGCTCCCCTTCCTGATGGTCCGCTCCAAGGGGGAAGCAGGGAAGATCATCGACGATTTCAAGCCCGACCTCATCGTGGGCACGGGAGGCTTTGCCTGCTGGCCCACCTGCCGTATGGGCATCAAGAAGGGAGTCCCCACCGCCCTCCACGAGTCCAACGCCCTGCCCGGCCAGGCGGTGCTCAAGCTCAAGGATAAGGCCGACCTGGTCATGGTCAACTTCGAGGCCACCCTGGACCGCCTGGGCGGGGCAGGGAACCCCCGCATGATCCGGGTGGGCAACCCCATGATGCCTGGATTCCGCCAAATTTCCCGCCAGGAGGCCCGAAGTCGTTTAGGGCTGTCTCCTACCGATCTCTACGTTCTGTCCTTTGGCGGGAGCCTGGGGGCCGAATACGTCAACGACGCGGTGGTGAAGCTGGCCGCCGAGCTGACGGCGAACCCCGCGGTCAAGCTCATCCACGCCGCGGGCAAGCGGGACTATGACCGCGTCCGCGCCGCCTGGGATCAGACCGCCGCAGGCTCCTGCGGCCGCATGAGGCTGGTGGATTATATCTACGATATGCCCGATCAGATGGCCGCCGCCGACCTGGTGATCTCCCGCGCGGGAGCCATGTCGGTCTCCGAGCTGGCTCTGACGGGGAAGGCCGCCGTCCTCATCCCCTCCCCCTACGTGGCCGAACAGCATCAGCTCAAAAACGCCATGGCCCTGGTCAAAGAGGGCGCGGGCATCTGCGTGGAGGAGCACACCCTCCCCGAGGGAACCCTGACCGAGCAGGTCAAGAGCCTCATTGCCGACCCCGACAAGCGGACCGCCATGGGGCATATCATCCGTGAGAAATTCGCCTGCCCCGATGCCAACGAGCGCATCTACACAAGCCTTGCGGGCTTGATGAAATCCAAATCGTAAGGATCACAGCTATGAAAAAATTCAGGATCTCCCCAGAGCAAAAACCCCGTTCCTTTGCCGAGAAATTCAGCGCGGAGGCTGAATTCTTCGGCAGTCGGGTGGGGGAAAGACCGCCGAAAAATCCCCATATCAAAAAAATCGCCGTCGGCCTGGGCTGTATGCTGGGCGGTGTTGCCCTGACGGGGGGACTCCTCCTGCTGAGCAACCTGTGGCAGGTCACCGAGGTGACCGCCGAGGACGGGACCTTCTACTCCGCCTCGGTGGTGGAGGAGTTTGCCGACCTGGACGCGGGGGACTATATGCTGAGCTTTGACAGCTCCGCCGTGGTCAAGCGGCTCAAGGCGGGCCTGCCCCTGCTGGACGATATCAAGGTGCGTAAGCACCTGAACGGTACCGTGTCCATCGGCTACGAGGAGATCACCGAGGTCTACTACACCTGCCACAACGCCAACTACTACCTCATCGCCGCCGAGGATCGGGAGGTGCTGGGGGTGTTCTCCAACCCGAACGAGGCCAAGCGGGTGGGGGCGGTCTACCTGGGGCTCCCCGAGGCCACCCGCGTGCGGGTGGGGGAGGAGCTGTCCTTCATCAACCTCCCCTACGAGCCAGACTCGGCCCCCGAGAATCTGGTGGACTACGAGGTGGAAACCGCCGAGCCCGCCGTGGAGTACGCCTACGTCTTTGAATTCGTGGACGCGCTCATGGCCACCCCCCTGGCCGACCGCGTCAGCGGCATGGAGCTGGGGGACCGCTACGATATCTGGCTGGTGCTGGACGGGCGGATCAAGGTCAAGATCGGCAACATGGACGAGCTGGACCGCAAGCTGAAGCTGACCGAATACTCCCTTTCCGACCGAGAGGCGGAGGGGAAGGACGACGGCACCCTCCCCGTCCTGGTGGACGTGTCGGATCCCGCGCGGATCATCTACCGCGCCTCCCCCGACGTGGACCTGCCCGATTGGGCGGGGTAGTGCGGCGGAGTAAGGACATTGCATCCCGCATGGGATGACCGTTCACCGCGTAGGGGCGAGCATCGCTCGTCCGCTTGCGGAGAGGGAACGGACGGCCAATGGCCGCCCCTACACAGGTTGGGGGACATCCAATCAAATAATCAAGGGCAATTGCCCGCCGCGAACCTCTTTGAATATGTAAATTTTTATTGAACTTACAAAAAACTATTGCAATTTTGCAGAAAAAAGTATATTATATAGGTATGCTATGTGATCCTGCCCGAAAAATGGCGGGATGGATGTGCGTGCCCCGCTTTGGGTGAGCGGATCGCGCCAATTTCGTATTTGTAAAATTCGGGAGGAAGAAACAAATGACCTTTGAACATGATGATACTTATGAATCCGGCGTAAGCATTAAGGTGATCGGTGTCGGCGGCGGCGGTAACAACGCGGTCAACCGTATGATTACCTCCAGCATCGTCGGTGTGGAGTTCGTTGCCATTAACACCGACCGCCAGGCTCTGAATCACTCGGATGCCGCTACCCAGCTGGTCATCGGTGAGAAGCTGACCCGCGGCTTCGGCGCGGGCGCAAACCCCCAGATCGGTGCCCGCGCCGCTGAGGAGTCCATCGAGGAGATCAAGGCGATCCTGCAGGGGACCGACATGGTCTTCATTACCGCCGGTATGGGCGGTGGTACCGGTACCGGTGCCGCTCCCGTGGTGGCCCGCCTGGCTCATGAGATGAACATTCTGACCATCGGTATCGTAACCAAGCCCTTCGCTTTTGAGGGCAAGCGCCGTATGGACCAGGCTCTCGCCGGTATCGCCGAGCTGAGCCAGTACGTAGACTCCCTGGTGGTCATCCCCAACGAGAAGCTGAAGCAGGTGACCGACACCCGCATCACCCTGGAGAACGCCTTCGAGATCGCGGACAGCGTGCTGTCCCGCGGTACCCGCAGCATCTCCGACCTCATCAACGTCCCCGCCCTCATCAACCTGGACTTCGCGGACGTTTCCTCGGTTATGAAGAACGCAGGCCACGCGCACATGGGTGTGGGCAGCGCCAACGGTAAGGATAAGGCTGAGCAGGCCGCCAAGGCCGCTATCTCCAGCCCCCTGCTGGAGTCCTCCATCGCAGGCTCCCACGGCGTTCTCATCAGCGTCACCGTATCCCCCGACGTTGGTCTGGAGGACGTGGACGTGGCGTGCAGCATGATCTCCGCCGAGGCATCCCCCGATGCCAACGTCATCTTCGGTGTCCATATCGACCGCGAGCTGGAGGATGAGATGCACATCACCATCATCGCTACCGGCTTTGCTAACTCCAAGCCCGAGAACACCACGAAGGAGGAGGACGATAAGCCCGCCAAGCCCCAGCAGACGACCGGTGGTAATGGCGGCGCGAACGGTCCCAGACCCCGCCGTCCCAGACCCGACGGTTCCCCCGCGCCCGTCAAGCGTGAGAGACCCCGCGCCTCGGCTGACGAGGAGCTGGACAGACTCATGAAGGAGTTTGATCCCCCCAAGAAGAAGCCCGTTCGGTAATGAATTGCCCCTTCGGTGCATGAATTGCCTGCGGCATGAAAAGAGGACCGAGATTGTTTACCCATTCTCGGCCCTCTTTTTTCTGTGGAACAGGATACATTCATGAAACCGTCATAGAACCGTCGGGGCTATTCATGGAGCCACGGTATAATTTGGTAAAAAAACACAAAGGAGGTAACGAACCATGATGAAAGCAGTAGCCATTCTGTTAGCCCTGGTCTGCGGACTGTCCATGTGCACGGCCTGCTCCGAGGGGCCGAAGGACAAAGGTACGGGCGAGACCGTGATGCAGGACGGGACGGGGATCTGCATTTGGGACCATTACCACCCCGGCGACAGCCAGGTGGGGGATGAACGGCATTTCTCGGTCACCCTGCCCGTACTCAACGGCGCGACGGTGGAGATTCGGGATGACAATAGCCTGTATCTGGACGGTGAATACCTCATGGGCGGCCCCGGCCACGGCTGTCAGAGCTTGTACCTGTGCGACCTGACGGGGGACGATGTTCCCGAGCTGTGCATCGGCTCGGCTTGGGGAAGCGGCATGGTGCACGAGGAGATCACGGTCTACGATTATGCCACCAGAACCCCCTTGTTCACCCTGGCGAATCGGGGCTGGACCGACTACATTCTCTTTTTGCGGGACGGGATGCTTTGCGTCAAGGAGATGGAGTATGGGTTCGGGCATACGGGTGCCACGGAGCCCCTGCGCACAGGTGTTCTGACCTTTGACCCCGCATCGGGAATCATGGTCATGTGGGATGCCGAGGCGGAGACGGAGGCAGAGTAAAAGAGGCCATCTTCCGGGGACGGTCATCCTGAGTGGGCGAGGCAACGCTTAAAGAATGGTCATCCTGAGCGGAGCCGCAACGCGGCGGAGTCGAAGGATCTCTTGTCGGGTAGGAGATCCTTCGACTCCACTTCGTTCCGCTCAGGATGACTGCCTCGCAAGCAAGGTGTCAACTTTTATATAAAACAAGATAGTAGGGACCGGCATCCCCGAC
>CAYRTP010000084.1:0-10270 GCA_964427175.1 uncultured Clostridium sp. | reverse complement strand
GCCTCGGCACGGGAGTATCCCGCATGATCCTTGACACCGAGGATGATATTTTCCGTGGCGGTGAATACGTCTACCAGCTTGAAATGCTGATGGATCATACCGATCTTATGGGCAAAGGCATCCTTGGGGGAGGCGATCACCACTTCTTCCCCGTCCACGAACACCTGACCTTCATCGGGGAAATAGATTCCCGAGATCATGTTCATGAGGGTGGTCTTTCCGCAACCGTTCTCGCCGAGGATGGCCAGGATCTCTCCGTGGTACACCTCAAGGGATACGTTATGGTTGGCGATCACGCTTCCAAAGCGTTTGGAAATGTTCTTCATTTCCAGGGCAACAGGTCTGTTCACGCGGCACCTCCGAAATTTTGTGTGAGCTTATGGATTTTTGAAAAAAAGACGAAAATCAGAAATGAGGCGGAGTACGCAGACTCCGCCCGATTTCTGACAGCGGTGATATTAGCCGAAGTTGGTGTTCAGCAGGCTGATGCCGTCGATCTGAACATCGAAGTAAGGAGCGGAACGATGCTTGGACTCGAAGAACACGCCGTTCTCGATAACCTCGGTATCCTTCTCGAAGTTAGCGTCGGTGTTAACGTCAGCCATGTAGGAGGTCAGAGCAACACCGCCAACGGTGAAGTTCTTGGTATCGAATACGTGACGAGTACCGTTCTTCAGCTCCTCCATCACCTTGGCGATCTCCTCTGCGGTGCCGGGAGCGGCAACAGCAGCGTTGACATCGGTCAGAACGACAGAGTTGGTAGACAGAGTACCGGTCCAGTCGGTATCAATGGTCTTACCCTCCATGTTCTGGCTGCAGATGTACTGGAAGTAAGGAGCCCAGTTGATGCGGGAAGCAACGATGAAGGTGTTGGGGCAGGAATCCTGAGTAGAGCCGTTGTAAGAAACGTTGGGAACGTTCTTGTCTCTGCAAGCGGAGGGAGCACCCATGGAGTCAGCGTGCTGAGAGATCAGGACGCAACCGCCGTTGATGAGAGCGTTTGCGGTGTTACGCTCAGCGTTCTCGTCATACCAGCTACCGGTGAACTGAACGTCCATGGTAACGGAGGGGCATACGGACTTAGCACCCAGGTAGAAGGAGGTGTAACCGGAGATAACCTCGGCGTAGGTGAATGCGCCGACGTAACCCATCTTAGCCTGGTCAGCGGTGATCTGACCGTCAGCGATCATCTGGTTGAGCTTCAGGCCTGCGGCAACACCGGCGAGGTAACGACCCTCGTAGATGGAAGCGAAAGCGTTGTGGAAGTTAGCCAGGTTCTCGGTGTGAGCCATGGTACCGGTAGCGTGGCAGAACTCAACCTCGGGATGCTCCTTGGCAGCCTTGAGGATGTGAGTCTCGTGACCAAAGCTGTTGGCGAAGATCACGTCGCAGCCTTCATCGACCAGGTCCTTGGCAGCCTCGTAGCACTGGTTGGACTCGGGGATGTTGCGCTTGATGATGATCTGATCATCGGACAGGCCAAGAGCCTTCTGAGCTTCCTTGACACCGTTGATGAAGTTGAGGTCGTAGGTGGAGTCCTCGTCGTGGAGGAGGATCACACCCAGCTTGAAATCGGAGTCGCCGGCGGGCTCAGTACCATCGGTACCGCAGGAACCGAGCAGAACCATGCAGGACAGCAGCATGGCGGCGACAAGGGCGAGAGATAAGAACTTCTTCATTTCGTTTCTCCTTGAAGATTGTGTATTTATGTAAAGCCTTCGGCTTGACATCAAAACAGGCGCGACAAAAAAGCCCTAAAAATTACAAGGATATTGTAACACGAATAACCACTTTTTTCAAGAGTGATTTGTCACAATATGTTCACGAAACAAACAAATTTATTTTCTGTTTTGCATAAGCCCCTTCCCTCGCCGAGAATCGGCATCAATCGCAGAATTCGATTCCGTTCTCCACACTCATGGACTTGATCTTGGCCAAGGATTCTACCCGCACGCCGCGGCCGCGGATTTCCTCGCCGCCCTTCTGATAGGTCTTTTCGACGAACACGCCTGCGCCGATGATGGTGGCTCCTGCCTGCTCGCAGAGGTCGATGAGGCCGTGGAGAGCCTGACCGCGGGCCAGGAAGTCATCGATGAGGAGGACGCGGTCCTCGGCAGTCAGCATGGCTTTGGGGATAACGGCGGCGTGATCGGTGCCGTGGGTGAAGGAATGGACGTTGGAGGAATAGACCTCGCCCGTCATGTTGTTACTCTTGGACTTTTTGGCGAAGACCACGGGCACGTCAAAGGGCACGGCACACAGGCAGGCCAGGCCGATACCCGATGCCTCGATGGTCAGAATTTTGTTGATACCCGCGTCCTTATAGAGGCGGTAGAACTCTTTTGCCAGCTCGCTGATGAAGCAGACGTCGATCTGCTGATTGAGGAACATACCGACCTTCAGCACGTCTCCGTCCTCGATGATTCCGTCCTTGCGAATACGATCTTCCATAAGTTTCATGGTGATTCCCTGCCTTTCATATTTTCAAAAAATAATGGAACTATTATACACGATTTCGGTCGAAATTTCAATGGTCTTATCGTTTTTTTGCGGATCATCCGAAAAATCCCGCTTTGAGGAAGGCCTCGGCCGCGACACGGCCGCCTTCTCCGTTGGGGTGGGCTCCATAGGGGTACTGATTTCCGTAGGGGGGATCGGCATCCAGGGCCGCCGAGAAGTCGAACAGCTCCACGCCCAGCTCGCGGGCCAGGGCGGGATAGGCGTAGCGGAGGGTCTTCCAGGTCATGTAGCGGTCTCCCGCGTAGTCAAATGGCGGGATGGTGAACAGGATGACGCGGATGCCTTTGCTTTTCAGCTCGCGAATGTTCGTCTCCAGGGTGGTGACAAATTCGTCGGCGGAATCCCCCCGTCCCGCGCCGTAGCGGCCCGAGAGGATATCGTTGACACCGTGGACCAGACAAACGGTATCGACTTGAGCGGCTTTATACTTCCAGGCGGTGCCGTCGGCGGCATCGCTGCCTCGGGCCCAGCCCAGGCCGATATTCCAGAAGCTGTAGTCCTTCCCCAGGGCCAGGGCGATACGGCCTGCCCACATTTGGTAGAGGTTGTTCCCCGTGCCACAGCCTTGGGTGATGGAATCGCCCCAAAAGGCTACGCGGTTCTTGACGGGGCGTTTGGCTCCCATGAGGTCGGGGAGGGGACTCATGATATTGAAAACCAGGTCGCCTCCATCGTAATTCGCAAAGGTGGCCGCCTGACTGTCGGGAGTACAGGGGATGTCATTCCCTTCCAGCTCCCACTCCCATACCAGGAGGTGGCCTTCGGGCAGGGCGAGCTTCACCTCGTCGCTCCAAAAGCGTTCGCGGGGGGTGACGGTTTTCCGAGTGCTTCCGCCGAAGGTCACCTCGGTCCAGCCTGTCACGGGGGCGGGGGTGTCCATGAAGCCTTCCACATAGGGGCCTCCGTCTCCGACGCGGGCGGACAGAATGGTCCAGCTCCCGCCCGGTTGGTCGCGGTAGGCTTCGCAGTCAATGCCGCCGAAGGTGCTGTCCACGGTGTTGGAGAACCAAAACCGCCAGGTATCGGGGGTATGCGACAGGCAACGGACATAAGCGCGGGCGGTGAAGCGGCGTGGGGTATCGAAATGAAGGATGTGATTATGGCTTGTTCCGAGGGGGATGTTGGAGGGATAGGTGGCAAACATGGTTCCCTCCTGTGTTAGTCCATGATCTCGGCCAGGTAGCGGGCCACATGGACTCCCGAGGCCGAGGCGTGGGACAGCGAGTGGGTCACACCCGAGCAATCTCCGATGACGAACAGGCCCTTATGGCAGGTCTCCAGGTTGCCGTCGATGGCTACCTCCATGTTGTAGAACTTGACCTCCACGCCGTAGAGGAGGGTATCGTCGTTGGCGGTACCGGGAGCGATCTTATCCAGGGCGTAGATCATCTCGATGATGCCGTCCAGGATCCGCTTGGGCATGACCAGAGACAGGTCGCCGGGGGTAGCGTTCAGAGTGGGCTGGATGAAGGCCTCGTCGATACGGGACTGGGTGGAGCGCTGGCCGCGGATGAGGTCGCCGAAGCGCTGGACCATGACACCGCCGCCCAGCATATTGGACAGGCGGGCGATGCTCTCGCCATAGCCGTTGCTGTCACGGAAGGGCTCGGAGAAGTGCTTGGAGACCAGGAGGGCGAAGTTGGTGTTACCCGTGTGCTTGGCGGGATCCTCGTAGCTGTGGCCGTTGACCGTGACGATGCCGTTGGTGTTCTCGTTGACCACCACGCCGTGGGGGTTCATGCAGAAGGTACGGACCAGGTCCTGGAACTTCTCGGTGCGGTACATGATCTTGGACTCGTAGAGCTCGTCGGTGAGGTGGGCAAAGACCTCGGCGGGGAGCTCCACGCGGACACCGATGTCCACGCGGTTGGACTTGGTGGGGATGCTCATGTCTCGGCAGACCCCTTCCATCCACTTACTGCCGCTCCGTCCTGCCGAGATGACGCAATAGTCACAGGTATAGGTCTCTCCGCCGCAGACTACGGTGTAGCCCTCGTCGGTCTTGCGGACGGTGTCCACGGGGGTGCGGAAGTGGAACTCCACCTTGTCCTTCAGCAGGTTGTAGAGGTTTTCCAGCACGATATAGTTGATGTCGGTACCCAGGTGGCGGACCGAGGCATCCAGCAGGTGGAGGCCGTTCTGTACGCAGAGCTTTTTGATGGCGGAGTTGGCGGTGGTGTAGAGCTGGGTCCCCTCGCCGCCGTAGCGGAGGTTGATCTGGTCCACGTACTCCATGAGCTCGGTGGCGCGGGCCTTACCGATGTACTCGTGGAGGGTGCCGCCAAAGTTATTGGTGATGTTATATTTACCGTCGGAGAAGGCACCCGCACCGCCAAAGCCGTTCATGATGGCGCAGGTCTTACAGCCCAGGCAGGCCTTGACCTTGACACCGTCAATGGGGCATTTCCGCTTTTCCAGGGGGTTGCCCGTCTCGAATACCGCGATGCGGAGATTCCGCTTCAGATTGGACAGCTCATAGGCCGTAAAAATACCGCCGGGACCTGCGCCGATGATGATAACGTCATACTGATTATTCATGATTCACGCTTCCTTTCGTGGGGAATATATCTCGGGTTTTTCAATCCTTATCATTATAACACACATCCTGTCGGATTGCAAGGGGATTGGGGATTTTTTTGTTGGTTCTGTATATTTTTTTGCGATTGTCTCAAAATCCATTGACAAAATTTTGAAAATAAGGTATAATGAGCCGAGTAGAAATTCCACGGAGGCACGCAATGACCACACAGCAAAATCCCCCTCTTTTTATTGTTTTCGACGGTATGGACGGAACGGGTAAGACCACCCAGATGCGCCTGCTCTGCGATTGGCTGAACGCTGCGGGTATTGAGACCGTACTGACCGCCGAGCCCACCGATTCCTCCGACGGAAAGGCACTTCGCAGTGCGCTGTCGGGCAAGGAGCCTGCCGGCAACAGCCGTTTGGCCGCGCTGTTTCTCCTGGACCGCATCGGGCACAATACCGAGATCGAAGAGTGGCTGGATCAGGGCAAGACCGTCATATCCGACCGCTACTACTATGCGTCCATGGCCTATCAGGGGCAGGGCGAGAATTTTCAGTGGGTGGCCGACATGAATCTGAACTGTCCCGAGATTCGCCGTCCCGACGGGTGTATCCTGTTGGACATGGCTCCCGAAGACAGCATGGCCCGCATTCGCGCAGGTCGGAGCGCCGACGAGCTGGAGATCTACGAGACCGTCGCCCAGCAGGAGAAGATCCGCGCCCGCTTCAAGCGGGTCACCGAGTATCTGGACGGGCGGGACCTCATCATCACCGTCAACGCCGCGGGGACGGTTGAGGAAGTGGCCGAGCGCATCCGAGAGGCCTACGAGGTCATTCGAACAGCCCGACAGGAGGGCGTGTAAAACGGCCTTTCTCGCGTATTTCCCGATTATAATTATCATATTTATATTGAGAGGAGCAATCAAATGAATCGAATCGACAACGTCATCGAGATCGGATTGGACGCTCCGATCCGGATCATCCACGTGTCCGACACCCATCTGACCTACGCTGATATGCGAGACGGGGAGAGGAAGGTGAAGCTGGCCGAGGGGCGGGCACCCGCGTTTCCTGAGGCAAAGGATATGCTTCGAGCGATCTGCACACTCTCCCGCGAGGAGAATCTGCCCATTCTGCACACGGGCGATCTTTTGGATTTCGTTTCCCTGGCGAACCTGGAGGCGGCCAAGCAGTTTACCGATGAATACGATTGCTTTATGGCCACGGGAAATCATGAGTTTTCCCTGTACGTAGGTGAGGCCAAGGAGGACGCGGCCTATCGGAATCAGAGTCTGGACAAGGTACAGGCCTGCTTCAAGAACGATATCCGCATGTCCGCCCGCGTCATCGGGGGTGTCAATTTCATTGCCCTCGACAACGGCTACTACACCTTTGAGCCCGAGCATCTGGACTTTCTCAAGCAGGAAGCCGCGAAGGGTCTGCCCATGGTGCTGATGTTCCACACGCCCCTGTATGACTCGGCACTGTACCGCGTGGCTATGGAGCATACGCCCGCCTGCGCCTACCTGGCAGGCGTGCCCGAGGAGCTGACCGAGTGCTACGAGCCCTCTCGCCGCGAACAGCAGAGAGCCGATTCCGTCACGTTTGAGATCCTGGATTACATAGCGAAAGAGCCCATGATCAAGGCCATCCTGACAGGGCATCTTCACTTCAATTACGAGGGCACCTTCGCGGACCGCATCCCACAGATCGTCACCGATTGCACCACACTGCGTGTGATCGAGTTCCGATAAACCATTGTAAAATTTGAATTTTTTTAAAAGGAGATAACCTATCATGGCAATTCTTGCACAGACTCCCCCTATGGGCTTTAACACCTGGAACACCTTTGGCGAAAACATCAACGAGCAGATGCTCATGGAGATCACCGACGTTATGGTCGAGCAGGGCTACCGCGACGCGGGCTACGAGTACGTGGTCATCGATGACTGCTGGCTTCTGCGTGAGCGGGACGAGGAGGGCAATCTGGTGCCCGATCCCGAAAAGTTCCCCCACGGCATGAAGTACGTGGCCGACTACATCCACTCCAAGGGTCTGAAGTTCGGTATGTATTCCTGCGCCGGTGTCCGCACCTGCGCCGGTTACCCCTCCTCCTACGATCATGAGTACCAGGATGCCCGTCTGTTCGCTTCCTGGGGCGTGGATTTCCTGAAGTATGACTTCTGCAACTTCCCTTCCTTCGCCAACTGCAAGCACCGCTATCTGACCATGGCACAGGCACTCCGCGCTTCGGGCCGCGACATTCTGTTCTCGGCCTGCAACTGGGGTGTTGAGGAGCCTTGGAACTGGATGCGGAGCATTGGTGCTCATATGTACCGTTCTACCGGCGACATTTGCGACACCTTCGCTTCCTCCGCGGCCATCATGAAGGGCCAGATGGACAAGTTCAACGCCAACGGTGCCGGTTGCTTCAACGACATGGACATGCTGACCATCGGTATGAACGGTCAGGGCAACGTGGGCCGCGAGGACTTCAACAGCTACACCGAGTACGAGTCTCAGTTCGCTTACTGGTGCTTCTGCGGCGCGCCTTTGATGATGGGTGCCGACCTGCGTAAGATCGGCGACGAGTACCGCGCTATGCTCCAGCACAAGGGTCTGATCGCTCTGAACCAGGATGCCGAGTGCCGTCCTCCCTACCTGGTCCGCGAATGGTGCGGATGCCACGCCTTCGTCCGTCACCTGGCTGACGGGGAGTTTGCCATCGGCTTGTTCAACCTCCATCAGGATCCCCGCAACATGGGTATCATCTTTGCCGAGCTGGGCGTACCGGTTAACTCGGGCGTGAAGCTGGCTCTGACCGACGTGATCAGCGGTGAGGAGTTTGCTCCCAAGCGGGATGACTTTGTCGCTTACGTAGCCGGCCACGGCTGTCGCGTCTTCCGCGCCAAGTTCGTGGTTGACTGATCTCACCCGTCATGTTTGATCCCAAAAAGCCCGCCGCATATGCCGACGCTTACTGCGTCAAGTGCGGCGGGGGCATGACGGGGGACGAAGCCGCCCTCAATTATAAGTACGTGAATCGCATGGCCAAGGAATTTCTCTGTCCCCTCTGCCTGGGGGAGCGGGTGGGCCTCTCGGCTGATACACTGCGGGATATGATCGTGGTGTTTCGGAAGCAGGGGTGCATGATGTTCTCGCCTTGGGTGGAGGAGGAAGATACCTGAGATTGCCGACAACTACGAACATAACAAAAGGATATGCGTATGAATCAGAATCAAACGATATATAAAGAGACGGCCGTTTCCACCGACAGCGGTACGCAGGCCGTGTATGTTGCCGCCGTTTCTTGCTCAGACGAGCATACGCTCGTGACTCTGACACTGGGGAATGCCGAGCTGTTCGCCCATGAAGGGCAATTGCTACGGATGTGCGGCCACCGTATTGAAGGTATTTTCGGTACGGGAGATTACGGTGTGCAGGTAGTGATCAATCCATCGCAGGGCGTTCTTTTGGTGGACGTGACCCTGCCCGACGGGGGGACCGTCCGCCGCGGTGACTACCGATGGCTGGGCGGTACCTCCCTTCTTTGGTCCGGCACGGCCGAGTCCCTCACGATATCGGACTCCATCGAATACAAGGCCGTCAAACCCGAGGCATACGTCCGCATGACCGAGGAAACTGCTTCCACCGGCTTTTCCGCAAACGTGTACAATATCACGAACTGCTTTGATTGCCCTCAAACCACCCGTCTGTTCGCCTGGACGGGGCGGCGCTCTTTCCTTGGGGACCGTGAAATGGCTCTGCAATACCGCCCGATAGGCGGTGAGGCATGGTCCGAGGTGAACGCGACAGAGAAATTTCAGATCGACGATCAAGGGAATCTCATGGGCGATGAACGCTTCTTTGCGGCGGACGTTGACGGATTGACCGCCGATACGGCCTACGAATACCGCATCGGTATCAAGGATGCGACCGACGCATCGCTTTGGAGTGAGTGGTTCCCGTTCCGCACCGCCCCCGCAGAGATCGGTGATTTCCGCTTTGTGGCCGTGGGTGACACCCAGGGCCTCAACTGGGAATGGAACTCGTACTGCAAGGCCGCGGTCGATAAGGCCCTTGACCAAGTAAAGGATGCCGCGTTCCTGTTCAATCTGGGTGATATGGCTGATATCGGAAACGTCATCGAGCTTTGGAATCTGTATTTCAAGACGGTGAGGGATCATATCGTAACCCTTCCCCACTTTGCCGCCGTAGGTAACCACGACACCGGAGTCGGAGAAGGTGAGCTCAACAGCCGATTCTCTCTGCACTTCCACCACCCGCAAAACGGTGCGAACGCTTTGGATCGTTCCTTCAAGCGTGACGTTACCTACCGAAGTCTGCTGTCGCAATTTGAGCATCCCGAGGAGTCTATTTACTCGTTCGATTATGGAAATACTCATTTTACCGTACTGAATACGGGTAGTTACTGCCATGAAGACCATGTCATTCTGGAAGCACAGCGGGAGTGGCTGACCGCCGATCTGGAGGCACATAAGGATGCCAAGTGGAAGATCCTCTGCTTCCACGAGCCGGTGTACCACCGCCGCGGAGGGGGCGAATTACGCCTCACATTGCATGATGTCATCGAGAAATACGGCGTGGACCTGGTGTTGCTTGGCCATTCCCACCTGGTGACCCGTACCTATCCTATGAAGGACGGCGGCATCGTGACCAAGACCTCTCCTGACAGCATCCGCAAGGGCACTGGCACGGTCCACGTCACGGTGGGCTCCACCACCCTGTCCCACGATGACATGGGCGATCCCAACATGGAATACTGTATGCTCATCCACACTCCGCCCAACGAGCAGGCGACCTACACAACCGTCTCGGTTGAGGAGGCGCGGATCGAGGTGGTCATCAAACAGCTCGATGGGTACGTGGTGGATCGGTTTGTGATTGAGGAATGAGGGTTTGCTTTTTTGACAACAACCGTCTATTTTTTGATCGGAGGTCATGATGATCGAGCTTAATACTAATCCTCGATAAAAACCTTGAAACAAAGTCAACGGTCAACGGTCATCCTGAGCGAAACGGAGCGCGTGCAAAGCACCGCGGAGTGTAGTCGAAGGATCTCCTACCCGACAAGAGATCCTTCGACTCCGCTTCGCTCCGCTCAGGATGACCCTACCCGGATACAATTCAATATTTTAAATGAGGATTAGTATTAGACAATTGTAAAACTCTATAAAGACAAGTGGCGTGTTTTCTTGCCCTCCCC
>CAYRTP010000083.1:0-10296 GCA_964427175.1 uncultured Clostridium sp. | reverse complement strand
TAGTCTTGAAAACTTTTTGTTTTTTCAAGTGTCTACTCTAAGGGGATTATATCAGCGCAACGGGGGTTTTGTCAGAGTATAAACACCATCAACTGTACCGCTGTACCTTGCGGATCAGGCTCTTGAGCCATTTTTCGGCTGCCTTGTAGTTGGTCTGATAGTAGGAAGTAATGTTTGCGTGATCTTCACGAATACCAAAGCAGGTGGTATAGACCAGATTGAAAAGCTGAGGGCTGCCGTCGCAGAAGGCAATACCGGGATCGAATACGATGGTGCTGTAGATCAGCTCCACCATGTCACGGTCATCGGGAGCCTCGGAAACACGGAGCTGGAGCACCTCGTCATAATACTTGGTCAGCACCAGGGTCTTGGAATAGTAGGACATCAGCTCGAGAACCTGACCAATCATAGTCTTGTCACGGACGGTGGAGGGAATCACAATGTTGTTACCCCAGTTGACGTGGGCGTAATTATCCTGGGCCTCATCATACTTGGGCAGAGGCAGAATACCAACCTGGAAATCCGCATCCAGGTATTGAGTACCCAGACCCGTACAGGTAAAATAGCTCTGATTCTTCTTGAAATCCACGGTAAAGGCAGGGCTGTGGAAGTTCCAGGGAAGCACGCCCTCGTCCTTGGACCAGTTGTAGAGCTTATCATACATCTCCACCAGGCGGTCGCCGTACAGAGTCAGCTCAAACTCACCGTCCGAATTCTTTTTGGCCACGTACACGTCACAAGCCTGCATAAAGGCGTTTCCTTCACCGTCCCAACAACCTGCAAAGCCGTAGATATCATGCTCGTTGCGCTGACCGTCTCCGTTGTCCACGTAAAGACCCGTGGTGGAGGCAATGAACTGATCCAGGGTCCACTGTCCGTTCCGCACCTGCTCGTAAGGAACCGCCATGTTGGCATCCCTCAGCATATCCTTGTTGCAGTAGATCATGTACAGACTGTACCAGCAAAGATCGCTCAGACCGATGTAAGCCTTACCATCAATGGAAAGCATATCCATCACGTCCCGATTCCAGTAGTCCCGCTCATAGTCGGGCACATCCAAGGAGTAGAAATCCAGCGCATAGTTCTTGGTGATAAAGCTGGGATAATCGTAGTAGGCATGAAGGGTACAGAGTTGATAGATATCGTCTCCCGACATGACGGTAGGGTTGACCTTCTCGAAGATTTCATGACCGGTGGCCACCTTGACCGTCTCATAAGAGATTTCCACGTTCAGATGATCCTCCACCAGGGTGTTCATCTCGTAGATGGTGTTGTTGAGGATGGCGGTATTCCCCGTCTTATTCTGATATTCCTCCGCATAGTACCAATTGCCGGGCCCGGTCCAGCCGATCATGCGGAAATCAGCCCCTTGGTAGTCCTGCTTTTCAATGGCAGGAAATTTCTCGTCCGAGGTTTCGGCCTCGCTCACGGTTTGAGCGGATTGAGTCGTCTCCTCGGTGTCACCGTCCGTAGCGCAGGCAGTAGCGGAAGACAGGAGCATCAGGGAAGCGAGAATAGCGGCTAAAATGCGTTTTTTCATATTTGGACTCCTTCAAGTAAATGGGAGGCACGCAACGGTACCTCCCACAGTATAACATGATTTCACAATTTTGTCAATATATTGCAAGCAATTTATGCCCTTACTTGATCTTGTTGAGCTTATCCAGCCACTTTGCGGCGGAACGGCTGCGGCCCTGGTAATAGGAGGCCACGTTGGCATCGCCGGATAATACCACACCGTAGATCAGATTGTGCAGATCTCTCAGCTGATCGCTGCCGTCGCAGTAAGTAAATCCGGGATCATAGACCACGGTGTTGTAGATCAGCTCCACCATATCACGGTCATCGGGAGCCTCGGATACGCGAAGCTGAAGCACCTCATCGTAATACTTGTTGAGCACCAGTGTGCTGGTGTAGTAGCTCATCAACTCCAAAGCCTGACCCACCATCTCGCGGTTTCGGACCGTATTCGGGACGTTCAGGCTGTTACCCCAGTTCAGATGGGCGTAATTCTCCTGGTTCACATCGTACTTGGGCAAGGGAAGGATGCCCACCTTGAAGTCCACGCTCAGATACCCGGGGCCCAATTCACCTGCGGTCACATAGGAACGCTGGTCAGTGAAGTTTACCGTTACGGAAGAGGAGGCACCGTAGCCCCAAACCCAGGTGCTCTCATTCTGCGACCAGGTAAAGGCCTTGTCTACCAGATCGATCAGACGATCGCTGTACAGAGTCAGCTCAAAATCGCCGTCCTGGTTCTTGGTCGCCACATAGATGTCGCTGGAAGGAGCCAGAGATTGCCCAAAGCAGTTCCAGTCAGCCGCAAAACCGAAAACGTCCGTATTGTTGCGCAGGCCGTCACCGTCGTCCGCATATAGATCTGCCGTCAGCGAGATGAGCATATCCAGCGTCCACTGGCCGTTGCGGACAGCGTCGTAGGGCATTTCCCGCGAGACATCTCGGAGCATATCCTTGTTGGCGTAGAGCATATACAGAACCTGATAGCAGATATCGCCCGTACCTACGTAGGCGTGATCGCCCACAGCCAGCATATCCATGGTCTCCCGATTCCAGTAGGGCTTGTCCAGATTGAGCCCCTCCAGCTCGTAGAGATCCAGGGCGATATTCTTGGTGATGAAGTTGGTCACGTCCCAGTAAGCCCACTGGAAGCAGGCCTGATAGTTGTCATCTCCCGCCATGATGGAGTTATACACGGTCTCATACACGCTACCCTCGTTCACGTATTCCATATTGATGTTCAGATACTCCTCCACCAACGTGTTCATCTCATAGATGGTGTTGTTCAGAACGTGGATATCCTGACCGCTTGTCTTGTATTCCTCGGCGTAGTACCACTTACCGGGATCCACTCCGCGGTTGACGATACGGAAGGTCTCTCCGTTGTAGTCCTGCTTATCAAAATCGGGGAAGTTCTCGTCCTCGGTTTCAGCCTCGGTCTGAACCGTATCCGCCGAGGTATCGGCAGGATCCGTATCATTTCCGCAGGCAGTAGCGGGCAGTAGCATAAGGGCCGAAAGAATGGCGGCAAGAATGCGCTTTTTCATAATCAACTCTCCTAAAAAATAATGGAAGGCGGCCATACGGCTACCCTCCATTATTATAACAAACAAACGAGTCCCTGTCAAGGGCCATTCATGCAAAAAGTCCAAAGAACCAATCCAAAACCCCCAAATGCTCCAACAGGATCCGCAAGCCCATCAAAATCAGTACGACACCGCCCGCAAACTCCGCCTTGGACTTGAACTTCGCCCCGAACAGATGGCCGATATACACGCCCACCGCCGACAGAGAGAAGGTAATGACACCAATAAACGTCACCGCAGGCGCAATGCTGACGTTCAGGAACGCAAAGGTTACCCCCACCGCCAGCGCGTCAATACTGGTGGCGATAGCCATGGGAAGCATGGCCTTGGGGCAGAAGGAGCAGTCCACCTCCTCGGCATCTCCGAAGGACTCCTTGATCATGTTCGCGCCAATGATCGACAACAGCACAAAGGCGATCCAGTGGTCCACCGACTCGATATAGGAGCTGAACTGCCGCCCGAGCAGGAATCCGATGAGGGGCATAGCCGCCTGGAATCCGCCGAAATACAGGCCCGTAATGATGGCGTGACGGAATTTCAGCTTTTGCACCGAAAGTCCCTTGCAAATAGCCACGGCCATCGCGTCCATGGACAAACCGACAGCCAGGATGAAAAGATCAATGAGTGACATGATACCTCCGATTTATGAAACAGTAGGGATAAATATGAAAAGTGAAATCGACAAACCTCCATAGAAGCTTGCCGATTTCTGGTACGGGCAACAGGACTTGAACCTGCACTCAAAAGAATCGGATCCTAAATCCGACGCGTCTGCCAATTCCGCCATGCCCGCGTACCCACGTATTATAGCACAAACCTCGCGGTTTGTCAAGTACATAAAGTAAAAACCCCATGAAACCCAAGCCGAAAAATGCAAAATCCGGTTGACAAAATTCGTCTCATGCGGTATAATAATAAAATGGATCATTACACTTCCGCGCCACACGATCAGGCCGCGGATGAAAGGACATATACTATGTACATTCTCGGAATGGAAAGCTCCTGCGACGAAACCTCCGCCGCCGTGGTGGAGATGTCCGACGGAACCCCCGCCGTCCGCGCCATCAAATCGAATATCGTGGCCTCCCAGATTGAGACCCACCGTCTCTACGGCGGCGTAGTCCCCGAGATCGCCAGCCGTGCTCACATCGAGGCTGTCTCCCGCATCACAAGGGAAGCACTGGACGAGGCAGGTCTGACCCTCGCGGATATCGGTGCCATTGCCGTCACCACCCACCCCGGTCTGATCGGTGCCCTGTTGGTCGGTGTGAACTTCGCCAAGTCCCTGGCCTACGCCAACCGCATCCCCCTGATCTCGGTCAACCATATCCACGGCCACGTGGCCGCGGCTTACCTGACCGAGCCCACACTCACCCCGCCCTACCTGGCAGTTGTCGTCTCGGGCGGTCATACCTCCTTCTATCGGGTGGAGGACTACACCACCTTCAACGAGATCGGTGCCACCCGCGACGATGCCTGCGGTGAGGCCTTCGATAAGGTGGGCCGCGTCATCGGAATGCCCTATCCCGGAGGAGCCGCCCTGGACAAGCTGGCCTACGAGGGCGACCCCAAGGCCTTCAACCTCCCCAGCCCCGCCGTCCACGGCGATAACCTGGATTTTTCGTTCAGCGGTCTGAAAACCGCCGCCTTGAACCTGATCAACTCCGCCGTCCAGAAGGATGAACCCATCAGCCGTGCCGACCTGGCCGCGTCCTATACCCATACCATCGTCCAGGGCATTGTCAAAAAGACCGATATGGCCCTGTCTACCGCCGCAAAAGACGTGGATACCTTGGTCCTGGCAGGTGGCGTAGCAGCCAATTCCCATATCCGTTCGGCCCTCGCCCGACTCTGCGAAAAGCGCGGGATCCGCTTCATCGTCCCCGATCGAGGCCTCTGCGGAGATAACGCCGCCATGATCGCCACGGCAGGCTATTTCGAGTACCAAAAGGGCCATTTTGCCGACACCTCCCTCAACGCCTCCGCCTCGGACTACGTCTGATCCCATTCGATTTCCGATCACTACTTACTTCCAAAGGAGTTCCCATGGAAAACAACGTCAATCACCCCATTTCGGTCTCCCCCGCCGTAGTCAAACGTCTCCCCCGCTACTACCGCTACCTGCGTGAGCTCATCACCCAGGGAAAAATGCGGATCAGCTCGGGCGAGCTCTCGGCCATGATGAACGTCACCGCCTCCCAGATCCGCCAGGATCTGAATTGCTTCGGAGGCTTCGGACAGCAGGGATACGGCTACAACGTCAACTACCTGTTTGCTAAGATCAGTGAGATCCTGGGCGTGGGAGCGGGCTTCAACGCCATCATCGTGGGAGCGGGAGATTTGGGCCGAGGCCTGGTCCACCAGTCTATGTTTGAAAAGCGTGGCGTGGATATTCTCGCCATGTTCGATACGGGAGAAGGTCTGGTCGGAGAGACCGTGGCCGACATCGAAGTATTTTCCTTGGACACTCTGGAGGAATTCTGCGCCTCCCATCAGGTGGATATCGCGGTCATCACCTGCCCCAAGGAGCAGGTGCGGGACATCGCCGCCCGTTTGGTTGCCTGCAAGGTCAAGGGTCTTTGGAACTACATGGGGGTGGAGCTGGGCTACAGCCCCCAGGAGATCGTGGTGGAGAACGTCCATTTGGGCGATTCTCTCATGATCCTGAACTACAAGATCGCCTCCCGCTTTGAGAACCGTACCGAGGAAGAAGCGGGCGAGCTGACCGCCTCCGAGGACAGCATCAGCGACCTCTCCGACACCGCCGAACCCGCTCCGCAGTAAAGGAGCCCGTACCCGAATACCGAAAAGGATCACCGATTCATGAATATCAAAATCAACTACGGGACAGGGGTTGCCACCCTGCCCACCGCCGCCTTGGCCTCCCTGGATCGGGCCACCAAAGCGGACATCAAGCTACTGTTTCTGCTCTGTGCCGAACCCTACCTGCTGGCAGGAGAGAGCCGTGATGCCTGTATCCACCGCATCAGTGAGCGGGTAGGTATCTCTGTCGGACAGACCGAGGCCTCCCTGGCCTTTTGGCGGGGCGCGGGAGTTCTGGATATGGATGAGGAGGAGGAAATCACCCCCGCTCCTACCGCCGAGGAGCCCTGTCAAGCCCCCGAGACGGCTACTCCTCCCGTCCCTGAAACCAAGCCCCAACCCGCTGTCGAACCTGCTCCTGCGGCTCCTACCGTGACCGTCACCCGCACCAAGACCAGAATGTTGGACGAGATCACCAACTACACCGCCGAGGAAATGGAAAAAATTCTGTCAGAGAACAAAGAAACCGGCAATTTTCTGAACGAGTGTCAAAACGTGTGGGGAAAAATGTTCAACCTCAACGATCACAATCTCATTCTCAACCTGGTCAATAACTGGGGTTTCTCCTGGGATTATGTGCTCTCTCTGCTGGCCTACGTGAATAAATGCTTCCAAGAACGGGACAACCAAGGAAAGACCCTCAATTATGTCCATCGTACAGCCATGTCCTACCATAAAGAGGGCATCCTGACCGTGGAAGCACTCCAGGAGAAATTCGTGGATCAGGATCGCATGAACGATTTTGAGAAACGCATCCGCCCCATGTTCGGCCTGGGCTCACGGAATCTGACCCCCCGTGAAAAGAAATATTTCTCGGCCTGGCTCTACGAGTACAAGTATAACATCGAGATCATCGAGATGGCCTACAACATAGCCGTCGATACCAAGGGAACCCCCCAGATCAGCTACATCAACGGCATCCTCAAAAACTGGTATGAAGCAGGTCTCACCACCCTCGAGGAGATCACCGCCAAGCGGGAGCAGGACAATCAAACCGTCCGCAACGTCAAGGAGGGAAGGCTTACCCCCGATAACGCTCTGGAAGCCGTGGAAAGCATATTGAAATCCGAGCCCCAAACTCCCGATGCCCCCCGATCGGGCAATATCTCCCAGGATATCAATATCCTTCGCCGCATCATGAACCTGGGCAGCCGTATGCTTACCGAGGGCGAGATCGCCGCCTTTACCAAGTGGCGTACGGAATTCGGATACCGTTATGAGATCATTTTCCACGCTTACCAGATCAACCTGGAGAACAAACGGGAATACAGCCTGCCCTACATGGATGCCATCCTGACCAAATGGCACGACCAAAAGCTCACCACCATGGATGCCATTCGAGCCTACGAAAAGGGATACAAGGAGGATAAGCAAAAGAAGAAATCCTCCTCGCCCGTCAACGGAAACGGCACCCGTCCCGACGGTTCCTTTGAAACCGAGGACTTTTTCGCCGCCGCCGTCAAGCGGAGCTTTGGAGAGGACTTCGATCCGTCGATTCTGAATTGACCTGCAGGTCCCATCGTCTGCATCCCGCGCATGAAAACCAAGAAATAGAAACAGAGGTATTGTTATGGGCTACAATCAAGCGAATTACACCCGTATCCGCAAGGAATACGAGACCAAATACCTGCGCGCCCGCGAGGCGGCCGACCTGCGCCGCTCCGAGGTACTTTTCGTCATCCCCGAGCTGGCCGAGATCGACCGCGCGCTGGGAAAGACGGGGCTTGAGATCATGAATGCCGCCATGCAAGGCGAGGACTTGAATGAGAGAATTGCAGAGATCCGACGCGAAAACGAGATACTTCAGGAAAAAAAACGTCAGTTGTTGGTAGCCTATGGGTATGCTCCCGACTATACCGAGGTCAAGTACGAATGTCCCCTCTGCCAGGATGATGGCTTTTACGAGTTCAAGATCTGCACCTGCATGAAGCGAAAGCTGGTGGAAGCGGCTTATGAAACCTCAGGCATGGCGAATCTGCTCCGTACCCAGTCCTTTGAGAATTTCGACCTGGGCTACTACGCGGAGGATCCCCGCACAGCCGCCCACATGAAGCGGGTTTTGGAGATCGTGAAGGCCTACGCCGATCACTTCGATCCCGCCACCCCCGCTAATATGATCTTCATGGGAGGAACAGGCTTGGGCAAGACCCATCTCTCCACCTCGGTGGCTCGCACCGTTATCGACCGAGGCCATGACGTGTTCTACGCCGGCTCCATTACCCTCATTTCGGATTTTGAGGTCCAACGCTACGGCAACTCCGCAGGCGGCGAGACAGGCCTGGGAACCTCCCAGTATTTCGACTGCGATCTCCTCATCATCGACGACCTGGGCACCGAGGTCATCAACCAATTCACCGCCACCGTGCTCTATAACGTCATCAATACCCGCCTCAGCCGTAAGAAATCCACCATCATCAACACCAATTTCTCCCAGGATGAGCTCCGCGGCAAGTACGCCGACCGCATCACCAGCCGTCTTTTCGGAGAATACCGCGTCATCCCCTTCGTGGGACGTGACGTGCGGATGGGGAAGATCAACCGAAAATCCTGATAAACCGCTCAACCGCAAAAGACCGACCAATCCTCTCGAAGATGGTCGGTCTTTTGTATCCGGGTCTTTTCACTTATGAATTCTGTTTCTTTTTCCGATACACCTGCCACAGGGTCACAGGCAAATACATCACCAGCAGAACAGCCGCC
The DNA here is from genome assembly GCA_964427175.1 of uncultured Clostridium sp. Classification (GTDB taxonomy): domain Bacteria; phylum Bacillota; class Clostridia; order Oscillospirales; family CAG-272; genus CAMEON01. The sequence continues at coordinate 1,669 of CAYRTP010000083.1, read as the reverse complement.
GCCAAAATCGGAATACCGATCAGATGGTTTCCAAACGCCTGCTCGAACAGGTACAGCGGATTGCCCTTGGATGCTTTTTCCAGGAACATAAAATTTGTGTCAAAAAGAATGTTCGTCCCTTTGGCCACAAGCCCCAATCCCACAAGAAGCAATAAGCACTTGGGCAACAGCTTCACGTCGGGGCGAATATCCCCGCCAACCGTCAGCATCAACGGAACCGCAAACAGAAGAATGTGGACCGAAAAGCTGTGAAGATGCATGAAATTCAGGAAGGGAAGCTTGGTCCAGGTGGGGAACAGCAACGCCATAGCCGCCGCAGGCAGGCAGATGCAGTAGAGGAAATTTCCCACGGTCTTGGTGGGCTTAATCGCAAACAGCAGGATCAGGAAAATGTTGATACTGCACAGATGCAGGGGAAGATACTTGGGAATATACAGATCCAGCGCAAAGAGCCAGACCATCTTCCAGACCTCGTCCGCCAGCACAAGCCCTACCATGATCCAACGCATGATCTTCTTACCCCGTACCGACAGCTTGCGGTAAACCAGGCAACACCCCACGCACACCGCCACCAGAGCAACCAACCACAGGATATGCGTCAGATCAAAATGGGAGAATCCCACCCCTTTTTTGATGGTTTCCACGGTTTCACAAAAAATTTCATAGCGTTGACACCTCAAGCAAATGCAAATTTGTCATCCTCAGTCAGCCCGAGAGCGTCTACCATGGCGGCAAACCGTGCGGATGCCCCACGCAATTCTCCGGGGGTATGGGCATCCGATCCGAGGTAGAACTTGCAACCACAAGCCTTTGCAATGCGGTATGGACGAAGGACCGACTCATTGACCGCGTCCTCCAAGGAGGTGTTGATCTCCAAGCCCATGCCACACTTCGCCAACCGCTCAAAGAATTCGGCGTACTGTCCGTCGGTGATCGCATCCATCATGTCATCACGGCTCCCCTCGCAACCACGGTCCAGAAGACAGCAGGTGAAGTGAGCCAGCCCCATTTTGGTGAAGAAATGGCTGGTGGGAACAATGACGAAATCGAACTTGTCGATGGTCTCGCGGCTGATGCCCAAGGTGTTAAACTTGTCGAAGTCGGTCTCGCAACCGAAATGGAAGGTCACCCCCTCCGTCTCAGGCAAGGGAATCGACTGCGCTACGTGAGCGAAATTCTGGGGGCGGTACCAATCGCTGGCACCGGGAACCGTCTCGTCCCAAAAGTGATCGGTGATGCAGATGTGCTTGAAGCCCTGTTCCTTGGCGTAGTCCAGCAGGGCTTGGGTGGTCTGCTCGGGGTGTCCTGAGCAGGAGGAAAGCTGTGAATGCAGATGCAGATCGTGGTCGATGATGAATTTCATGTTGTTAACCCTCGTTATTGTTAAAACACACCGCCAAGGGAATCCCGGGCGGTGTGTAATTTGATTGTCAAAATGGGATTTTTCTCCAAACGGAGAAGAACCGCGCCTCCAATTACTTGGAAGCCTCCTCGATAGCAACAGCAACAGCAACAGTCATACCAACCATGGGGTTGTTACCGGCACCGATCAGACCCATCATCTCAACGTGAGCAGGGACGGAGGAGGAACCGGCGAACTGAGCGTCGGAGTGCATACGACCCATGGTATCGGTCATACCGTAAGAGGAAGGACCAGCGGCCATGTTGT
>CAYRTP010000082.1:0-10304 GCA_964427175.1 uncultured Clostridium sp. | reverse complement strand
GGGCGCATACCGATCTTGCCTTCATCGACAAACTCCAAGAGTTCGGGGGTGAGTTCGTTGAGGCGGACGTAGCGGCGGACTTGATCGGGACTTTCTCCGCTTTCCTCTGCAACAATTTCTCTCGTCGTTTTTAACTTCTGTGCCACTGGCACAGAAGTTAAATCCGTCCGTTTTCCCTGTCGTTTCATCGCATCCATCTTCATCTTATAAGCCTTAGCCTTCTCCGAAGGAAGGATGTGTTCCCGCTGAAGATTGGAGTCCACCATCTCGATTACGGCCTCGTCACGGCTGAGGTCGCGTACAATGACGGGGATCTGCTCAACGCCCAGCTTCTCGCAGGCGTGTTTCCGTCTGTGGCCGGAAATCAGCTCAAAGCGACCATCCTCCTTTTGGCGGGCGATAACGGGATTCAACACACCGTTCATTTCGATGCTGTGGACAAGCTGATCCATGCTGTCATCGTCCTTGACCAAGAACGGGTGGTCAGGGAAATCGTCGATCTGATCGAGGGGGACCACTTGAACCTTTTCCGGCATCCTATCCCTGGTCGATTCACTCACGATCCTTCCCCTCCTTTCGCTTGCGGTTCTTCTGCTTCGCAGGTCTCCGCTCGCTGATCTTGATAGCATCCGTACCATACAAACCGATAGGGACGGCATAACAGATCACGCGGAACACGTCAAAGGAAACCGCCTCCTCGTCCGAGAGGTCTGCGTAGTCTGCGGAAACCGCACCGTACTCCCACACGGAGGCGGCAAGGTACAGTTCAAAGGCATCTGCGTCCAGCTCACTTACCGCATCTGCCATAGCCGAATACACCACACCGTCTGCCTCCAGCACCTTCCGCGTTTCCTGCCACAAGGCTTCGTGTGCGGACAGCAGGTATAGCTGTGCGATCAAGGAATACTCGGTATTTCTGACCAAACTCATTCCCTCTCTGAATCTCTTACGGTGTCCCGCCGACAGGAAGCAACTGTGCAGTTGCTTCTCCCGCTCAATGGCCAGACGCAGACGGTAACGGAACGCCGCATCTCCAATCCCGGCGAAGCAATGCCGCATGATCTCGGCAAAGGAGCAGGTATGGGCGAGGATTCTCTCATCCATACAACAGCACGCCTTCAGCGAACACTTTCCACCGGCAGAAAACTGGCAATTACTACATCGGCACACGAATCTCTTGTATGGGAATCCTTCGCCGACGGCTTGAGGACGATTTGACAGAGCTACCAGATCGGTTACGTCGAGAGTTCTTTTCTTCTTTTCAAAGTACATTTTCTTCTCCTCCATTTTTTTAATGAACGGGAACAAAAAAGCCGACTTTATTTTCACCTTGGAGGTGTAGTAAAGTCGGCTTCGTTTGAACCGTATGTAATTAGGATTCGAGCATATCCAGTAAGTAGAAAATCAAATCCGAGGTATCGGCAGGATCTATTCCACTTGCCTTTTGTTTCAGACGTTTGGCGTTCAATGCATCCACCAACACGCGGATTTCGTAGTGGTTGAACTTCAATTTTCGGACTACAGAAAAATTTTGTTTCATGGATCAATCCTCACTTCTTTTTTCTATATTATAGCCGATAATTGGAAGAAAGGCAAAAGTGCGAATTGCGGTTGACGTTTGATAGAATGGAAAATAATCAAATACATCAAAAAGTCCCCAGTTCGAGACCTGTAAACTTCAAAAACAGCCTTTTTTTCAGCAAATAAAATCGAGTTAAAAAATCGTTGTATAAAACGCAAAAAGTCCTTGATAATCAAGGACTTTTCAGTGTCACAGTCTTTTCGTACTGTAAATATGGTCGAAGTGGCGGGACTCGAACTCGCGGCCTCCAGTACCCGAAACTGGCGCGCTACCACCTGCGCTACACCTCGTGAGTCGCTGTTTTGCGACTCAAGTATTATAACATACTTCCACGGTTTTGTCAAGGGCTTTTTCGGGCGAAATTTCCCGAAAAAGCAGGTTTTTCTGAGTGATTTTCGTGCTTGAACGGCGTGTTCCGGGCAGATCCTTGCCGCACGTATGAAAAGGGAAGTTCGTAGAATTGACGAATTTGCCCTGTTTTCGGGAAAGTATTGACAATTGCACTCGTATATGCTATACTAATTTTGTACAATACCTTTTTAGAAGAAAATCATAAAAAAACACGCATTTAGGCCGCCATTCTCGCGTCGGTCATGCTTCTGCCCTCCTTCGCTTCCTGTGCTGACGAGCAGGAAGGCACCGACACTCAGGCGGAAGTGACCACCGCCGCTGATCTACCAGGGCCAGGAGATCGGCTGCTGCGGCTCCCACTACGACAGTCTGGATGATTTCAACGATATTGAGAGCATCAATATGTACCACGAGCTGATCGAGGAGGGAACCACCCCCGAGGAGGCCATGGAGAAGATCAATTTCAGCGGCCGTGACAACACTCGACATCCCATGCCCTGGACCGCGGGGGAGAACGGCGGATTCACCACGGGTAAGCCCTGGATCACCATGGCCAGCCGTTATAAGGAGATCAACCTGGAGACCGATCTGGCATCCGAGAAGTCGGTGTTCAAGTTCCATAAGGAACTGTTCGCCCTTCGCAAGGCCGAGGAGGTTCTGCGGCAGGGAACCTTTACCCCCCTGCACAAGGCCGAGGATAACTTCGCCGCCTATATCCGTGATCTGGACGGTCAGCGCATCTGCGTGGTCTGCAACTTTGACGAGACCACCAAGATCGACCTTCCCGAAGCCAAGGGCGAGATACTGCTGTCCAACTACGGCAGAACCGAAGGTGACGAGGGTGCGTTCAGACCCTATGAGATTGCCGTGTACCGTGTGCGGTGAGTCAAGAGCAACCCGAAAGATATTCCGAAACGAATTATGCAATAAAAAATGGAGGTTTCATTATGTCTGCTCAACTGAAAATCATGTCCTTCAATCTGCGAATGGACAATAAGAACGATGGCATCAATTACTTTTTCAATCGCTTCGACCGTGTAGCCGAGGTGCTGGATCAGGAAAAGCCTGACGTGATCGGATTCCAGGAGGTCACCGATTCCATCCGCGCAAAGCTGCGCGATTACCTCTCGGATTACACCGTCCAGGGTTGCGGCCGCGACAAGAATTACCACGGTGAGTCCATGCTCATCGGCTACCGCAAGGATTCTGTGGAGCTGATCAAGCTGGAGAATCTCTGGCTCTCCCCCACCCCCGAGATCTCCGGAAGCCGATACGGCGGCGATCAGAGCGGCTGTCCCCGTATGTTCACCGCCGCGCTTCTCAAGCACAAGGATGCCGAGAAGCCCTTCTGGTTCATCAATACCCACCTGGACCATGAGGGTGCCCTGGCCCGCTATATGGGGGCTATGCAGATCGCCCAGTACATTTCGGTGCACGACGAGAAATTCATTCTGACCGGTGATTTCAACGCCACCCCCGAGACCCCCGAGATCGAGGTGATTACCAAAGCCCTGGCTTACCGCGGAGCCGTGGATTGCTCCGAGGAGCTGGGCCCCACCTTCCACGGCTTCGGCGATCTTCCCGCCGAGCGGTGGGTGAAGATCGACTACATCTTCTCGGACGCGTCCTGCAAGGAGTGCTACATCGTGGAGGACATTCCCGTGGAAGGGAAGTTCTATTCCGATCACAACGCGGTTTGCGCGATCCTGGATATGGAGTGATCGGTCGGACATTCGGAATAGTTCGATGATTCGGATCGGAGGTTCTTTACGAGCCTCCGATTTTTTCGCTCCTCTTGAAAGAAAAACGCGGATTGCATTGACAATCCGTGCAATCGGATATATAATGTTATCCAAGGAGACGCGTTGCAAGCGCGCGATCAAATGAAGGAGGGTTACAGCTACATGGATAAACGTTTGGACATTCGCCAATACACAACCCCCGACTACAAGGGGCGGGACACGAAGGATGTCGTGATCCCCAAGATCGGGGAGATCCTGCATAACATCAAGCACAAGGGTATCACCTACATCAACCGCCGTGAGTGCGTGACGGGCTACGCCATCAAGGAGCTGTATGACTGGGATCTCTACTTCGAGACCCTATTCCTCTCCCATTTCGGGGTGGCGAAGTACTGCCGCAACAACGTGGAGACTTTCCTGGACACCCAGCAGGAGAACGGCTACATCTCCCGCGCGGCGGTGAACCGCCGCGAGACCCAGCACTTCAAGCCCTTCCTGGCTCAGACCGCCCTTTTGGGGTGCCGTCAGCTGGATGATTTCCGCTGGCTCATGGGGGAGCGGTACTATCCCCGCTTGAAGAAGTACCTGGAATACTGGCTCACCCTGGACAGCGACGGCAACGGCCTCTGTTACTGGGACGGCTCGGATCACAGCGGCATGGACAACCAGGGCCGTCGGTTGGGCTACGTCAACGTCAACGAGTTCGAGGGTGTGGATCTGAACTGCTACCTGGTCCGCGAGCTGGAGGCCATGGCCGAGATCGCCCGTGAGATCGGCCGGGAAGATGAGGCGGAGGAGTTCCTGAACCACGCCGAGGCACTCAAGGTCAAGATCAACGAGACCTTCTGGGACGAGGAGGACGGCTTCTACTACGACCGTAGCGAGAAGACGGGACAGCTCAACAAGGTGAAATCCGTGGCGGGCTTCATCCCCCTGTGGGTGGGCGTAGCCACGCCCGAGCGGGCGGAGCGGCTGGTCAAGGAGCATCTGATCAATCCCGACGAGTTCTGGACCAAGTACCCCGTGGCCACCTGGTCCAAGACCGAGCCCGACTACCGCCAGGAAAAGAGAGGGAACGAGTCTACCTGGATGGGCTCCACCTGGATCCCCACCAACTACATGGTCTTCCGCGGGCTCATCAACTACGGCTACACCGAGATCGCGGCGGAGCTGGCGGACAAGACCTTCGAGCTGGTGGTCAGCGAGGTGGACCTGCGGGAATACTACAACGGTGAGACGGGCGCGGGCCAGGGGCTCTCCCCCTTCTGGGGCTGGAGCAGCCTCGGCTACCTTATGAAGGCCGAGCTGGAGGCGGGGTTCTGCCACAGCGAACTGAAAAACAGGGACTTTGTGACCCTGGATGAACTGCATTTTTGATGGATATGATGGAAACCTGTATCAATATGTACGTATCCCCCCTCGGCCATGACCGTGGGGACGGCACCAAAGCCCACCCCCTGGCCACCCTGCAAAGAGCCGCCGGGCAGGACGGAACTCGGCAGGTGACGGTCTACGTGGCGGCGGGCAAATATTTCATGGCCGAGCCCCTCTCCCTCGACAGGATATCCCGCAATATCGTGATCACGGGCCAGCCCTACCAAATGTCGGTGACGGGCCATGACCGCTTTTCGGTCAGCGGAGACGTGATCCGCGCGATCAACGGGACCTCCATCGTGAAGATGGCGGAGTTTTGTCCCCTGTATGACACCCTGCCCGTCGGAGAACGGGTTTGTCTCGGCGTGATCCGCAATTCACAGGCTATGGAATTGGTTTTTACAAAGCAGGAAACAGAAAGGAAGCACACATGAGCAGACATATCTACACACTCAAAAAGCCCGCCTCCTGGCATAAGGAGCTGTGGCGGGAGGCTTTGCCCCTGGGCAACGGGTATACGGCTGTCCTGATCCCGGGCTCCATTGGCAAGGAGCGCATCATTTTCAACCGCTTTGACCTGTGGGAGGGGGGCTCGGATCGGGAGATCCCCGATGTGACCGCCGCCCACTACGCCATGCGGGAGGCTCTGGACCGAGGGGATTACGCCGCCGCCAACCGGGAAAATCTGGGCAACGCCCTGCGGGCACAGGGATACGGGACCTCCGTGGACGCGCCTCACCCCCTGGGGTGGTTGGATATGGATTTTGAACCCGCCGCCCTGTTTCAAGGCTACCGACGGGGCGTGAATATGCGGACGGGGGAGGCGTTCGTGGAGTTTTCCGTAAATGGGTGCAAATTCCGTCGGGAGGCCTTTGTGTCCCGCGCGGATGACGTGACCGTCATGCGGATGACTGCGGACAATCCCTTTACGGCTACCTACGATTTCCGCCTCTATAACCAAACCGTAGTCAGCGAGACCTCCGAGCGGGGGATCTTCCGCGCCTCCGCCGATGGGTATTCGGCGGTGCGGATGCAATTCGCGGGAGACTGCACCGTGGACGTGAAGGGAAGTGCCCTGGCGGTGACGGGGTCGGAGTATCTGATTCTGATCCGCAGTGCCTCCCACGGCTCGGACACCTCCCTGACCCACCTGCAAGGAAGGTCCTACCGCGAGCTTTTGGATGCCCATATTGCCATTCATCAGCCTCTGTACGATGCCGTGACCATTGAGCTGGCGGAGGAGGACGCATTTACCGCCACTAACGAACAACTCCTGGCGGATGCCTACGATACCCAGGCCTCTCCCGCGCTCCTGGAGCGTCTGTGGCGGTTTGGACGCTACCTGTTCATTTCGGCCTCGGCTCCCGAAAGCTACCCCGTTCCGCTGTACGGTCTGTGGCACGGCGATCGCTATCTGCCCTGGAGTCAGTACGTGGCCAACGAGAACGTGGAGATCACCTACTGGCACACCATGGCGGGAGGATTGTCCTACGCCATTCCGCCTCTGCTCCGCTACTACACCGCCAAGCTTGATAAGCTCCGCGAGTGCGCGAAGCAGATGTTCGGCGCAAGGGGTATCTGGATCTCGGCCTATACCACCCCCAATTCCTCGGGACCCAGCGTGGCGGTCTCGGTGATCCTCAACTGGATCGGCTGCGCGGGCTGGCTCTGCCGTCATTTCTGGGAGTACTACCTCTACACCAAGGACGAAAAGCTCTTGCGTGAGGAGATCCTGCCCTTCATGTACGAGGCCACCCTGTTCTATCTGGACTACGCGGTGGAGGACGGGGATTTCATCCGCCTGTACCCCTCGGTGTCCCCCGAAAACACCCCCGAGGGAATGCCCAACGTGGTCACCCAGAACGCCACCATGGATTTCGCCATTCTCAAGGAGCTTCTGACCAACCTGCTTTGCGGGATGGAGATCACGGGAATGTATGGTGAGGAAGCGGATGCCTTCCGTGCCCTGCTGGGTAAGATCCCGCCGTATATGATCAACGAGGACGGCGCGGTCAAGGAGTGGATGCATCCCGATATCCCCGAACAATACTACCACCGCCACCTGTCCCACATCTATCCCGTATTTCCCGGGTGCGAGGTGACGAGACACGCCCAGCCCGAGCTGTTTGAGGCCTTTAAGCGGGCGGTCATGCTCCGCCGTTTGGGGGCGCAGTCGGGGTGGTCCATGGCCCACATGGCCAGCATCTACGCCCGCATGGGGGAAGGGGAGCGGTCGGTGGACTGCCTGGACGCCATGGCCAAGAACGTCATCATGGACTCCCTCCTGACCACCCACAACGATTGGCGGCACATGGGAACCAGCATATATTGGGACGGTGAGGCCACCGTCCAGCTGGATGCCGCCTTCGGCGCGGTCAACGCCATCCAGGAGATGCTGTTCTGCGCCCAAAAGGATTCCCTGTCCATCCTGCCCTCCCTGCCCGCCCGTCTGACCTGCGGCCTCGTGAAGGGGCTGGTCTTCCCTGAGGGAACCGTGGATATTGGCTGGAACGCGCAAGGCTCGGTTACCGTTACGGTGAGGGCAAACCGTCCCGTCTCTACCGACGTACTGCTGAAGGGAATCGAGCAATGCCGCCTGACCCTGGAGGCGGGGGAGAGTCGGACGCTGTGCTTTTCGATTTGATTTTTGAGACAACTTTTTACGTAAAACTATGATCCGCGCCGCGTGCGCGATGATCGTTTGAACGTTTGAGCGTTTGAACGTTTGACAGTTTGAAAGAAACGGAGGACATACCTATGACCAAATACGGCGCATACGATCCGCTCTACCCCAATGGGATCCTGGCGATAGCCGGGGAGAGGGAGATCTTCGGTGTTCGCTTCCTGGCGGCGGATCCGAGCAATCATCATCTCATCCGCGAAAAGGAGTTCCCCTTCCACACCATCCGCATCCATTCCTGCAGGGCGGAGGATCACCAGGACTTCTCCTGGACGGTAGGCGATAAACAGGTGCGGCTGTCCTGGCACCGCCTGTCGGAGGATGCGGTCTTCGGACGAGTGGAGCTTGACGAGGACCTGGAGATCCTGGCCGAGATGTATCTCCCCTGGGAAAACAGCCATCCCTACACCGAGTGGCCGAATTTTACGGTGCAGGGCCCCAAGACTCTTGGGGGCGAGCTGATCTCCCCCTACGGCACCGACCGAAAGAACGCGGTACTGTTCACCACCGACCAAGCACCGCGCCAAACCCAGGGCTACAATCACCGTTTCCCTCAGTACGATGATTTTGAGCGGCACGGGGAGCTTCGCAACCTGGCCCCGGGCAATATCTGGTTGGATATGGGCATCAACTGGTACGTGGGTGCCCTGTTTACCGAGAGCTTTTGCTTCGTGCTTCAAAACGGCCGCGCCGCAGATCTGGCCGCCCAAAGCGGGGAACCCGCCGAAGCTCTGCTCAGACAGGGCAAGGAGCAGGAGAGAGCGCATACCCGCACCGTCACGGGAAGCGGCATTCTCGCCCCCATCGGAGAGGCCTTCTCGGCCATCCTGCCCTTCAACACCATGTACAAGCCTCATACGGGCCGTCGGTATATCATGGTAGACCGCACCTGGTCCCGTTGCGAGGAGGGCTGGGGCATCCAGTTCAACTGGGACACCTTCCTGTCCAGCTGGTCGGCCTCCTGGGTGGACCCCGAGCTGGCCAAGGAGAATATGCTGTCGGGCTATGATGCTCAGCTCCCCGACGGACGGATCCCTCTGATGACCCGCCCGGGCAGGGAACGTGCCGCCGAGCCCCCTATTACGGCGGGACGCGCCCAGCATATCGTCCAGGGCCTTACCCTGTGGAACACCTACCTGCACACCAAGGATACGGCCTGGGCCAAGCACTGCTATGAGGGAGCCAAGCGGGCCAACGCCTGGTGGTTCTCCGACCGCAGTGACGGACAGGCATACCGCGATCCCCTGAATTGGGGGCTTTTGGGCTTCGGTTACGATCCGAAGGCCGAAATGGGAATCCTGGGCGCGCGTCTGCAGCCCTACGTGGCGAAGGCGCAGTACGCCTACTTTGAGACCTACGATGACAGCCCCCAGTGGACTACGGGTCAGTATTTCAAGTCGGTGGCGGGACTTCGGGATGTGACCGAGGATGACGTGAATGATGAGTCCAAGTATATCGAGCGGTACCAAACGGCGGACATCTATACCCTGGAGCGTTGTTGCCTGTACGCGGTGGACTGCGATTGCCTGTCCAAAATGGCCCATGCGCTGGGGTACGAGGAGGATGCCGCTCGGTTTGCCGCGCAATACAGGCAGATGGCGGAGCGTATCAACGAGAAAATGTGGTGCGAGGAGGACGGATGCTACTACAATTTGAAATTCGACGGCACCCTGTCCAAACGCCAGTCCCCCGATTGCTTTATGCCTCTGATGACGGGGCTTGTTCCCGCGGACCGCAAGGCACGCCTGCTGGCCATTCTGAAGGATGAAAACAAATTCTGGGGCGAGTACATGATCCCCTCCATCGCCAAGGATGACCCCGCGTTCCCCGATCAGGCCTACTGGCGCGGTCAGATCTGGCCGCCCCAGGTTTTGTGGACCTATCTGGGGCTCAAGCGCTCCGGGGAGCGTGAGCTTGCCTGGGAATTCGCCAACAAGGTCGGTGCCATGTTGGCGAGAGAATGGACCGAAAAGGGCTTCACGCCCGAAAATTACAACGGCTACAGCGGCCGATGCTCGGGTGCCGCGCACTATAACTGGGGCGTGCTCATGGGTCTGCCCCTCTTGGAGGAGTTGGTCACCTTCACCGAGGACGAGGTCATCTTCGGAAATCCCCTGGCCCCCGACGGAACCGAGCTGTCCAACGTCCCGGTGGACGGTCGGTATTACAGCCTGACCATCCAAGACGGCGTGACCACGGTATGCTGTGACGGCGTTTGCGTGGCACGTAAGCAGGGAACCGTTGCGATCCCGCGATAAAGCATAGGGCAGAAATGAAACAGAAAAATAATCCGAGCCTTCTCTTTGTGGAAAAGGTTCGGATTATTTGTTTGATACAATTTTCCAATACCAATGGGGCAGGGGCCCCATGGTGATGCCCCCTATGGCTCTTGGTGTCCTCTCGCATCCCTTATAAATCCTTTTTTTAGGTTTTGGGGATTCTTAAGGGGCTTTTGCAAAAGCCCCTGACAGGCTTGCCTGTCGGACGCCAGGAGGCACGCTCTCCCATTCAAGTATTCGTATTAGGTGATTGTAAAATGCAAAAATGTATTAAAACACAAAGAACTTGATGGGTT
>CAYRTP010000081.1:0-10437 GCA_964427175.1 uncultured Clostridium sp. | reverse complement strand
TTTTTCCAAAAAGGTTCTTAGGCGGGGGTAAGGGGCAGAGCCCCTCGTTCTTCCTCCCCATCACTCCTCAATGGTTGCCTTCTGGGTCAGGATGGCGTGCATGATGGCGGGATCGAACTTAGGCTTGCGGTCGTAGGTGTAGAGACCGTTCATCTCCTGCTCCACGTCGGTGAGCTGGGTGTAGCAGAGAGCGCCCATCTTGGGGTGGAACAGAATGGCCTCGGTCAGACCCTTGAAGCGGGCGATGAACTCCTCCTCGGACTTGGGCGCGTTGCCGTAGCCCCAGCCTGCCGCATCCTCGGGAGCCCAGCGGATACCGCCGTACTCCGAGACGAAGGTGGGATAGGTGTGCATGGCGCACTCGCGGGGGAAGCCCCAGTGGACGTTGTAGGTGCCGCCCGTCTTGAGGTCTTCAATGCGCTTGGCGAAGGTCGCGGGATCCTGCTCGTAGTCGTGGCAGTCCATCATGTCGGTCACGCCCTCCTGGTGATACCAGCCCGAAGCGTCGATATACATACGGGTGGAGTCGTACTGACGGGTGATGGTGGCCAGCAGGCGGAAGAAGTAGGGATTCTGTGCGGCGATGGTCTCGTTCAGGGGACACCAGCCGATGATAGCAGGATGGTTGAAGTCGCGGGCCATAATCTCGCACCACTCGGGCAGGAAATTCTCATAAGCGGTCTGACGGGTAATGTCCAGACCCCAGTTGGCGTGCTCGCCCCAAACAATGTAGCCCTTCTTGTCGCAGTAGGACAGGAACAGAGGCTCGAAGACCTTCTGATGGAGTCTCGCGCCGTTGAAGCCCATGGCCATGGAGCGGTCCACGTCAGCCTCCAGCTCGGCAAGGGTGGAAGCGGTGTAGATGCCGTCGGGGTAGAAGCCCTGATCCAGCACCAGACGCTGGAACACGGCCTTGCCGTTGAGGTAGAAGAAGCCCTCGCGGCACTCCACCTTACGCATACCGAAGTAAGATGCGACCTTGTCCTCACCGAAGGTCAGCTCCAGGTCATACAGACGGCCTGCGCCCACCTCCCACAGGTACAGCTCGTCCAGCTCCACCTCCAGGAGTGCCTTGCCGCCGTGGACCACCACCGAACCCTCGCCTTGGGCCTTACCCTCATAGGAGGCCTTGGCGGTCAGGGTCTTGCCCTCGCCGCCCGAAACGAATGCCTCGATGACCAGCTTCTTGCGGTCGATGTCGGGGTAGTACTTGGTGGACACGATGTAGTCGGTGGGGACGCACTCCAGCCATACGGTCTGCCAGATACCCGTGGTGCGGGTGTAGAAGCAGCCGTAGGAGTGGTAGTCGGAGCACTGCTTACCGCCGGGCTGATTGTGGCTGCGAAGGTTGTCACGGACACCGATGGTGATGGTGTTCTCGCCCTCCTTCAGAGCCTTGGTGATGTCGAAGGAGAAGGCCACGTAGCCGCCGATGTGGTCGCCCATATAGGTGCCGTTGATCCACAGCTTGGTGTGGTAGTCACAAGCACCGATGTGGAGCAGGATGCGCTGACCGGCCCAGCCCTCGGGAAGGGTCAGGGTCTTGCGGTACCAAACGCCCTCACAGAAATCCTTGTCACCGATGCCCGACAGCTCGCTCTCGCGGCAGAAAGGGACGGTGATGGTCTCAGTAAAGGTGGCACCGTTCTGGAAGCCGCGCTGTTCGCCCGACAGGCCGCGGTCGGTCTGGTACTCCCAGGGACCGTTGAGGTTGAGCCAGTTGGCATCGCCGCGGTCAAACTGAGGGCGGGGGAATTCGGGACGAGGTGCATTGGAAGTATAAAGCATGGGGAGTTACCTCACTTTGTTGAAATTTTGTTCATGACTATTATAAAGGAATACACGAATTTTGTCAAGAGGATTTAGGGAATTTGGGTGAAATTATCGAGGATCCGCAACCACAGAGGGGCTATATCACGGAATGGGGCAGGGTTTAAAAAGGTCTTTCGGAGGGATGCCAAATTGATCTTGTATGCGAATTTTGATAATATGGTAACATTTTGTTATCAGATTGACAATAGGTTTGTGATATAATAGATATATTCTCGTCTAAAAAGCGGACCGTCGAGGACGCCGGTCCCTACAGACGAGGTGATTAAAAAGACGAGGTGTTATCATGTCAACCCAAAAGAGGCAAACCGGTATCCGTTTTGAACCCGAGCTGCTTTACAAAATTTCTTTTGTATCCAAGCAAAACAAACGCTCACTCAATGCTCAATTGGAGTTTTTGGCGCAGGAGTGTGTCAAAGCCTACGAGAAGGAGCACGGGGAGATTCCCGTGGATGAGGACGCGGCATACAAAAAGTAACCCCACGGCTCCCGTAAAAAGGGGGCCGCTTTTCTTGCACCCAACCGCCTCAACCATCGGTTGTCCCCATGACAACAGAGCGGTCATTGACAGGGGACGGGGAGTCTGCTATAATACAGTCAGACAGAGGGCCCGCTGTACTTTACACCGTAAGGAGAATACTATGACCAACACCATGAATCTCGGAAACCGCATCCGCGAATTGCGCAAAAAGAACAACGTGACCCAGGAGCAGCTGGCGGGTGCCCTGAACCTCTCCCCCCAGGCCGTCAGCAAGTGGGAGATGAACGTGGGCTACCCCGATATTTCCCTGCTCCCCGCCATCGCCGCCTATTTCAGGGTCAGCATGGACGAGCTGTTTGCCTATGACGTGCTGGAGATCGACCGCAAGATCGAGGAGATTCAAAAGGAAGCCTCGCCCTACTTTTGGAGCGACCTTGAGAAGGCCGAAGCCATCTATCTGAAGGGCATCGCCCAGTATCCCGGCTCGGACACCCTGAAGGCCAAGCTCCTGGACCTCTACGAGTGCCACATGAGAAGCGACGGCCGCATGGAGCTTTTGGACCGCGCCGTTGCCATCGCCAACCGTTTGATCCGGGAGTCGGGAGATGGGGCGGTGGTCAACCAAGCCAAGGCCAATCTGGCTTCCATTTATATAATGACCGACCGCTATAACGATGCCAAGGCCATCATCGAATCCATGCCTGTGATCTGGCCGTTGGAGATCCACGACCGGATGCGGTGCGCGACCCATACCCTGCGGGGTAAGGATAAGCAGTCCGCCGCCGCCGAATGGCGGCCCTACGCCTGGCAGGACCTGTTCGCTTGCTGTGCGCGGGAGGGCGAAGGCTACGCCGAGACGGGAGACTATGAGAACGCTTTGATCTACTACCAGGAATCGGTGGACGTGATCGAACGCTTCATGTTCACCACACACACCTGTGCAGGCACCGAGTACCCCATCCCCTACACCGAGGCCAACCACATGGCCACCTACCTGGCCATGGCCGGTTGTTACCTCAAGCTGGGCCGCCTGGCGGAATGTGACTCCGCTATTGAAAAAGCGCACGAGGTATGGAGCCGCGTCTACCCGAGCTTTGAGACCGAGGCCGAGGAGAGCCTGGAGGTGTACCGCAGGTATTACCGTGAAAACGGCCTGGACACCTACAAGCCCGCTCCGTAAACACCATTCCACGTAGGGCGGGGGCTTGCTCCCGCCGAAAAAAAGCATCCCCCATCCAATTGCATAGATCAGATTTTCAAGTAGCGGCGGGAGCAAGCCCCCGCCCTACGAATAACCCGATAACACGACAACATGACAACACGATAACCCAATAACCCGAACAGATTTCGCGTTTTTCCCTTGACAACCGCATAACTTTGTGCTATAATACCCCACGATGCCACGGGGAAGCGGGTGGGAATCCCGCACGAGCCCGTCGCCGTGTCGCGCGTCCGCCGAGAGGCGGAAACATCAGTCTCACCTCCCCGCCGCAAGGGAGGGACAAGGCCATTGGACGGTCCCCGTCCGAGAAGGCCGACTGTCAGCGCCCAGTCGAAAGACCCGAGCATCCAAGGACACTTCCGCAAACGCCGCGAGGGCCGGCAGGAAGGAAATTATTCCACAAAGGAGAACACGAATCATGAACAAGACAAACATCCAAAGATGGCTGTCGTTCATCCTTTGCGTCGTGCTGATTGCGGCTCTGGCACTGACTACCATCGGATGTAACTCCCAGCCCGAAACCCCCGAGACCCCTGAAAGCAACGGGGCCTCCACCACCGCCGCGGCCGACACCCCCGATGCCAACGGCCCCACCGTGATGGGCGAGGGTGCCACCGTCTTCTACTTCAACGTAGTGGATAAGGACGGAAACGAGACCAAGTTCGAGATCCACACCGACAAGACCGTGGTGGGCGATGCGCTCCTGGAGCTGGGCCTCATTGAGGGCGATATGGGCGACTACGGCCTCTACGTCAAAAAGGTCAACGGCATCACCGCCGACTATGACGTGGATCAGACCTACTGGGCCTTCTACATCGGCGACGAGTACGGCATGACCGGCGTGGATATGACCGATATTGAGCCCGGCGCCACCTACGCGTTCAAGGTATCCAAGTGAGTACAGTCCATAGCAACCGTCGGAAAGCGGTTGCCCTGACGGTGCGGGAGATCGCGGTATTCGCCATGCTGGGGGCCCTCATGATGGTCTCCGACCTGGCCATGAATATCCTGCCAAATATCCACCTGGTGGGGGTCATGATCGTGATCCTCACCGTGGTCTACCGCTGGAAGGCCCTGTACCCCATCTACGTCTACGTCTTTCTGATCGGATTGTTTGAGGGCTTTGGTATGTGGTGGCTTCCCTACCTGTACATCTGGACGGTACTGTGGGGGCTGACCATGCTGCTGCCCCGTCGGATGCCCCGCTGGCTGGCTCCCATCCTGTACGGCTTGGTCTGCGGACTCCACGGCTTCTGCTTCGGACTCCTGTGGGTCCCCTCCCAGATGCTGCTCATGAGCTTCACCTTCAAGCAGGCCATGATCTGGTGGTCTACAGGCTTCTTCACCGCCGACATCCCCCACGGCATCGGGAACCTGATCGGCAGTGTACTGATCGTCCCGCTGGTTGCCCTGATCCGTAAGCTGGATAAGGGACTTAAGAGATGATCGGGAAATCAAAAATTTGAGAGCGGAACCCTCCGGGGGCCCGCTCTCTCTGTTTTTATGGGATTATGAAGATCGTCCGCAGGGCGGTCTTCTTCATTTCAATATCCGCAACACGACCACCCCATAAGGCTTCATGGAAATCTCTCCGCCCTCAAACCGCGCTCCGCTCAGCAGATCGGTACAGGGAGCCTGGCAGGATACCGTTACCTCTCGGTCCAGGTAGTTCAGCAGGAAGATCGCGTCGCCGCGGACCGCGAGCTCCACCTCGCGGGGCACGGTCAGAATCTTGTCCAGCCCACAGGGCAGACCGATCCCCTCCTCCCGCAGGAAGGCCAGCACCGTATCCGCTCCGAAGGTCCCGCCGAAATAGTAGACCTTTCCCTTCCCCCACTCCTTGACGGTCACCGCGGGGCTTCCCTTGTAGAAGTCGGTTTCGTAGGTCCCGATCACGCGGCCGTCGGTGGGGCACAGAATGTCGTTGAACACATCGGCGCTGACGCTCTGACCGAACAAGCCCACGGTCTGCAGTTTCTCCGCTACGGCGCGGAAGGTGAAATCCTCCACCGTGACCCCGCACAGCTCGGCGGCGGGCCCGGGCGTGGGCCGCATGGGACACTTTCCGTCCAAATCCTTGTAGCCGCTTCGGCAACCGAAGAGCACGGTACCGCCCGCCTCGGCGTACTGCTTGAGGAGCTGTACCCGCGCCTCGGTCAGAATGATGGGATGGGGGTACACCACCATTTTGTAAGGCAGCAGATCCGACAGCTGACTTTGATCGTTGATATAGAGCATATCCAGAGGAATATGCTCGTACTGGCAGGTCTTGAACCAGTTGGTGTAGCTTCCCTGCTCGACCTCGCGGTGCCAGCAGTCCAGCTCGGCATCCCACTCGTTGTCGTAGTCGCAGAGCAAAGCAACCTCCGCCACGTAGTTCTGCCCGCACACCCCCTGCAGACGCTTCACGTCCTCACTCGTCTCGGCGATCTCCGAGAGACGGCGGTTGTCCCGATTGTCATAATTCAGAATCCCGTGCCAGTAGATCTCAGTACCGTAAGCGCAGGTCCGCCAGCGGAAGTAGCTCACGTAATCCGCGCCGTGGGCAATGGCCTGGAAGGTCCACAGGCGGATCTGTCCGGGCTTGGGGGTAGCCTGGGGGCCCAGGTTGAAGGTCCAGCCGCCGGGGCCCGACTGCTGTTCCATCACGGCGAAGATGGGAGAAATGGCGCGGGTCCGCATCAGGTTGCGGGACACTTCCCGATCCATAAGGCCCTCCGTACCGTGCCAGCGGCCGTTGGCACCGAAATTGGGATAGTTATCAAAGCAAATGAAATCCAGGTGGTTCCCCGTCAGATCGGCATAGTCCACGTCCGCGAACAGGCCGTTGGTGGTGATGGGCGCGTCGGTGTAGCGGCGCAGAATGTCGGCCTGCAGCCCGAAATAGCCGATGACCGTATCCGAGACGAATCGCTTTTGCAACAGCTCCATATGGGGGTTGCCGTGTCCGTCCTGGACCGTCCGACGAGGCAGGAAGACCTCCTCCCAGTCGGTATAGGTCTGGCTCCAGAACCGCGCACCGATGGCGTTGTTGAAGGCATCCAGGGTTCCGAACCGCTTCTGAAGCCACACACGGAACGCGGCGTGGTCGCTCTCCGCCAGGTACCTCGTGCATTCACAGTTGATCTCGTTATCCAACTGCCAGGCCACCACGCAGGGGTGCTTGCCGTAGTGCTCACCCAGCTTTTCGGTGATGCGGGCGGAAAAATAGCGGAACCGCTCGGAGGTCAGATTGGAATGCCGACGGTGGCCGTGGCCCATCAAATGGCCGTCCTTGTCGGCGTTGAGGATCTCGGGGTAACGGTGGCTCATCCACGCGGGCGGGGTGGCCGTGGGGGTGCAGAAGATCACCTTCATGTCCTCCTCCAAGGCCAGATCCATGAAGGAATCGAAAAATTCAAAGGTAAACTCATTTTCCCGGGGCTCAAAAACGGTCCAGGCGAATTCCGCGATGCGGACCGCCTCGATGCCCGCCGCCTTCATGCGTCTGAGATCGTCTCTCCACAGCGAGGGATCCCAATGCTCGGGATAGTAGCAAACGCCTGTTGTAATATGATCCAACTGCAACGATTTTCTCATGACTTTCCTCCTATAGTAGTTGTTTAGAAGTTGTTCTCTTGTGTAGTTTATTTCGTACCGAACAGTCTGTCGCCGGCATCACCGAGACCGGGCAGAATGTAGCCGTTTTCGTTCAGGCATCTGTCCACCGTAGACACGTAAAGGTGTACGTCGGGATGGGTCTCGGCCACCTTGGAAATCCCCTCGGGCGCGCCGATAATGGCCATGAACTTGATATGCTTACAGCCCTTCTCCTTCAGCAGTTGGATGGCATCGCAAGCACTGCCGCCGGTGGCCAGCATGGGATCCACAAGAACCACCAGCTTTTCCTCGATGCCCTCGGGGAGCTTGCAGTAGTAGGTGTCGGGCTTCAGGGTCTCCTCATTGCGGCACATACCGATATGGCCCACCTTGGCGGAAGGAAACAGCACGTGAACCCCGTTGACCATACCCAACCCCGCCCGCAGGATGGGCACGACCACGATGGCGTTGTCGGTAATCACCTGCTGCTTGCAAACCTCCAGAGGAGTCTTCACCTCGATCTCGGTGGTGGGAACTCCGTCCTTCAGGCTTTCATAGGTCATCAGGGTGGTGATCTCCTCGACAAGCTCACGGAATTCCTTCATGCTGGTGCGCTCGTCCCGAAGAATGGCGATCTTGTGGCGGATGAGGGGATGATCGAAAACAATCACGTTCGGATAGTGATTCATGGTAAAATCTCCTTTTTTCGTTTTTCTTGCGGTCCCGCGCGACAGACGATGAAATTAGAAATGTCAGATCATCAATCGGTTGCTGTATATCAAGATTATATCATAAAAAAAAACAAATCGCAAGTCTTTTGCAGAAGAATTGCGGTTTATATTTTGCGGAGAGGGGTGCGGCTCCTATTGACGGAATCCTTCAACGGCACGCACCAATTCCGCCGCTCGGTCCCTTCCCCGACCTATTTCAAAAAATTTCCCTTCATCTTTTCGGGCCTTGTTGACATCTCAACAAGTTTGTGGTATAATACCTAACGGTAGATCATCACCGCATTTCCCTATTGGGCGCGACAGGACAACTCGTCATTGTTTTGTGCTCTTTTATCCGCCAACCCAAGCAGTAGACCGAAAATCGCCCCATTTCGCTTGAAAATAGGGTGTATTTCATGAACTCTACTCTCCGTAGAGTCAAAAAATCGCCATTCTACGCCCCCATTCCCGATCAGTAGACAAGTTTTTTTATCGGTAGGTTGACTTTCCGCGCCGCAGCGCGTATAATGGAGACAACAAGCCCACGAAGGAGTAACGCACATGAACAAGGACATTCCAATCTTTTTCTCTACGGATGATCATTACGTCCCCTGCCTGGACGTGGCGATCAAATCCCTGATTGCCAACGCATCAAAGGCCTATACATACCGACTGATTATTTTGAATACCGGATTGACCGAGGACAACGTTGGCAAGATCCTGCAAAATCAAACGGACGGATTCAGAATCGATTTTATCGACATATCCAAAGAACTTGAAGCCATCAAATCCCGCCTGCGGAACGTGTACCATTTTTCCGTGGTCACCTACTACCGATTGTTCATCGCTTCCCTGTTCCCGCAATACGATAAGGTGCTGTATCTGGATTGCGACCTGGTGGTGCTGGGGGATATATCCGAACTGTATCACGTGGAGCTGGGGGACAACATCCTGGGTGCCGGCCCCGAGCAGTTCGTGCAGAACACCCCCGAGTTCCGCACCTACGCCGAGACCGCCCTGGGCGTTGACCCCGACGGCTACGTCAACGCGGGCGTGCTCCTGATGAACCTCCGTGAGTTCCGAAAGTGCCAAATTGAGGAGCAGTTCATCCGTCTGATCTCCGAGTATGATTTCGATCTGCTCGATCCGGATCAGGCCTACCTGAATTATCTTTGCCTGGGCAAAATTCACGTTCTCCCCAACGGCTGGAACAAGGAGCCCATGCCCCTTCCCTGCGAAGGCAACAAGAACATCGTGCACTACGCTCTCTACAAAAAGCCCTGGCAGTACGACGACATCATGGACGGCGAATATTTTTGGCACTACGCGAAGCAGTCTCCGTTCTATGAGGAGATCTGCCGCAGAAAGCAGAATTTCGGCGAGGCCGAAAAAGCGGCCCGAGCCGAGACCGCCCGCGAGATCCTGGAGCACGCCATTCAGATCGTGAACTCCGACGAGACCTTTGCCAAAAAACTCGGTCGGAATGGAGGTTGACAGTATCGTATGGAAAAATCCCCCCACAAATTGGAGCTGCTCCGCCGTATCGCCGAGTTGGAGCAAAAGGAGCTTTGGCATCTGGACGTAGAGGACGATCCCGAAACCTATCCCCTCATGCCGGATCAGGTGGATTATCTGAACGAAAAGCTCTCCAGCAAGATCAAAAACAAGATCGCCAACATCGCCGGCACACGCTTTTTCGACAAAATGATCGCTAACCGCCAGCTGATCATCAAGGAGGTCCGCGGAATCGAGAATTTCGATGCCGTTGAGGGCGGCAGAATCGTCACCTGCAACCATTTCAGCGTAGGCGACAATTACGCCGTGTGGGTGGCGCTCCGCGACCATATGGACGGCAAGTTCCTGTATAAGGTCATCCGCGAAGGCAACTACACCAATCCCCCCAAGCCCTTCGGACTGTTCATGCGGCATTGCAATACCCTTCCCCTGTCCAGCCAAACCTCCACCATGCGGAAATTCCTCCGCGCCGTCAAGACACTCCTGGCCCGCGGTGAGACCATCCTGATCTATCCCGAGCAGAGTATGTGGTGGAATTACCGCAAGCCCAAGCCCATGCAGGACGGCGCGTTCACCTTGGCGGTTCAGAACAAGGCCCCCATCGTGCCCATTTTCATCACCATGGAGGACAGCGACGTGCCCGACGGGGACGGCTTTTTCGTCCAGGAATACACCATCCATATCTTACCGGCCATCTATCCCGATCAAACCCTGTCCAACGCCGAGGCGAGGGAGGCCATGAAGCAGGAGAACTATCGGGCCTGGGTACAGGTTTACGAGGACTTTTACGGAAAGCCTCTGGTATACGCCGAATCATGAAGCTGTATCTTTCCATCATCGGCCTGGCCATGGCTGTCATTTCCGCCGTCAACATCGCATTCCACACCGCTCCCCCGCATTACGTCCTCATTGCGGTTGTATGGTGTGTGGCGTTGCAATTTGGCCTGGACGGCTTCTTCGCCATTATCATCAATAAAATGCCCGACAAATGGTTCGGCATCGACAACCCCGCTTATCGGGTATCCAAACGGGAAACCAGGCTTTACGTCAAGCTCAAAGTGAGAATATGGAAAGATTGGGTGTGGGAGCTCGGCGGACTT
>CAYRTP010000080.1:0-10576 GCA_964427175.1 uncultured Clostridium sp. | reverse complement strand
GAATGGGGGCCCTCGAATAACTCGTTGCGACTCGTAAACCTGCTCTCCTCACCCACCGCTATCGCGGTCCCCCCTCCCCGCTGGGGAGGGCAAGAAAACACGCCACTTGTCTTTATAGAGTTTTACAATTGTCTATCTTGATTGTAATATTGCTATACAGTCTTCTAAAGCTGTGATAGTTCCATACCTTGGTAGTTATACCACATTTTTTCAAAAAAGTCAAGAGCAAACCCCATTTTTTTCGGCTCCCCCAAAAAATCTTTACGGGGCTTACCGATTGCGGACAATGCGGTTGCTGTCTCCATTTGCATTTTTTCTGCATTTTTCTATTTTTTCCATACATTGTTCCTTGCAATTCGTGCATAAATCTGTTATAATAGGAAAAGGCGAGGCGGGGTAGTCTCGATCTCACCCCTCGCCCCGAATTCCTCCGTTCCGCCGTGGGAGAAAGCCCACGCGGACAGCTCCCGCAGAGATCTGACATGTCCCTCTGCGGGAGCTCCACACCCCCGGCCGTACCGATTCGGAGGCACGACCGCCACTCACGTTGATCGATCAGTTATTATCATCGGTACCGCCCAGAAAGGTAGGTATGATCCATTTATGAAATTCACACTCAAAAACTTCCTTCGCGCCCATAACGTCAAGGACCGAATACAGATCCCCCCGCTCAAGCATCTCTCTCGGATGGTGACCCTGGGGCTGGCTGTGATGATCTTTTCCATCCCCGCCTTCGTCCCCGCCGTGGTGGTGCTGACGGCAGACGGCGGATTTGAGGCGGGGGAGCAGGCCGCTCCCATCGTCAATACCAGACCCGTCAGACTCCATCCCGTCCACTACTCTCCCTCGGGCTCAGACCTCTCGGCTGAGACCGTCTCCCTGGTGGGAGAGGAGGAATTGAACGATTATTTTGATTCGGGCAGATACCACCTGGACCAGTCCGACCACGTCAGCCCCGAGGACGGGGCGGTGGAAAACGACCACCTTTATTTGGATAAGGATACCCATCCCTCCGAGATAGTCCAGACGGGGATCCAAACCCAGGAGACCATTGCCCGCAGCATGGATCCCGCCATCAACACAGGGGCCAAGGCGGGTACCAAGATCACCTATCCCTACCCCGCGGGGGCCATGGCGGTGACCCTGTATAAGGATGGCAAGCAGGTCCTCAATGGCCAGGCCGCCGACATCGGCGGGACGGTTTACGTCCCCGTCCAGCGATTTGCCGACCTGTTCGGCTCCTTCCGTACCGTGTACACCGAGGCCACCGAGCAGGTGGTCATCACGGGAACCAATCTGTCCATCACGGTCAAGGTAGGCGACCCCTACATCACCGTCAACGAGCGCATTTTCTACACGGGCAAGAAGGTTCTGAGCCTGGGCGGCTGGATCTTCGTCCCTCTGACCTCCATGTGCAAGGCGGTGAACGCCAAGGTGACCATTCGTTCGGGCTACTACGATGCCTTCATTACCTCGGGCAATCCCGCCGCGGTAGCCTGGGCCTCGGAGTTCTACGATTCCAACGATCTCTACTGGCTCTCCCGCATCATTTCTGCCGAGGCCAGAGGCGAGCCCTTCGCGGGGCAGATCGCCGTGGGCAACGTAGTTCTGAACCGCAAGAGAAGCAATCAGTTCCCCAACACGGTCAAGGAGGTCATTTTTGACACCACCTACGGCACCCAGTTCTCCCCCGTAGCCAGCGGGACCATCTACAACACCCCCACCCTGTCCGCCGTCCGCGCCGCCAAGATCTGCCTGGAAGGGTACACTCTGTCCAACAAGATCATCTATTTCTACAACCCCAGCATCGCCACCTCATCCTGGATCGGACGCATGAGACCCTACATCATGACCATCGGTAATCACAAATTTTATGGGTAAAAAAATCGAGTCGGTTTACAGCTTGTAAGCCGACTCTTTTTTGGGGGAGCGGGAGAACGTGCCTTCGGCGACTTAGAACCCTTCTTAAAAGAAGGGTTCTAAGAACTCCTAAGAACTTTGAAAAAGGATTTATGATGGATGCGAGAGAACACCAAGAACCGTAGGGGGCATCACCATGGGGCCCCTGCCCCATTGGTATAGGGGGAGCGAAATCGGATAGAAATTTACAGAAAACACAGTTTCCCGTTCTTGTAGATGATATAAACCACTTTTTCGTCGGTGTAGACAAGGAAAGAATAGCTTCTGTCCTCCCTCAGTCCATAAAAAGTGCAAACCGACCAATTCCCCTCATGCCGACGGATTTTTTTGCCCACGTCCTCCTCTATGGCGTGGGCTTTTGTGATCTCCATCCGCAAAAGGCCGCCGCCCTCTCCGCAGATCACGGGGGTACTACCGAAAAACAGGAATCGAACGGCGTACTCCCCCTCCCGCACGGTGGTTTCCTGACAGCCCACAAACACAGAAGGGAAGGCCGTCACGGGCTCCTCGGCCCGTGTTGTTTCTTGGGTGTCACTCATGTCGCCAGACATGTCTAACGGCGTGTCGTCCGATTCGGCTGTGGATTTCTCGGGCGGTCGCGTGTCATCCCCTGTCATCACCTCCGAGGTTGTTTCCGAAATCATGTCGTCCCTCTTTTCTGTGGTTTCTTCTGAAAAAAATATGTCGTCGCTGTTTGGGGTGGAGTTTTTGGGAAGGCTGACAGGCCTTGCGTATATCTCGGAATTCGGATCGATATAATAGAACTCCCCATTGGCCAGGGTGGCCCGCAGGGGACTGTTCCCTTCGGTTCGGATCAAGCGGATCCTGAGCAGGGAAGCATCCCCCGCCTCGGCTTCGAGGTCGGGCGGGTAGCCGTCCAACAGGATCCGCACCTCCCCCGTACGGCTCCCTACGGTGACCGTCATCCCTTCGGTGGCGGGGCAGGTGGTGACTTCCTCCACGGCCCAGCCCTCGGAGAGCCTCAAGGTTACCCGCAAGGCCAAGGCTCCCCCTTCGGCCGACTCATACAGGGATCCCTCGGCACAGAGTATCAGCCCCCTCTCACCGACGGCAGACTCTTTGTCCGCGGTCATGTACAGTCCCAACTCCCCTCCATCCGCCTCGACGGCATATCCGCCAATTAACGACGGAATCCCCACGGCTACAAGAAACAGAATACAGAGGAACCAACACAGAATTCGATTTTTATGAAATCGTATCAACATATGGTTATTATATTAACCTGCAATTTCTAATAGAACAAAAAATACTCCTTTCCGCGGGATGAATTTCCCGCGGAAAGGAGTAATATTTTTGTGATAAATCAACAACTGGGGCTATCCAGGTACCAATCTCCATTCTCGTAGACGAAGGAGAGGTACACGGTCACCCACTCGTCAGGCTTGCTTTCGCTGTAGGAAGGAATGGCCACCCGCATATAGGTAGAGTGGGAGTGATCCACGATCTCCATGGAGGCGTAATCGTAGACCCGCACGCCCTTCACCAGGGCATCCACATAGTGGCTCTGATACAGGTACATTTCATCCTCTTGGAAACGGGCGGGCATGGCCACCGACATATTCCCATCGGCGTAGCCGGTAAACAGGGTCTCAAAGAGGGACTCTCGGTACTCGGTGCTGTACACCGCCGAAATGGCGGCCTGCATTTCGATGATGGTCTTATACTTGGCGTAGGGGGTTACGTATTCCCGTCCGTCATCGTTGACGCTGTAGTAGCGGTGGATCAGCTGATCCTCGGCAGACCCGCGGGGGTAGACGGGCAGGCCCGCGCCGAACAGCAGCACGTTGACCTCATGGGAGGCCTCCACCACCTCGACGATACGGTCGTACACGTCCTCGATCTCGGGGGCGGGAGCCGAAGCCGAGCAGGAAGCCAATCCCACCGCGGCACCGCAGAGCATCAGGAGAGCCATCAGGAGCGATACGATTCTTTTCATGGCATTATTCCTCGTCATCTTCGGCGGGTTCATCCGCGTCGGTCTCGTCATCGGAATCCATATCGGACAGATTCAACAACTTGATTTCATCCATCTCGGTGGCCTCATCAAGGGCCTCATCAAGGGCCTCCTCGAGGGCCTCCTCGAGGGCCTCACCGAGGACATCATCGGTGATTTCAACTTCGATCTCATTACCGTCCTCATCCTCCTTGGCCACCACCGTAAAGTTGGCCAGGTACTGATCCTCGGGCAGACGCATGACAATGACACCCGACGCGCTTCTGGACAGGATGGACAGATCCGAAGCGGGAGTACGGATGATGGTGCCCTGATCGGTGATCATCATGAGGTCGGCATCCTCGTCCACAGCCGAAATACCTGCCAGGAGGCCGGTCTTTTCGGTGATGTTGTGGCAACGGACACCGAAGCCGCCGCGGTTGGCCATGGTGCGGAAATCGTCGAAGGGAGAACGCTTACCGAAGCCTCGCTCGGTGACGGTGACCAGGTGCTTGGCATCATTGACCACAACGGCACCCACTACGCGGTCGCGGCCGTCGTCACCCTCGCGGAGGGCGATACCG
Source organism: uncultured Clostridium sp. (assembly GCA_964427175.1). Taxonomy (GTDB): domain Bacteria; phylum Bacillota; class Clostridia; order Oscillospirales; family CAG-272; genus CAMEON01. The sequence continues at coordinate 6,118 of CAYRTP010000080.1, read as the reverse complement.
CGGACACCGCGGGCAGAACGGCCCATGCAACGGACGTTGTTCTCGTCGAAGCGGACGGCGTTACCGGCGGCGGTAGCGATGATGATCTCCTTATCACCCGTGGTGTGAAGGACGTAGAGCAGCTCGTCGCCCTCGTCCAGGGTAATGGCGATCTTACCGCCCTTGCGCTGGTACTCGAATTCCGAGAGCAGGGTACGCTTGATGACACCGTTGCGGGTCACCATGACCAGGTATTCGCCCTCGGGGAAGCCACCTACGGCGATCATGGAGGTGATCTTCTCCCCCTCGGAGAGCTGGAGCAGGTTGACCACGTTGGTGCCCTTGGCGGTACGGGAGGCCTCGGGGATCTGGAATCCCCGGATGCACTGGACCTTACCCGTATTGGTGAACATCATGACGGTGGAATGGGAGTGTACCGATACCACCTTCTCGATGTAGTCCTCCTCCTTGGTGGCCATACCCATGACACCCTTACCGCCTCGGCGCTGGGCCGAGTAGACCTCGGTGGCCTGACGCTTGATGTAGCCCGCGTGGGTCAAGGTCAGAACGCAGTTCTGCTTCTCCACCAGATCCTCGTCGATGATCTCGTTGGCAACCGCTTCGATGCGGGTGCGGCGGGGCTGGGCGTAGCGGGTCTTGATATCCAGCATTTCTTCCTTGATGATCTGACGGATGCGGTTGATATCCCCCAGAATGGCGCGGTATTCCTTGATGGAGGCATGGAGGGCATCCAGGCGGTCCTCGATCTTCTTGCGCTCCAGGCCGGACAGACGGCCCAGGGTGAGGGATACGATGGCCTGGGCCTGCTCCTCGGAGAGTCCGGGATTCTCGGCGGCGGCAAACTCGGCCAGATCCAGCTCCTCACCGCTACGCACGGGACCGTCAAACCGCTTCATCAGGTTGACCTTGGCGGTGGGGGTGTCGGGGGAGGAACGGATGATGGAGATGACCTCGTCCAGGTTGTCCAGAGCCAGCTTGTAGCCCTCGTAGATGTGGGCATCGTGAAGGGCGGCGGCCAGGTCGTACTTGACGCGGTTGGTGATGACCGACTCCTGGTGCTGGATGTAGTAGTCCAGAATCTGGGCCAGGTTCAGCACCTTGGGCTCGTTTTTGACAATGGCCAGCATATTGACGGCGCAGGTATCCTGGAGCTGGGTGTAGCGGTAGAGCTGATTGAGCAGGACGTTGCCGTTGGCCTCCCGCTTGTAGTCGATGACGATACGCATACCCTTACGGTCGGACTCGTCGCGGAGCTCGGTGATGCCGTCGATGCGCTTGTCCTTGACCAGCCCGCCGATGGCGGCGCAGAGCATACTCTTATTGACACCGTAGGGGATCTCGGTGATGATGATCCGACGCTTGTCCTCGTCTACCTCGGCGGTGGCGCGAACCATGATGTGGCCCTTACCCGTCAGGTAGGCCTCCTTGATGCCGTTGGTACCGTAAATGGTGCCGTAGGTGGGGAAGTCGGGACCCTGGATGAACTGCATGAGCTCCAGGATCTCGCAATTGGGGTTCTCCATGCGGTAAATGGTCGCGTCAATGACCTCGCCCAGGTTGTGGGTGGGGATATTGGTGGCCATACCGACGGCGATACCCATGGAACCGTTGACCAGGAGGTTGGGGAAACGGGAAGGCAGGACCTCGGGCTCCTTCAGACTGTTGTCGAAGTTGGGCACCATGTTGACCACCTTCTTGTCCATATCCCGCACCATTTCGTCAGCGATCTTCTCCATGCGGGCCTCGGTATATCGGTAAGCCGCAGGCGGGTCGCCGTCCACCGAACCGAAATTACCCTGACCCTCGATCAGAGGGTGAAGCATATAGAAGGGCTGTGCCAGGTGTACCATGGTACCGTACACCGAGCTGTCACCGTGGGGATGGTACCGACCCAGCACTGCACCGACGGTGGTTGCCGACTTACGGAAGGGTCTGTCATGGGTCAGATGATCCTCGTACATGGTGTACAGCACACGGCGCTGACCCGGCTTCATACCGTCGCGCACATCGGGCAGAGCGCGGGAAATGATGACGGACATGGAATACTCGATGAAGGATTTCTTCACCTCGTGCTCCATATTCACGTCCACGACCTTTTGATTTTCAAAGAGTATGCTCTCGTTTTCGCGTTGCAGCTCTCTTTCTTTCTTTTTGCTCATGTTTATGACCATAGCTTTCGCGTAGCGAAAGCTTCCTTTCTTGCGGAATTGAGGCTGGTTTTGCGAAGCAAAATCGCCATCAATTTGATGGCGAAAGCCACAAAACGCCGTTTGAAAGATTTATCTTTCAAACTATCTCCGTGATTGAATTTTCAAAGTGTTCTGTTTTTGCTTGTTTTACTTAGGCTCAAGCAGCTTCCGCTCCCCCCACACGATGCCGTACACAACCGCCGAACAGAGGACGGTCAGCACCCAGGCGGGGACAAGACCTCTCCATACCCACAGGGTGGGAGGAGGCGCGCGAAGCTCCAGGGCGGCCAGGCCTACGGTAAAGAGGCATTTTATCCCGCCTCCCACCACAGCAAAGACCATGAAGGAGGGAAGATTATGGGCCAGCCTCCGCTTGCCCACCGCCCCCGACAGGTACCCGCAGAGGAAGTACAGGAGGGGAAGCACCATCATACTCCCCACCGAGGCCCCCACGCTGACGGCATCCGATAACCATCCCGCGATCAGCCCTGCAATGCCGCCCTCCTCCTCGCCGTACAGAAAGCCGACAGCCATGGAGAGAAGCAACCCCAGGGCAGGGGAGGCGTAGCATAGCCCTATAGCGGGCATGGGAATGGGGATGCGGGAGCAGACCGTTGTCTCCAGAGCGATCAGGATGCATCCCGTCAGAAACAGGGTCACCACCAGCTTGATCTGCTCCAGGAGCACTTTTCGCCCCGAGCCCACCGATTTGTAGTGGATACGATCCGTGTTTCGTCCGGTCATGGGCTGACCTCCTCGGTTTCGGTCTCGGCGGTCCCCATCTCGTCGGCATGGTGGACGTAATCGGTCATGATGATGACACGAGTCAGATCCGCGAAGTCGGTAAAGGGAGCAATCACCGCCTCGGTGGTACGGCTGAAGCCGTTGGAGGACACCGACACCACCCGTCCGATGGGGATGCCGTAGGGATACACGCTCCCCAGGCCGCTGGTGACCACGATATCCTCGGCCGCCACGTCTGCCTCCTCGGGCAGGTAGCGCAGGCGGGCTTGTCCGTCATGGACCAGGGTGTAATCCCCCTCACAGAGCCCGCTTTCCGAGGCGCGGGTGGTCACGGCTCCCACCGACACCGAGGTGTCCAGGATGGTGGACACACGGCAGTGGTTGAGTTGAACGTCCACCACGACACCGACCAGTCCCGATACCGTCACCACGGGCATACCCACCTCAACCCCCGAGGAGGTGCCTCGGTTCAGGGTGATCTCGGTGACGTAGGCCCCGCCCTCCCCGACAGGAGAGGCAGAGGCAATAACGGCGGCGGCGCAGAGGGCGTAGTCGCCGTTCTCCTCCTTCATGGAGAGGTAACGGTACAGCCAGGCGTTTTCGTCGGCCATGATCTGGGCATCCACCAATTGCTGTCGGAGGGCTTCATTTTCGGCCTCCAGGGCCTCCACCTCCTCGCGGAGCTTGTGGATATCCTCAAAGTAAGAGCCAAAGCCCTCCACGGCATCCGCGGTACGGCGGACCACCCATTGGAAGGGGTACACAATGGTCGCGCCCACGTCCCGCAGGAGGGAGCCCCACCCCATCACGGCGAAAACGCCGGTAAAGAGCGCAACGGCCAGAGCCAGACTCAAACAAACCAGGAAAAATTTCTGTTTGATGGGGCTCACCTCCTCGGAAACGGTTCAAAAATCGAAATTTTTCGGATCATGTATGGGTTTTATTGCAATTATAAGCTGTGGAAAAGTCAAATGTCATACCTTTGTCGCTGTGGAAAGGCGGTTTGTCGTATGGGAAACGTCTTCCATGGGTGTTTTTGCCGATTTTACCAAGGCTTTTCAACAGCCCCCAAGGGTTCCCAAAAAGTTTTCCCACCTGTTTTCCACAAGGAGTGGAAAACCCAAATTTCATTTGGTACGCAATGATATTTTTATGTCACCGAATTTTTCCTCAAAAAGTTTCCACAGAGTTTTCCACACTTTGTGGAAAACTCTCTCCGAAAGCCTTGGGGAAAATGTCGTATCTCCTGTTTCCAATCGTCAAGGTACGACATTTCAAGGACAGATCTGTGACATTTTGGGTTTTCAAATTTGTCATCCCGACAAATTCATGGGCATTTCGCTGTTTTGAGTGCCGACGTTTTGTTACATTCGCCCAAAAATTTCATTCAAAAACTTTTCCACATCCCTTTTCCACAGGGTGTGGGAAACTCCTGTGGAAAAGCGTTGTGGATAACTGCGCGCAGTACCTGAAAAGTGCTGACCGCGCAACGATATTTTTTTCAACAGGGGTTAAATATCCAGGTTTTCCGCAAACTTGGCGTTCTGCTCGATGAAGACGCGGCGGGGCTCCACCTTGTCGCCCATGAGCAGGGAGAACATGGCATCGCAGGCCATAGCGTCCTCGATGGTGACCTTCAGAAGGGTACGGGTAGCGGGATCCATGGTGGTTTCCCACAGCTGGTCGGCGTTCATCTCACCAAGACCCTTGTAACGGCTGGCCTCGATGTTGTGGCCGCCCATTTCAGCGATGATGCGGTCACGCTCCTCGTCCGAGAAGGCGTAGCGGGCATCGTCGTTGTTCTTGCTGTTCTTCTTGGCGATCTTGTAGAGCGGGGGCTGTGCGAAATAGACGTGCCCCTCATCGATGAGCTGGCGCATATGGCGGAACAGGAAGGTCAGAATCAGGATGCGGATATGGGAACCGTCCACGTCGGCATCCGCCATGATGATGATCTTACCGTAGCGGAGCTTATTGATATCAAACTCCTCGCCGATACCGCAGCCGATGGCCTGGATGATGGGCAGGAGGGAGGGGTTGCCGTAGACCTTGTCCAGGCGGGTCTTCTCCACGTTCAGCACCTTACCGCGCAGGGGCAGGATGGCCTGGAAGCGGGAATTACGGCCCGTCTTGGCGGAACCGCCTGCGGAGTCTCCCTCTACCAGGTAGAGCTCGGTGAGCTCGGCGTTACGCTCGTGGCAGTCAGCCAGCTTACCGGGGAGGGAGGAGCCCTCGGACAGGGCGGTGCGTCTGGTGGCCTCTCTGGCCTTTCTGGCGGCCTCACGGGCGCGGGAAGCGGCCAGGGCCTTGTCGATGATGGCACGGCCCACAGAGGGGTTCTCCTCGAAGAATTCGGCCAATTTGGCGGTCACGGTGTTATCCACCAGGGTACGGATCTCGGAGTTACCCAGCTTGGCCTTGGTCTGGCTCTCAAACTGGGCGTTCTCCAGCTTGACCGACACGATGGCGCAAAGACCCTCACGAACGTCCTCACCCGACAGGTTCTTATCGCTGTCCTTGAGGATGCCCGCCTTACGGCCGTACTCATTGATGGCGCGGGTCAGGCCCGAGCGGAAGCCGGTCTCGTGCATACCGCCCTCGATGGTATTCATGTTGTTGGCGAAGGTCTGGACCATTTCCTCGTAGCTATCGTTGTACTGCATAGCGATCTCGGCGATGCTGGTGCCCTTTTCGCCCTTCATGTAGATGACCTTATCGTGGATGGGGTCGGCGTGCTTATTTTCGGTGAGGAAGGTAACGAAGCTGCGGATACCGCCCTCAAAGCAAAGGTCATCCTCCTTGAAGTTGCCCTCCTCGTCGGTTTCCCGCTCGTCACGCAGGACGATGCGGACACCCGCGTTGAGGAAGGACTGCTCTCTGAGTCTGCGGAGCAGAGTCTCGTACTCGAACACCGTCTCCTCGAAGATGGTGGGGTCGGGCTTGAAGGTGACGCGGACACCGTGGGGACGGTCGGGGGACTCGCCCTCGCACTTGAAGGGACGGGCCACGTGGCCGCGCTCAAAGCGTTCTGTGTAGTGGAGGCCGTCCACGGCATCGTCCAGCTCCACCCATTCGGACAGAGCGTTGACCACCGAGGCACCCACGCCGTGGAGACCGCCGGCGATCTTGTAGCCGCCGCCGCCGAATTTACCGCCCGCGTGGAGGATGGTGTAGACTACCTCGGG
>CAYRTP010000079.1:0-10589 GCA_964427175.1 uncultured Clostridium sp. | reverse complement strand
TTCGTGCTTTGGTTTACAAAATCGAAGTTCGACGACCAGGAGCTTAAGTGGGATTCTCCTTGGGGCGTAGGTTACCCCGGCTGGCACATCGAGTGCTCGGGTATTTCCATGAAGTATCTGGGTGAGTACCTGGATATCCACTGCGGCGGTATCGACAACGCATTCCCCCACCACACCAATGAAATTGCCCAGTCCGAGGCGTATATCGGCCATCCCTGGTGCAAATACTGGGTACACGTCCTCCACCTGAACACCACGGGCGGTAAGATGTCCAAGTCCAAGGGCGAGTTCCTCACCGTCTCCCTCCTGGAGGAGAAGGGCTACGATCCCATGGTCTATCGCTTCTTCTGCCTGCAGTCCCACTACCGCAAGTCCCTGGTCTTCTCCTGGGAGAACATGGACAACGCCGCCGTGGCATACAATAAGCTCATCGCCCGCGTGGCCGCGCTGAACCCCGATAGCGGCGAGGCTGTGGACGAGGCCGCCGTAGAGACTCTCCGCGCAGGCTTTGTCAAGGCTCTGGACAACGATCTCAACACCTCCCTGGCCGTTACCGCCATCTATGACGTGCTCAAGGCCAAGGTCAACGATGCCACCAAGCTCTTCGTGCTGGCTGACTTCGACCGCGTGCTGTCCATCGGACTCCTGGACCGCGCCGCCGCCCTCCGAGAGAAGCAGGCCGCTGAAAAGGCCGCCGCCGAGGCCGCCAAGCGTGCCGCCGCTGAGGCCGAGCTGGCCGCAGCCGCAGCCGATCCCTTCGTAGCCGATATCCTGGCCGCCATCGAGGCCCGCAAGGCCGCCAAGAAGGCCAAGAACTTCGCGGAGGCCGACCGCATCCGCGACGAGCTGGCCGCCAAGGGCGTTACCCTGATCGACACCGCCCAGGGCACCACCTATAAGATCAACTAAAAAGGAATTACAGGAAACGGGTACCATGCTGGAACTTCTCAAAAAATACAAGAGCATCATCCTCTACATCATCTTCGGCGGTATGACCACGGTGGTGGACTGGAGCATCTCCTTCCTGCTCTACTACCTGTGGGGAGATGCCATCGAGGCCACCCCCATCCTCCTCCACGGAGCCAACGTCATCGCCTGGGTAGCCGCCGTTGCCTTCGCTTACGTCACCAACCGCATTTGGGTATTTGAGAGCAAACGCCACGGATTCCTCCCCATTTTGGCGGAGATCGCCGCCTTCGCGGGGGGCCGTGTGCTGACGCTTCTGCTCCAGGAGGCCATCATGGGTGTCTTCTGCACCTGGCTGGGCTTCAACGAGTATATCTTCAAGATCATCGCCGCCGTCCTGGTGGTGGTGCTCAACTACTTCATCAGCAAGCTGTTGGTGTTCCGTAAGACAAAGCGGGAGGCCGCGGCCGAAGCCGCCTCCGAGCGTCAGCCGTGAGACAATTTCTCCGCAAGCACCGTGAGCTGATCGCCTATCTGGCCTTCGGCCTCATCACCATCGCGGCGGGGCTGTCCACCTACCTGCTGGTCTTCGCGGCGGCAGAGCATATCCTGGACGTGTCCATGCAGGATAAGACCTCCCCCGCCTACCACCTGACCTACGTGATGGCCCAGGTGCTTCAATGGGTGGTGACGGTACTGGTCACCTTCTATACCAACCGCCGCTGGGTGTTTCACTCCAAAGGCCCCATCCTCAAACAGCTCTTGCTCTTTTCCAGCTCCCGTGTCATCACGTTTTTCCTGGACCTGATTTCCACCTACGGGGTGATCCGCCTCCTCAGCCGTTGGCTGACCCCCGAAAACTCCCCCATTCTCCTGGGTCTCAAGCTGGATGCCGAGTTTTGGGCCAAGATCCTGGTCTCGGTGCTGGTCATCGTCATCAACTACGTAGCCAGCAAGCGCTTGATCTTCAAGAAAAGACCCAACTGACCCCCTACATATCATCAACAGGGCGTACCTCGATCACTCCCGACAGAGGCCATCGGGGTGCGCCCTTCATATATCCCCACGGGCGTACCCCGAGAAAGGCAATACCATGCAGAATTTAGGCTACTACAACGGCAAGATCGGAACCCTCGACGAGCTGACGGTTCCCTTCAATGACCGTGTTCATTTCTTCGGTGACGGTGTCTACGAGGCCACCTTCACCCGCAACCACAAGGTCTTTGCGCTGGAGGAGCACATCGACCGCTTCTACCGCAGCGCGGCCATGGTGGACATCAAGATCCCCCACGAGAAAGCCGAGCTGGCCGCCCTCATCCGCGACCTGGTGGCCAAGGTAGACACCCCCGAGCAACAGGTCTACTTCCAGATCACCCGCGGCACCCAGCCCCGCAACCACACCTATCCCGACGATATGGTGGGTAATTTCTGGGTGGTCCTCAAGCCCATGCCCATCAAGGACATCGGCATGGAGGTCAAGGCCATCACCCGCGAGGACATCCGCTTCCACCAGTGCCACATCAAGACCCTGAACCTCCTCCCCGCCGTCATGTACAGCCAGGAGGCCGCCCGCGCGGGGGTCTACGAGGCCATCCTCTACCGCAAGCCCGACAGAGTGACCGAGTGCGCCCACTCCAACGTCCACATCATCAATCAGAAGGGCGAGTTCCAGACCGCGCCTCTGGACAATCTCATTCTCCCCGGCATCGCCCGCGCTCACCTGCTGACCGCCTGCCGCGAGCTGGGCATCCCCGTATCCGAGACCCCCTTCACGGTAGAGGAAATGATGAACGCCAAGGAGGTCCTCATCTCCTCCTCCTCCGCCCCCGGCCTGCGTTGTATCGAGATCGACGGCAAACCCGTGGGCAAGCAGGCTCCCGAGATCGTCTCTGCCCTCCAGAAGTGGGTCAAGGACGAGATTTTCGCGGCCACCGAGGCGTAAGGGGAACGGGGGAACGTGCCTCCGGCGGCTTGAACCTTTTTTGAAAAAAAGGTTCAAGGCTCCAAAAAAATTTAAAAATGGATTCAGGAAATATGAAACCGTGAATTCCCCAAAATTAGGCGATTACGCAATGCGATAAATTGCAGTTTATAGGCTGGCACTCACTATGAGGCCCCCTCCGGGAGGGGGCTCCGCGCAGCGGTGGGGGAGCCCGCGTTCAAAGAGCATAAATCTATAGCCGGTAAGTAAAAATAAATCCTTTACTCGCGCATTCTCCCTCACCCGACTTCGTCGGGAGCTCCCTCCCGGAGGGAGCCTTGGGTTCGTGCCCCCCGCCGAAAAACCTACATTTGAGCATTTTGCAATCGGCTAAAATCCCCAAAATGAAAAGGAGGAGCCAACCATGAACATTTTTGAAACGGCCAAGGAACGCATCATCATCGTAGCCCACCGCGGGTCCGCGGCGGGAAATATTCCCTGCAACACCATGGCGGCCTATCAGGCCGCGCTGGCCCAGGGGGCGGACATGATCGAGGTGGATGCCAACATGGGCAAGGATGGGACTCTGTACAGCTTCCACCCTCAAATGGAGCGGAACCACCTGAACAAGGATTGCTCCATCCCCGACATGACCGACGAGGAGATCTCCGCCCTCCGCTACGTCAACTGCGATCGCACCCCCACCCAGTTCGGCATCGCCAAGCTGGACGAGATCTTCGAGTTGTGCAAGGGCAAGTGCTACATCAACGTGGATAAGTTTTGGCTCTACCCCAAGGAGCTCTGTGAGCTGATCCGCCGCTACGACATGGCCGACCAGATCGTGGTCAAAGCGGGTCCCGATCCCAAGATGTTCGACCTCATGGAGGAGTTCTTCCCCGAGATCGCCTACCTGCCCGTGATCCGCAAGGATGACGGTGTCCATGACGAGCTCATGCGCCGCAACATCCACTACGTAGGAGCCGAGGTCCTGTTCAAGAGCGAGGATGACGAGGTGGGCACCCCCGCCTACATCGACAAGCTCCACCGCGACGGCAAGCTGGTTTGGGCCAACTCCATCATCTACGATACCCGCACCCAATTGGTGGCGGGCCACAACGATGACATCTCGGCCGCGGGCGACCCCGACAATGGCTGGGGCTGGCTGGCCGACCGCGGCTTCGACCTCATCCAGACCGACTGGCCCTTGATGATGCGGCTGTACCTGGAGGAGACGGGGAGACGGTTCAAGAAGTAATCGGAGGGCATCCACCTCCGAACAAAAGACATAATGAAATATGCAAAGGAGACTATCATGAAACTTGGTATTATCAACGGCTGGGACGAGGCCGCCTTCAAGTACGTGGCGGAGCTCGGCCTGCACGCAGTGGAATTCTGCTGCAACCACAATTATGACAGCATGGAAGTCGCTGGCCACGTCGACGAGATCAAGGCGCGCAGTGAAAAATATGACGTAGCCGTCGGCTCCATCGGCCGCTGGGGCCAGAAGCGCATCGACGGGAACGGCGAGATCATTCCCTCGGCTCTGCAGCACGATAAGAATCTGATCGATGCCGCCTCCGCGCTGGGTTGCCCCGTATTCAACGCGGGCTGCAACTGGACCGAAGGCAAGACCTTCGAGGAGAACTGCGCCATCGCCATTAACTATTTCGGCACCCTGATCGAATACGCCAAGGGCAAGAACGTCAAGATCTCGGTTTATAACTGCTCCTGGGAAAATTTCGTGGTGACCGAAAAGGAATGGGAGCCCATTCTCGGCGCTCTGCCCGAGCTGGGTCTGAAGTACGATACCTCCCACTGTCTCGGCCGCGGCGGCGATTACCTCCACGAGATGGTCGCGTGGGGCAGCCGCATCAATCATTTCCACATCAAGGGCTCCCTGTACGTGGACGGCCATCACTACGACGATCCCCCCGCAGGCCTGGATCAGATCAACTGGGGCGCGGTCATGACGGTTCTCTACAACAGCCATTACAACGGTATGCTCTCCATCGAGCCTCATTCCGGCCACTGGATGGGCACCCGCGGTCAGTGGGGCGTGGAATTCACCATCAAGTTCATCACCCCCTACATCATGCCCGAGGATTATACCTACAACGGTAGTCCCTATATGCCGTAAATGACCCATACAGTATAAAAAATACCGCACACGCGGGAGGGTTTTCCTCTCGGGTGTGCGGTATTTTCATCTTCAAAAAGCAGACGGTATGCCGTCTACCCAACCTCGTCCTTCTGCAACATCCCCATCTGCTTGGCGGGCGGCACGGTTTCAAGCCTCCGCAAAGTGTTCAGATCCATCAGCAATACTCCCGCCTGCCAACAAGGGTCCAATCCATACCCAAACCTGTAAGCGCATCCAAACATGCCTCCTTTCTCATGTCGATATTGGCAAATATCATTTACCCGTCAATTTCTGCCGACTCCTCTGCCGTTTCTTACCGCCGAGCAGATATCCTGCAATCATGGCGGGGATGAACGGAATGGTTTGGACGATCAGAGAAACAAACATGGCTCCGCCGTGTTCATCCGCCATTTCTTTCAGGCTTGTGGTTCGATCCAAGTTTTTGATTACGATGGCTATGTCGCATACGTTTGTGGCGGCTCCCGTGTAATATTGCAGGATCACCGTCAGCAGGTCGTACAACAAGACGGCCAGGCTCATATAGAGGATGACTTTGCCAAGCGATACCTTTCCGTCATCGTCATATCCGTCCTTCATACACATGACCAGTAATGCGGCCATAGACGCGATCACACAGATCACCGACGAAATAACAAATTCGATCACGAAGTCATGAGTAATCAAGCGAATCGGTACGACCACGACTATCATCGTCAGCAAGCCCACATAAGCGGCACCGACTACCTTCAAGAAATAATTGAATACCTGTTTGATCATAAATTCCCCCCTGTGCTTGGCTTATTGTCGGGATAGTATTCGCAGTATCGCTTCTGCAACGCCAGAATCCGCTCTCTGAAGGGCTCCAGTTCGGGGATGCGAAGCATATTCATCAAAGCCCCCTTGGCCATTTCCTCGATATTGGTGTGGTTATGGAACTCGGTAGTATAAAGAAGCCTGGAACGGTGTTCCTTGGCCTCCTCGTCCAAATGCCGCTCCAAGGTTTCCTCAATGCGGTGGAAGTAATCCTCGGCGGCCTCGATTTGGCCGAGCTTTACGTACTGGGCGACTACCATGTAGTAATCGCATAGCAAGGCAGTGTCATAGACCCCCGCATACTGACCATCCAGCACAGTTTCGTACAGATCAGCGGCCTTTTTATAGTAAAACAATGCTTCCTCGGGCGGGGCATCGGGCGGGATAAGCTGTCGGATGGAGCATTCGGCCATGTCGATGAGGTAAATGGTATTTTTGAATACCTGAGCGCGATATTCTTCTCCCTCCAGCGCGTGTTGAGCATAGACCTCCCGGCTGTGCAGGAGCAGAGGGAGCTTTTTGTAATAGTAGTCCCGCTTCTCACGGATGGCGGCATCTTCGCATCGGGAACAGATTTGGAGCATAACCCGATAGATCTCGTTTCGGATGTCGTCATTGGTGCAGCATTTTTCGGCATGGTCTGCCAAAGCCAGTAGCTCCTCTGCGTGTTTTTTGTCGCAGAGCCTGCGGCGGTAGACGTGGTTCATGACAACGGTATAGTTATGATATTGATCGGGGTTCAGCTTGATCTCTTGCATCCAAGCCTGATAGACACCCTCAAAATCCTTCTTTTCCCGAAGGGATTTGATTTTGGCTTCAAACTCTCTCCGATGCTCTACACTCCATACCAGCTCCATGTTGAACAACGAGTCGATGGAACATTTGAAAAGAACCGCTATTTTGGGCAAAAGATAAATATCCGGGGACAGCAATCCTCGCTCCCATTTGGACACAGTTTGCGCGGATATTCCGAGTTTTTCCGCCACTTCTTCCTGTGTCAATCCGCAGGTCTTTCGTAATTCTTTCAGTCTGTCTTTCAGTTCCATAGCATTTTCACCTTCCGTTTTACTGACTATAGTATAGCATAATTTCCGATAATTGTAAACAGACAATACGGAGAGGGCTTGTGTCCATTTTGTATCATTTCAAAAGGGAAAAGCCGCCGAGAGCGATCTGTTTATGCCTCTCGGGTGTGCGGTATTTTTATATAATCACTTCTTCCACTGCACCATAACATCACAAATCGAACCGATCGCAGGCTGCTCAATCAAGCCGTTTCGTTGGGCATATTGCATCACCGCAATCAGCAACGAGGGGAACACATGACCGCACATACGGTCCACGTCGTCGGAAAGATGGGCGGGAAACAGCTTCTTGTAACCCGTCAGATACCGCTCCACAGCCGCATTGTACGCCTCCATCAGCGGAGATAAGTGTTTTTCCGCCAACTCGTCCAGCGCGGCCTTTTGCTCCAGGGTGAAGGCAGGACAAGTAACCGTAAAGCTCCCGTCCTCCGAACGGCGCATATAGCCCCCCTGAACCGCCAGGGTAACCGCATCCACATCCTCCGACCGGCCGACAGTCAGCATATCCTCGCAAGCATTGATATAGCTGTCATACATCATCTCTCGGAACCCAAAGCCTGCCCAGTAGCCGTACACCGTATGGTAGTAATGGCCGCGGCTGCCGCAATTTTGGGAGGTCTGAACGTTCAGATACAGTCGGGGATGCTTCCCGCTTTCCATACTGGCGATATACCGCCACCGATAGCCGTCATACCGTTCACCCATCGGCGGAGCGGGGTGCCTGCTGTACCCATTTTTCATGTGCAGGATGGCTAAAACGCTATACAGGTAAAACAGTTCCGCCTCAGACTTCCCCGCGCGGTAGAAGTCAATGGACTTCGCATCCTCCGCCAAGGCTTTGAGCGCGTCAATCATGCTGTCCATGACAGGCATAAGCACCGCCTCGGCGTTCTCCTCGCCATAAATGCCGTATTTGTCCGACCAAATGATGAAATCGGTGCGATAGGTGTTCTTGGTGGGGCAGATCACCGCTTCGCGGCGAACCAGATTGTCCAACCGATCCTCGATGTAGTAGGCGGGAACGCCGCAGAGCTTGGCCAGGTCCTCCACGGTGCGGGGCTGATCGTAACAGTAATAAAGAATATTTTGGGACAGCGCATCGTCGATATACGCCGAAGGAAACGGGACCTTTTCGCCATCATAATTGCCGCTTCCGTAAATGTCCATACGCATACGGACGGGGCGCAGAGCAGTTTCTTCCATATTCGTACACTCCTTTTTCAATTTTCTTCGAGCCTCGGCCAGCCGCCAGGTGACGGTCCCCTCGGGGATCTCCAGCCGCTCGGAGATCTGTTTGGTGGAAAGGCCGTCGTAGTAGTGAAGAATGATGATATCCCGATAGATCACCGACAGCATGGCGATCTTTTCCCGCAAGCGGGCGTAGAGGAGTTGATTTTCTTCATTCTCTTGGGAGAAGTCCTCCTCCGCCATATCTTCAATGGGGATATCGCCATAGAAAAACATCGCGCGTTGTTTTCCCATGCGCCGCCGATACGATCTCGTAACGTTCTCGGCCACACCCCACAGCCAAGGCTCAAAGCGGTCGGGCTGTCGCAATTTGGGGAGCTCCCGCAAAACCGTCAGCAGGATCTCCTGGGACAGATCGGCCGCCTCGTCCTCGTTGAAGCTCCGCTTGACCGCATACGCGTAAATACGGTCCACGTAATTCTCCACGATAGCGGGGTCTATGGTATATTCGGTCATCTTACTCACCAGCCTTTCGCTTATTAAGTGTCGAGAAACTTGCTTTCATTGGGTAGAACGGAAAAAAATTTATTTTTTCCAAAAACAAACGGCACACCGTCCTCGTCCCTACCCAAAGGGGGGGCAGAGACGCAGACGGTATGCCGTTTGCCTCAGACCATGCTGTCCTCCAAGGCCTTCATGGCGGCGCGGAGCACGATCTTGTCGTTTTCATGGGTGAGCGACCGCTCGGCGTTGTCCAGGGGGACCCATTCCACGTCCGCGATCTCACCGTCGTGGGGGTGGGTGGCCTTCTGATCGGTCATGGCCATGAAGTAGACCACTTCCTTCTGCACACCGGGCATGGGGCTGTAATGTACCTTCTCGCAGAAGTCGGAGGTGATGCGGATCTTCACCGCCGTCTCCTCCTCCACCTCACGGATGGCCGTCTGGTGCTCGGTCTCCCCCGCCTCAACGTGGCCCTTGGGGAAGGAACGGTGTCCTCCGTGCTTATGGCGGATCATCAGAATGTACATACGCCCCGTCTTGGGATCCTGGCGAAACACCAGTGCCCCGCAGGATTTTTCATACTTCAATGCCATACCTATCGCCTCCTTTGGTGGGGGGGAGAGTATGCAGGGCCCTGCCCTGCACCCGCTTAAGGCCCCTTTGGAAAGGGTCCTTAAGAATCCCCTAAACTTTCAAAAATGGGATTGCTTGTGTGTTTACTTGCTGTTTGACGGACGGTTATCTGCCTTCAGCGGGGCCCCATCCCCGCGAGAGATTTGGAGAACGGGGAGAAGGCTGTCAGCCGTAGAGACTGCCCAGGACCTGACCGATGGGCTGTCGGATGAGGAGGTCAGCGTCGCTGTCGGCGGCGGTGGCATCCCGATTGATGATGACGATGCGATCCCCTCGGAAATAGTGAACCAGCCCTGCGGCGGGGTAGACCGTCATGGAGGTGCCGCCGATGATGAGCAGGTCGGCCTTCGCCATAGCGTTCACCGCCCCCTCCACGGTAGCGTCGTCCAGGGATTCCCCGTAGAGCACCACGTCGGGCTTGATGATGCCGCCGCACTCGCACAGCGGGACACCGCCCACGTCATTTGCGCGGTCGGTAATGCGGGCCAGGGGGTAGAACTTCCCGCATCGGATGCAGTAGTTGCGGTGGATGGAGCCGTGGAGCTCATACACCCGCTTGGAGCCGGCCGCGGTGTGCAGGCCGTCCACGTTCTGGGTGATGATCCCCGTCTGCTCCATTTTGCCCTCGGCCTCCAGGCGGGCCAGGGTCAGATGGGCGGCGTTGGGACGGACGCGATCGGGGGCGATCAGCATCTTATCCCGATAAAAGCGGTAAAACGCCGCGGGCTTGCTGTAAAAGAACTGGTGGGACAGAATGGTCTCGGGCGGGTAATCGTAGGTCTGATTGTACAGACCGTCCACACTGCGGAAATCGGGGAGCCCCGACTCGGTGGACACCCCCGCACCGCCGAAAAACACCACGCGGCGGGCCGTATTCACCCACTCCCGCAGTTGCCGGATTTCAGCCGTTTCAAGGTTTTCCATATTCCCTCCCATAGGGCTCGGCCGTAAGCCTTCCCCATCATTCCATATGTTTTCAAGTTTTAGGAGATCCTTAAGAACCCTTTTTTAAAAGGGTTCTTAAGCGGGTCCAGGGCAGCGCCCTGGTTACTGAGGAATCTCCTCCATGACGAATGCCTCCAGAACGTCGCCGACCTTGATGTCGTTGAAGCGCTCCAGACCGACACCGCACTCGTAGCCGTCTGCGACCTCCTTCACGTCGTCCTTGAAGCGGCGGAGGGATGCGATCTTGTCCTCGAAGATGACCACACCGTCACGGACGATACGGATCTGGGCGGAACGGATGATCTTACCGTCGGTGATATAGGAACCGGCGATGGTACCCACGTTGGGCACGTGGATGGTCTGACGGACCTCGGCGTGGCCCAGCAGGTTCTCACGGAACTTGGGAGCCAGCATACCCTTCATAGCGGCCTCGATCTCCTCGATGCACTCGTAG
>CAYRTP010000078.1:0-10619 GCA_964427175.1 uncultured Clostridium sp. | reverse complement strand
GACGATAACCCCGGCTATATCCCCAACGTGGTAGCCGGCCGAATCGCCAACCGCTTCGACCTGGGTGGTACCTCCTGCTCGGTGGACGCGGCTTGCGGCGCGTCTTTGGGAGCTGTTAAATTCGCGGTTGACGAGCTGGTCAGCGGAAACATGGATATCATGCTCTGCGGCGGCGCGAACCTGGATAATTCCCCCGTTTCCTACCTGTCCTTCACCAAAACCCCCGCCTGCTCCAAGACGGGCAAAATTAAGCCCTTTGATGCCAATGCCGACGGCATGATCATCGGTGACGGCGTGGGCATCATGGTCCTCAAGCGTCTGTCCGATGCCGAGCGAGATGGAGATAAGATTTACGCGGTGATCCGCGGCAGCGGTTCTTCCTCGGACGGCCGCGCCAAGAGCATTTACGCACCCAGCCGCGAGGGACAGGTGCGTGCCCTGAATCGGGCCTACGAGAACAGCGGTGTGGATATGGACACCATCGGGCTCCTGGAGGCTCATGGTACGGGAACCGCCGCGGGTGATGCCTGCGAGGTCAGTTCTGTGGTTTCTGCTTTCCCCGACAGCGACAAGCGCAAGACGGTCATCGGCTCGGTCAAGAGTCAGGTGGGACATATGCGTCTGGCCGCGGGTATCGCCGGGTGCATGAAGGTGGCTCTGGCTTTGCACCACAAGGTGCTGCCCAACTCCATCAATATGGAGACCCCCAATCCCGCGCTGATCGACAGCCGTCTCACCGTGCTGAAGAAGTCTCAGCCCTGGATCATCAACGATGAACAGCCTGTCCGACGCGCGGGTGTGAGTGCGTTTGGCTTTGGCGGAACCAATTTCCATGTGGTTTTGGAGGAGTATCAGCAGGAGCACGGCGATGCTTACCGTGTGGGCGCGACACCTACGGGTGTTTTGTTCGCCGCCGATACCAAGGAAGTCTTGGCCGAAAAGATCGAGGCTCTGGCCGCCAATCCCGTGGCTTTCTACGGGGATGAGTACCGTTACGAGAACGCGGGCGCAGGTCAGTTCCGCCTGGCTTTCGTGGCCAAGACCCCCGAGGAAGCATCCGAAAAGTGCGCTACGGCCCTGGAGCTTCTCAAGAAAAACACCGCCGACGGGTTCACCCAGAAGGGAATCACCTACAACAGCCGCAAGATCGACGGTAAGGTGACGGTTCTGTTCCCCGGCCAGGGGACCCAGGCCATCAATATGCTGGCCGAGACCGCCATCAACTATCCCGAGCTTCGCGTGGCCGTCGGCAAGGCGGATAATATACTCCTCAAGAGCGGGGAAGCCCCCATTTCCGAGATCCTCTATCCCAAGGTGCTGACCGAGGACGAGTTCGACGCGGCCCGGGCGGCAATCAACAATACCGCCAACACCCAGCCCGCCCTTGCCGCCGTGGAGGCAGGACTGTATGCCATCGTGAACCGACGCGGCCTGAAGGCGGACACCTACATCGGCCACAGCTTTGGTGAATTGGTTGCCCTGTGGGCTGACGGCGTTGTGGATTACGCGACCCTCATTACCATGGCCAAGACCCGTGGCTTACTTATGAGCAAGTCGGACCCCGATGCGGCCATGATGGCCTGCATGACCGACAAGGCCAACCTCACCGCCCTCTGTGCCGGCATCGGAAACGTCTACATCGCCAACGAAAACAGCGCCGCGCAGACGGTTGTGTCGGGCAGTGCCGACGGTATTGCCAGGCTGGAGGAAAAGCTGAACGGCATGGGGATCAAGGCGGTTCGCCTGAAGGTTTCGGGCGCGTTCCACAGTCCCTACATGAAGGAAGCCTCCGAGGCTTTCCGCGCGTATCTGCGGAATGTTTCCTTTGCCAAGCCCAGCGGCGCGGTCTACGCCAACGCCACCGGTGAGGCCTATACCGAGGACGTGGCGGATCTGCTGGAAAAGCAACTCCTGAATCCCGTTCTGTTCCGCACCGCCGCCGAAAAGGCCTACGCGGATGGGTCCCGCATCTTTGTGGAGGTGGGTAACGGCCGCGTGCTGAGCGGCCTTCTGAAGGACTGCCTGGCAGGGAAGGACTACACCGTCATCGCCCTTTGCCCCGAGAAGGACAAAAACTCCGCCGAGCAGTTGGAGTTCGCCATGGCCCAACTGGCTGTGCTGGGTATTGCGGTCTCGGACGATCCTTACCGCGCGCCCCATGACGAGGATCTGATCCCCAAGAAGAGCAAGACCACCTATACCGTCAAGATGAAGAGCTTCGTGCTTCCCAAGCATAAAGAGGCTATGGACGCGGCTCTGCTCCCCGACCAGCGCATCATCGACATCATGAAGACCGCCGGGGAACCCAAGACGGTTGTGAAAGAAGTCATCAAAGAAGTAGAAGTTGTGAAAGAGGTAGAAAAGCCCGTGGAAATCAAGACGCCCGCTCCCGCGACCGGGATCCATTCGGTCAACGCGGAGGTATTCAACAAGTTTATGGACGTGCAGACCAGTCAGATGCAGGCCGCGTCCGATATGCTGTCCAAGGTCAGCGCCGAGAGTGAAAAGCAGAACGTGCTGAACTGCGTGACCATGTTCCAGAGCAATTCCATGCGGGCCCTGGAAGCGTATTTTGGCCAGGTGACGGGCACTCCCGTGACTGCGCCCGCTGTGACTGCCGCCGTTCCCGTAGCCAAGCCCGCTGTTGTTGAGACATCCGCTCCCGTGGTGGCTCCCGTAGCCGCTCCCGCGGCGGTGCCCGTGCCCACTCCTGTGGCAAAGGCCGAGGAGCCCGTGGTTGAAGCCCCCAGGCTGAGCCCGCTCCTGTCGCGGAAACACCTGTGGCTGTAAAATCGGCCGTCGATATGTATGCCGTCCTCACCGAGGCCATTGCCGACAAGACCGGCTATCCGACCGACATGATTGACGAGGACATGGAGTTGGAAGCCGACCTGGGTATCGATTCCATCAAGCGTGTGGAGATCCTTTCGACGGTGAACAATGCGTTGGGCGGTGTCTTCACGAAGGAGACCGTGGAGGAGTTGAGTGGTCTCGGCAAGATCGCCGACATGGTGGCCTACCTGACGACGATCGGCGGTTCTGTGTCTGTACCCGTTCCCGAGGCTTCGGCGGAGGCTTCCGTAGCCGAGGCTTCCGTAGCCGAGGCTCTCGCCGTGCCTGACGGTCAGATCAACGAGGTCATCCTGGCCGCTATTGCTGATAAGACCGGGTATCCCGAAGATATGATCGACGATGATATGGAGCTGGAGGCCGACTTGGGTATTGACTCCATCAAGCGGGTGGAAATCTTTGCCGACGTTGTCAAGAAGCTGGCGATTACCCTGACCCCCGATCAGACCGAGGAACTGTCTACAATGTCCACGGTGGCGGATATTGCCGCGTATCTTTCGACACTTGTATAACTGATAGGCGATTGCAAAATTCAATAACGCGGCAGGAAACGCGCCCCTGCCTTCCCCAGCGGGGAAGGGGGACCATCCGAAGGATGGTGGATGAGGAGAGCATTTGCAAAATTAACTTGTTGGAGGAGAAGATTACTAAAAAACAACTTTTCGGATCATTGCCACCCGACAAGGGGGGAAGTAATCTGCTATCCCGTTAAGTTGACCTTCATGTGCCCTCCTCATCCACCGCTATCGCGGTCCCCCTTCTCCGCTGGAGAAGGCAAAATCGGAGAAAACTGTTACCTTATTCGCATATTTAATTCTTTATGCATCAATGCATTTTGCCATTTTACAATCGACTATTGTATAACTGATATAAGGAGAATCCTTATGAATAACAAAACACACGATCCTCAAACCGCGAGTTTGATGGACTTCTGGAACTCTCAGCAGGAGCGTTTAGCGCTTCTGTCGGGAGTCCCCGTTACCGACGACGTGGTCAGACTTACCGCCGAGTTTGGCGAGAGTGATATGCGGGCCTTTGAAAAGCTGATGCAGGCACAGAAGCAACTGGCAGCCTTGCTGGTACAGTCGTCCGACACTCCCGCGGCTCCGACGGCCCCGCCCGCCTCGAGAAGGATTCCCAATCCCGTCATCGACAGTCTGGACCTGTCCGATCCCCGTACGGTTCGCCGTTTTGAAATCCATAATTACGAGCGTAGTGATGTTCCTCGCGGAGAGACCATGATCCCCGCCTTCGGTACTCTGCTCCTGCTGGGCAGACGGGATGACCGTACTACCGCGCTGCGCAGGCTCTTTCAGGCCAAGGGCTTGACCGTCAAGTGGGTGGAGGACGATCTCTCCGAGGAGGAGGCCGAGGCTATGATCGCCAAGGAGACCAAGGAAGGTCCCGTCACGGGCCTGGTGCTCGTGGCCAATGCCTACGACGAGGCGGATATGGATGAGTGTATTTACGATCACACCATGACGGCGGTCAATCTGATCAAACATTACACCCTATATATACGCGACGTGAAGCCCGATTGGCGGAGTATGGTACTGTTCACCACCTTCCTGGACGGCAAGTTGGGCTATACCGGCGACAGCGCTCATTACGCCTACGGTATGTTTAACGGTGTGGCCAAAACCCTCTCGATTGAGTTCGGAGAGCAGGCGGATGTCAAGCTGATTGACTTCGAACCCTCGGTTACCACCGAGAAAACGGTGGAAATGACCGAAGACGAGCTTGGTATCCGCGACGTATGGCCCGAGATCGGAAGAACCTCCGACGGAGCCCGCTGGTCCGCCCACGGCATCCCGACGGATTCGATCGTGGAGGAAAATTGCTGTCCCTACGGGAGCGACGATGTGATCGTCGTCACAGGCGGCAGCCGAGGCGTGACCTCCCGGTGCATCCTCGCCCTGATGGAGAAAGCCCCCTGCAAGCTGGTGATCCTGGGACGGGCGGCGATCTGCGACGAGCATATGGATGATGAAGAATCCGCTCAGATTCCCGACTTGAAGGAAATGAAGACCCTGGTTGCCCGCCGTTTCAAGGCCGCCGGTTACAAGGGCTCCTTCGGAGCGATTGAGCAGAAGGCCAAAGCCATCCTGGCCCAGCGGGATATGCTGAATACCTTCCGCACCTTGGAGGAGACGGGCTGTCAGGTTCACTATTATTCCTGCGATGTCAACGACCGCGAGAGCCTGACCCGAACCATGGAAACCATCCATCGGGAGGTGGGAGCTGTACGCGGAATTATTCACGGCGCGGGTCTTTTGGCGGACTGCAAGATCTGGAACAAGGATATGACCCGCTTCCGCCAGGTGCTGGATACGAAATATAAGGGTCTCAATAACCTTCTTTCCTGCGTGGATAAAGATCAATTAAAGCTGGTGGTCTCCTTCAGCTCCGTGGCCGGTTACTTTGGTAATGACGGACAGATGGACTATGCCGCCGGTAATGAATTCCTGGATAAATTCGGTCACTACTTCCGTAAAAAGTATCCGAATTGCAAGTCCCTCACCATCAATTGGGGCGCATGGGACGGCGGTATGATGGACTACATTTACCGCAAGACACTGACTGAGAAGGGCTACGTGCTGATTCTCATGGAAGTGGGCGCAAACTATTTTGCCAATGAATTTCTCAAAGGTCTGCCCTACGGACAGATCCTCATTTCGAATAACGACAAGCCGGTGGATGCGACCCGACCGGCAGAATAAGGAGCCATCATGAAAAAGTCATACACCATCGTCGGTATCGGCGTTTGCTTGGGCACCGTGCCCGGTTGTCAAGCGCTGGCGGAAGCCCTCATTGCCGGTACGGATATTTCCAAAAAACAGTCGGCAGATTCGCTGTCCCTGGCTGTTCGGGAGGCATTGCAGTATACGTCCACCCAATATCTCCCCGTCATGACGGATACGGCGATGGAGTCTGACTGCTTGCGAGAGTTAGAGCTGGGCGAACAGAAGGTTTACGGCAATCTGCGTGAAATGCTGGAAAACGCGCCGGAGTCTGCTTTGCTGTTGTCTCATAGAGAAAGCGGCTGGCTTGCCATGGCTCTCACCCGGGATGACTGTGGCTTCGCGCGCTTGGAAATCACGGATGAAGGTGAGAAGGAGGGGGGCGACGGGCTGATGGAATTGCTCGTCTCGGCATTGGAGCTCCGCTTCGCTTTGCACCTGGGCCGTCGAGACAGCCTGTACCGCTTTTGGGATGCTAAAGAGGAGCGGAGCAAGGTGCTCCACAGCGGGGGCTTGCGACTGACCCTCACCGAGCCTATGGTGCCTGCGAAGAAGACCCACGCGGCGGGGAAGTATCTCCTGCCCGTTGTGTTCACCACGGTGGAGGAGGCCGTTTGCAAGCTGAACGCTCTGAAACGGGAGACCGGTCTGAAAGCCGCCATGGAATCCCTGCTCCCCGCGCTGGAGGGCAGGACCGAGCGGACGAATACCATCGTCCTGCTGGCGGACTCCGCCGCATCCCTGATGTCGGATATCGACGATCTGTTGAAGCATACGGATGAACTGCTCAACGATGGCTTCGTATGGAAGCGTTCCTCGGGCTCTCTCTACATCCGACGCAGCTGTGCCCGCCCCGAGATCGTATTCATGAATCCCCCCGCCAATATGTTCAACGCCAAGGCGTTTTACAAATTCTTTTTCACCCTCTACGGTGCCAAGCAGGAGATCGACTACTTTGAGACGGATAAGCAACTCACGGGAGACAAGGACGTATTCCTGTCGGATTACCTCTTTGACATCGTGGTGAATTACTGCGTGACGGTCCTGCTGGACAGTATCGGCATCAGACCCGACGTGATGTCGGGGGCCAGCATGGGCGAGATGGCGAATATCCTGAACCATCTGCGCTATGCCGACGGATCGGCTTGCGATGTCGGTGAGGTTATCTCCCACGTGCAGGGGGCACTGACCGAAATGCTTCGCGGTGACCGAGCTCCCTTGACCGCGTACCTGGGTCGGGAGGCCCGGGACTTCACCAAATTCTATGCCAAGGGAAGCGCCGAAAAGATCGTGGCCGCGGCGAAGAAATACGACAGCGCCTTCGTTCCGATCATAGGCTCGGACGAGGACGTGATCCTGGTGGGTGAGCGGGATTCGCTCCGCCGCCTCATCGAGGAAACCGACTGTGTTGCCAGCGAGTTGAATCTGGCGAACTATATCCATACCCCCGTAGTGGAGCGTTTGGCAGGGGCCGTCCGCGACGGTATGATGGAAGCGGGTGTGAGCATGGCCGATCCGGGTTATAAAATGTTCAGCACCCATTTCCTGAAGCCCATGGACTCCACCCCCGAGATGATGGCGGAGAATACCGCCGCCCTGCTGACCAAGACCGTGGACTACTCCGCGGCCGTAAAGGCCCTCTACGCGGACGGTGCCCGTGTATTCATCGACCTGAGCACCACTCAGATGTGCGGCACCTGGGCCTCCGCTACCCTGAAGAACTGTAAGGATGCCGTCGTGGCTTCTCTTTACTCCGCAGCCGAGGCCTCGGATATGCTTTTGAATCTGTGCGCCGTACTGCTGGCCAGCAACGTGACCTTTGCATACGGTAAGTTGCTTTCCAAGCTCTCCTTCCGCGAGGACGCGGTCCCCGCGCAGACCCCCGCACAGCAGGACGTGTCCGCGGCCGCTTCTTCCCCCGTCGCGCAACCGACGGGAACGGCGATCTCGGGGAAGGAATTTGCCCAAATTCTGCAACAGCAGATGCTGAACAACGAAAAGGCTTTCAAGGTCTTTATGGATGCTCAGAACAAGCTGTACGAGCAGATGCTGGGGATGCCCGCTCCCGCAACCGCCCCGGTTGATCTCGCTCCCGCGCAGGCAAGATTCCCTTACGCTTCCAAGAACTACCTCTATAACCGTGAGCAGGTGGTTACCATGACGGATACTTCCATGTCGGCGGTCCTCGGTGATCGGTACAAGGACGTGGATCAGTACCCCGTCCGCGCCAGAATGCCCCTGCCCCCCTTCCTGTTCGTCTCCCGTATCGTTTCCATCGATGCCGAATACGGTGTGTTCCGCCCCTCCTCCATCGTGGCGGAGTACGATATGGACGAGGATTGCGTGTTCCGCGCGGGAAGCACCTACGTCAGCCCCCTGATCGCCTCCGAGGCCTCCCACATCGCCATTTTCCTCATCGCCTACATGGGCCTGGATGCCATTTCCCAGGGTACTCTGTCCTACCGTGCCATTGACTCTTTTATGACCGCCCACAGCGAGCGCCCCTTCCGTGTGGGCGATACCCTCCGTACGGTCCTGAAAATCAATCGATTCGTTAAGAACGGCTCCACCACCCTCCTGTTCTTTACCTTCGAAAGCTACAACGGTGACGAGCTGATCTCGGTGACCGAAGCCACGGGCGGCTTCTTTACCAGAGCGGACCTGGCCTCCAACAAGGGCATCATCCAGCCCAAGCTCAAGATGCGCAAGAACGTGGAGCCCAAGGAGTTCATCCATATCAGCGACACGACCCGAACCACCTACGAGAAGCCCGAGTTGGATGCCTTCTACAGAGGCGACTATGAGGCTTGCTTCGGGGTCAAGCCCATCCCGAAGGAGGTCTACTATCTGCCCTACGATCTGAAGATGATCGACCGCGTGACCAACATTGACTATAACGGCGGCAGCTACGGTAGAGGCCTCATCTGCGGCGAGAAGCAGATCACTCCCGATATGTGGCCCTTCAAGGCGCATTTCAAGAATGACCCCGTATTCCCCGCTATCATTACCAGCGACGGTGTGACGCAGTTGGGTATGTTCCTCTTTGCCCACGCGGGGCTGCTGGACAAATTCAAGAATCCCATTTTTACCATGATCAAGGGCAACCGCGTGGATTCCAGATTCCGCGGACAGGTCCGCCACGGCTACAGTATTCTTCGCTATGAGGTCAATATCAAGGAGGTCGTGGAAACAGAGGACGCTATCTGCGCTTACTTCGATGCCGCGATCTTCAACGACGACGTGCAGATCATGCAGATCGACAGCTACACGCTAAAACTTACCGATGCGAACGAATAAGGAGACTTACCTATGCCAATTGTCAATCAAGAAAACAGCTGCCGTATCCTTGCCTGCGAGCAGTTCCCGATTCTATATGTTAGTGGGAAGAAGGGGCAGATCGTGATTTCCGCCGAAAAACCGCGGGAAGGGGATTGTTTTATGATCCCCAATCTGACGGCGGGAGATTTCGGTGATGATGAATTCAAAAAGACGTACGGCCTGAAATACGCTCTTTACGGTGGCGCTATGGCGAATGGAATCGCGTCTGCCGATATGGTGATCGCCCTGGGTAAGGCCGGTTGTATGGGGTCTTACGGCTCCGGTGGTATGAGACCGGAAGCCGTGAAGCAGGCGATCCGGCGCATCAAGGCAGAGCTGGACGGTAAGCCCTACATGATCAATATGCTGTCCAATCGGAATGCGCAAGCCGAGATGGAGCTGGCGAAGCTTTTGGTGGAGGAAGATGTTCCCGCGGTTGAGGCTTCGGCTTACATTACGCCCTCCGAGGCCCTGGTTTACTACCGCGTGAAGGGAATCCGTTTGGAGGACGGCGGGGTGGTCATTCCCCATAAGATCATCGCCAAGGTCTCCCGTGAGGAAGTCCTGGAGAAGTTCGTCTCGCCTCCCCCGAAGGAAGCGGTGGACGCGCTGCTGAAAAATGGTCTGATTACAGCGGAGGAGGCGGTCCTTGCCGCCAAGATCCCCATGGCTGATGACATTACGGTGGAGGCCGATTCGGGCGGACATACCGACGGCCGTCCCCTGGTGTCCATGCTTCCCGCGTTGATCGCTTTGACCAACCGCAAGCAGAAAGAGTTTGGCTATGGTCAGAGAGTTCGCGTGGGGGCAGGTGGCGGCATCGGTACGGGCCTTTCCTGCCTGGGTGCCTTCGAAATGGGTGCCGCCTACGTGGTTACCGGTTCCGTAAATCAGGGTTGTGTCGAATCGGGTACGTCGGATTACGTCAAGCAGCTTTTGGCGGAAACCGAAATGGCGGATGTGACCATGGCCCCCTGTGCCGATATGTTTGAAATGGGCGCGAAGGTTGAGGTCATCAAGAAAAAGACCATGTATGCCCAAAACGCGCAGAAGCTGTACGAGTGCTACGTCAAATTCGCATCCTTTGAAGAAATCCCCGCCGCGGAGCGGGAGCGGATCGAAAAGAAGATCCTGAAGAATAGCTTTGAGAATATTTGGAAAGATACGAAGGACTATTTCTCCCGCGTGGATCCCTCCAAGATTGCGCAGGCGGAAAAAAGCCCGAAAACCAAGATGGCCCTGGTGTTCCGCTGGTATCTTGGCAATTCTTCCCGCTGGGCCGTGCAGGGGGATTCCTCCCGAAAGTTCGATATGCAGATCTGGTGTGGCCAGGCAATGGGCGCGTTCAATCTGTGGGTAAAGGGAACCTCCTTTGAGCTGGCGGAGAATCGCCGCGTGGGAGAGGTCTCTGAACTCCTGTTACACAGCTGCTCCTACCACTATATGAAAAATCTGTTGATTCATATGGGCGCGGATTCCACACTTTTCCGTGAGGATGTTTTGTGAGACATATATGGCGGGTGGATGAGATCATAGACGCACATATCCATTTGCCGATTATTGGTATGACTTGACGAGCCGTATCCAACGGACATTTTGCACAAGCGCAACTGCTGCGGATTGTACAAGATTGCGGTTGGGATTTTACCCCTAAACTCTTGATTTTTTTGCCAAAATATTGTATAATATAACTGTCCCGAGGAGCCGCCG
>CAYRTP010000077.1:0-10629 GCA_964427175.1 uncultured Clostridium sp. | reverse complement strand
GGAACCACGATGCAGAGCAGAATCCCGCCGATGGTGATGAGGGAGGCGGTGGGGGTGCCTTCTGCGTTCAGCTTTTCGATCAGGTAGGACACGAGGGTCCACTGTCCGATTCCGTTCATAATGTTTCTCCTGTTTCAAATTTTGGTGGAAGGTATGCAGACTTGCTTCGAAGATGATCGTGTATAAGCGTATTCATTTTATTATACCATAAATTGAGGCTTTTTGCAAGATGGTAAAATAAGATTTCGCGGGAGAAACCGAAATAATTTGCTTGTATTCTCATGTTTTTCTTTGGAATTGTTCACAAAAAAGGAGGAGATCCGCAGATCTCCCCCTGATTTGTTATGGATGGGATTATTCCTCGTCGGAGTCCTCAATGCCGTCCAGGGCCTTGAGATCGTCCTCCTCTACGATGCACTCGAACTTCTCGCCGCAGTTGGGGCAGCGGAGATTCTCGGGATCGATGGAGGAATCGAAGTTGATGATGTCGCCGCAAGCGGGGCAGATGACCTCGAAGTACTCGTCTTCCTCGTCCTCGTCCTCATCAAAGAGGTCCTCGTCCTCGTCGAAGCCGCAGTCGAAATCACAGCCGGCGCAGTTGCCGTCGCACTCGTAATCTACGTCGATGTCATCGTCATCGTCGTCGTCATCATCGTCATCGTCATCATCGTAATCGTAATCGAAGCAATCGTCGTCCAGGTCCAGAAGAACCTCCTCAACGTCGCCCAGATCGGAGTCCAGCTCGTCGCAGTAGTCCTCCAGCTCGTCAACCTGCTCCTGCAGATCGTCGATCTCCTCGGCCATCTTCATCACCATATCCAGCATAGCTACCAGGAGCTTGCCCTCCTTGGTGGACTGATCGGGCTCCAGGCCGTCGCACAGGCCCTTGAGATACATGGCTTTTTCCATCATAGACATAAGTGTAGTCTCCTTTCCGAAATGGAATCGAAGTGTGACCCCAAAGGGTCGGGTGCGCTTGCGCGCGGTCAAACGCGATTACGCGCGGGACAGGTACTCACCGGTACGGGTGTCGATCTTGAGGATCTCGCCCTCGTTGATGAACAGGGGAACCTTAACCACAGCGCCGGTCTCCAGGGTAGCGGGCTTCAGGGTGTTGGTGGCGGTGTTGCCTGCGAAGCCGGGCTCGGTGGAAGTGACCTGGAGCTCTACGAATGTGGGAGGCTCAACGCCCAGGACGGTGCCCTTGTAGGAGATGATCTTGCACATCATCTCTTCCTTGACGAACTGGAAGTTCTCACCAACCTGATCGTGACCGATGAGGGTCTCCTCCCAGGTCTCGGTGTCCATGAAGTGGAGCAGATCGCCGTCATCGTAGGAATACTGCATATCCTTACGCTCGATGTAAGCGTTCTCGAACTTATCGGTGGGGTTGAAAGTACGCTCGGTCACGCCGCCGCTGATGCAGTTCTTGATCTTGGCGCGGACGAAAGCGGCGCCCTTACCGGGCTTAACGTGCTGGAACTCGATGACCTGATAGACGACGCCGTCCATGTCAAAGGTCAGACCGTTTTTGAAATCGCCTGCTACTACCATTGTAAAATACCTCCAAAGGTTAATTTTTCTTGTTTTACCGCGGGCTTGTCCCCGATGCGGGGTGCCGCGCCTACAGTTATTTTATATTATACACCAAAAACCGCTTCTTGACAAGGGGGTAGAGCAAACTTTTTTTGAATTTGGGGTGAATTTTTGCAAAAAATATGGCACCCTGCGGTCAAAAAGGAGGTTCCCAACGGCGGGAACCCCTGTTTGCGGTGCGTTGGATTCAATTTCCGTCATAGACCGAAAACACCAGGCTGTAGTCGAATACGTCCCCGGATTCGGTTTTGTAATGGTAGACCAGCTCATACATTCCCTCGGGCAAGGTGGCCGTTTGGCCGCCTGTGGCGTGGTAGATGCTCAATTCCATGGCCTCAACGGCGTACTCCTCGGGGCCGACCTCCAGACCTTGAAATTCGGTGACCGCGGAGGTACCGATGAGGGTTTTCTCCTTGGAGCTTTCATAGCGGTAGATGGACCATTGCGGACTGCATATCAGTCTTTCTCCCCGTTTTTTGCCCTGGAACCAAACCTGCAGGTGGGTATCCCGAGAGGTGGTGAACTTATCCTTGGTGATCCAAGACAGCTCGAAGGGCAGAGGGGTTGAGTCGCTGTAATAGGCGAAATCGCAGTAGTCGATATATTCGTTGCTTTCGTTGAGAGCGTAGATGCGGTAGATACCGTTGTTCCATCCATACAGCGTGAGGTTCTCCTGACACACGGAGTATCCCAGCACGGTCGTGGGCTCGGAGGGATTCTCGGCGTAATACCAGGTCGCCTGGTAAGGGTCGGACGTCCCCATCAGCTTGACGATCTTCCAGTTTCGGAAGGTCGGTAGACTCACCCCGGGCTCCTTGGCCGTGACGGTGACGGGAATGGTATTCGTGCTGTAGGGAAGGTCGGGGACCGAGATGGTGTAGGGCTGTTCGGCGGCCCTGGGATACGCTTCCATGGCGGCGATATTCCATATGGGATTTTCGCTTATCTCCTCCTCAATCACCGGATATACCGTCTCCTCCTCCCCCAAAATCGTAAACGTACAGGATGCCGCATACACATTCTCCTCGCCCAGCGGCTCGGTGAGCGCGTACACGCGGTAGGTGCCCGGCTCCCAGTCCTCGGGGGCGAGCAGGGAGATCTCTACGGTGTAGGTGGCATAAGCCCCCTCCTCCGGGTCCGTGCCCTTGACGTAGGCTTCGGAGGATGTGTCGGTAACCTCCCATCTGCCCACGGAGGTGTGGAGATAACCGTCCTCCCTCTGGATGTGCCAGTAAACAGGCTGCTCAAACAGCGAGACCATAGGCTCCTCGGCGGTCACCGTCAGCATGACCTGATCGGTTCCGTAGGTGAGTTGGGGAACGGTGGTCACCGTGAAGGGAACCGCAACGGCGCGGGGGTCATAGCGGAACGTCTGGTGGTCGCTGACGATCAAGGTCTCCACCTCAGGCTCTGCCACCTCAAACTCGCACCAGGCCACCGACACGTACTCCTCCCCGTTATACACCGTGGCGTGAAGCCGATAGGACCCGGGCTGGAGCGCGTAGCCCTTGGCGTCGTTGATCAGGATGGCCTTTTTCAGAGTGGCGTATTCCCCCCTGGCAGGCTTGGCCGAGATGGCGGCCTCCTCGGTGTAGTAGATCTCAACCGCCTGCGCCCCCTTGTCGGTGAGCCATTCTAAATACCAGGCGTTGGTCATGGAGATGGACTTCCCGGGGGTCACACCCGTCATGACCACCGTGATGCGGTTGGTGTTGACGGGGTAGTAATCCTCCTCGGTGGCGATGGTGAAATCCGCCCCCTCCTCGCTGATGGCGATACTGCTTCCGAGGGGCGGCTGGTTCGGCCCGTGGACGGGGGGCTGTTGCCCCGCGCGGATGATGAGGAACAGTACGGTCAAGGCCACGATCCCCGAGATCACGGCGGCCCCCCACCCGCTTTTCAAAAATCGGCGGAAGGGTCCCGCAGGCCGCAGGGCCCGGCGGTTGCCCGACTCGGCCTCCATCAGAGCCTCCTCGGCGGCGGCCACGTAGCGATCGGGGATGTCCCCCATGGCGGCAAAGACGTTCAGCGCGCGGTTTTTCATGGATTCGGTCATAGCGAATACCCCCTTTCGGTCAGATAGGCGCGGAGCTTTTCGCGGGTGCGGTAGAGCCGCGCCGAGAGGTTGTTGGGCTTCATGCGGAAGGCACGGGCCAGCCGCGCCACCGAGTGGCCGTGCCAGTAGCGGAGGATGAACAGGTTCCGCTCCGCCTCGGGCAGGTCCTCTAAAAATTCCGCCAGGAGCATGGGCAGGTGGCCGTCGTCCTCCTCGCGGGCGGGCAGGACTTCGGCTAATTCTTCTAACGTGACCTCAAACTCTCCGCCCCGCGCCTTTCGTTGGCGGTAGCGGTCGATGGCTAAATTGCGGGTGATCTTGCCCAAGAACAGCCGCAGGATGGTAGGCTTTTGGGGCGGGATGGAGTTCCAGGTCTTGAGGTAGGTGTCGTTGACACACTCCTCGGCATCGGGGTGGTTTTGCAGAATATTCATGGCCACCGACAGGCAGTAGGGGCCGTATATGCGGGCGGTGGCCTCAATGGCCGATTCGTCGCGGGCCAGGTACATCTCCACGATGTCGGCATCGGTCAGGGCTTTGGTTGGGTTCATGGGTGCCTCCTTTCTCGGAATGCTGCGCTATCATTCTACCATATAAGACGAAGATTTTGACGGAATATGATGCAGATTCTCAAAAAAATTTCAAAAATTCTCAAACGCGGGCAAATCGGACGGGGATTCTGCCCAACCCGGGGCGGGAAATGAAAAATCTTTTGTGCGTATGCGCCAAAAATTCATGAAAACCATTGACAAGAAAATGAAAATGGTGTAAAATGAAAATGTATAGATATGCCTACAGCATGATAGCAGAATAATCCAAAAGGAAGATTTGTGTATGAGAAGCATGACAGCCTTCGGCCGCGCACAGGTCGCGGGGGAAGGATATGAGGTGACCGTCGAGCTCCGATCGGTCAACAATCGTTATTTAGATCTGAACATCCGTCTCCCCCGCGCCTGGACGGCCCAGGAGGAGCGGATCAAGTCCGCGCTCAGCCGCCTGGGTGTCAGCCGCGGTAAGGTGGACGTGAACGTATCGGTGGCCGATACCCGCACCCAGTCGGGCGGGACCGTGCTGGAGCCCGATTTCGAGGCCGCCCGCCGCTACCTGGAGGCCGCCGTTGCCCTGGAGGCACAGCTGGGGGTCCCCAATGACCTCACCGCGTCCCGTATGCTGACCCTACCCGGGGTCATGGTCCCCGTCAAGGAGGATGCCGACGAGGATGACGATGCCGTGTGGGCCAAGCTCTCCCCCGCCTTGACCCAGGCTACCGAGGCTTTCCTCGCCGCCCGTGAGCGGGAGGGTGCCCGCTTGGGCGAGGACGTGCTGGCCAAGCTGGAGGTCATCCGCGGTATGGTGGCTACCATTGCCGCCCGCTCCGAGGAGAACATCCGCGCCTACCGTGTCCGCTTTGAGGAGCGGCTCCGCGCCGCCCTCGGGGAAGCGGGGAACGGCGTGACCTTCGACGAGAACCGTGTGGTCACCGAGTGCGCCGTCTACGCCGACCGCGTAGCCATCGACGAGGAGCTGGTCCGTCTGGCCTCCCACTTCGATGCCCTGGAGGGACTGTTCAAGTCTCCCGAGCCTGTGGGCCGCCGCATCGACTTCATGCTCCAGGAGACCAATCGGGAGATCAATACCATCGGCTCCAAGTGCTCGGATGCCGCCATGGCCCAGACCGTGGCCGACGTGAAGAGCGAGCTGGAAAAAATCCGCGAGCAGATCCAGAATATTGAGTAATCCGCCGTCATTCACCGACCCACTCCGCACCCAAGAAAGGACACGCATATCATGAAATTCATCAACATCGGCTACGGAAACATGGTGGCCGTGGACCGCATCGTCACCCTGGTCAGCCCCGATTCCGCTCCCATCAAGCGGCTCATCCAGGATGCCAAGGATGACGGCCGTGTCATCGACGTGACCTGCGGCCGTAAGACCCGCGCCGTCATCATCACCGATTCCGAGCACGTCATCCTGGCCGCCATTCAGACCGAGACCATCGCCAACCGCCTGGAGAGCGACGGCGATATGTCCATGGACGTGGACGAGGAAGACTCCGAGGCATAATCCACCTATTTGATTTTCGATTCAACAGTAAAGGAGATATACACATGATCTACCCCACCATCAACGAGCTTACCAAGGGCGGCGAGTATAACCGCTACGAGATCGCGCTGGCCACCGCCAAGTGCGCCCGCATGATCACCAATGAGTACACCCGCCAGCGGGTGGAGGCCGAGCGTCAGATGACCGGCAACAAGGAGACCGATAAGCCTCTCCTGGCCATGATCGACAAGGAAGTCCGGGACGAGAAGGCCGTCAAGCTGGCCATCGGCCGCATCTACAAGGGCGAGTATGAGATCGTCCATAAGGATCCCGCCGAGCAGGAGCGGGAGGAGCAGGCCATCCTGGCCGGCATCAACCGTCCCTACGAGGATCTGCGCCTGGATGAGGATGAGCCTCTCGAGGACGACGAGATCATCGAGGACGAGATCCTCGAGGACGAGGAGGAGCTGGACGAGACCCTCGAGGATGAGGATCCGGAGGACGAGGAGTCCGAGGCTGACGAGGATTTTGCCGAGTCTGAGGAAGACTGATCCGTGACCGAAATCCATCATTGAGGAGGCACCGCCGTGGAGCAGAATACCATATCCCGCCATGATGGCGCCGCATACGCCGACGTACCTGTGTACGCCGGCGTACACATTTTGGGCAACCCGTTCTGTATTGACGGGGCCTACCATTATTTTATCCCCCGTTTCATGGCAGAATCGGTCAGACGGGGGGCTTTTGTCACGGTCCCCTTCGGCTTCGGCAATCGAAAGCAGTTGGGGGTAGTGGTGTCGGTGGGGGATGCCTCGGCCCTCCCCGCCGAGGTCCCGCCCGAGCGGGTCAAGCCCATCGAGAGCGTCTGCCGTGAAAAGCTGTTCCTCACCGAGACCCAGCTCTCCCTCTGCTTCTACCTCAAGGAGACCACCCTCTGCACCATGGGCGACGCGGTGCGGACCGTGGTCCCCGCCTCGGCCCTGGCTACCCTGGTGGATTACTACAGCCCCGCCGAGGAGGAGCCTCCCCACGGGGACGGCCGCCGCGCCTCCCTGTCCGCCCAGGATCTCATGGTGCTGGAATACATCCGCACCCGTCGGGCAGTGACGGGACAGACGGTCAAGCACCGCTTCGGTGCCAAGGCCGCCGACTCCCTGGGACGGCTGGTGGATAAGGAGCTGATCCGCAGGGAGCTGACCGTCCATCAGCCCGAGGTCCCCGTGGTGCGGGCGTTTTCCCTGAATTGTCCCGCCGAGACCGCCGAGGCGGTCCTGCGGGGGGAGAAGGGCCATCCCCGTGTCACCTCCGAGCCCCAAAAGCGGGTGCTGGAGGTCCTGGTGGAGGCCTGCGGCCAGGTGGATGAGACGGAGCTCCGTCGGCTGACGGGGGCGGCCTCCTCCCACCTGAAGGCATTGACGGATAAGGGCCTGATCACCGCCCGTGAGGAGGAGTCCTTCCATACCTCCGAGGCCGAGCTGGGAGACGGGATCCGTACCTGCCACAGCCTCAGCGACGAGCAGGCCGAGGCGGTGGCCACCCTGGAGGCCCTGGCCCGATCGGGCCAGCCCAAGGCCGCCCTGCTCCACGGAGTCACGGGAAGCGGCAAGACCTGCGTGGTCCTGGAGACCATCGACCGCGTGCTGGACAGCGGCCGCGGGGTCATCGTCCTGCTCCCCGAAATCGGCCTGACCCCCCAGATGCTCCACATATTCCACGCCCGCTACGGCCGTCGGGTGGCGGTGATCCACTCGGGACTTTCGGCGGGGGAGCGGTTGGATTCCCACCTCCGCATCCTGTCGGGGGAGGCACCCATCGTGGTGGGCACCCGCTCGGCGGTGTTTGCCCCCGTGCCCAACCTGGGTCTTATCGTCATGGACGAGGAGCAGGAGCACACCTATAAGTCCGACCAGGACCCCAAATACCACGCCCGCGACATCGCCCGCTTCCGTTGCGCCACCGAAAACGCCCTCATGCTCCTGGCCTCGGCCACCCCTTCGCTGGAGAGCTATCAAAAGGCCATGGACGGAAAATATACCCTCATCACCATGAAAAACCGCTACGGCGAGGCCCGTCTGCCCGACGTGCATATCGTGGATATGCGGGGCGAGCCCGGGCGCGGCAACCTGTCTCCCCTGGGGGAGACCCTGACGCGGGAGCTGGGACGGGTACACGAGGAAGGGAACCAGTCGGTGCTGTTCCTCAACCGACGGGGCTACAGCCATCAGACGGTGTGCAGCTCCTGCGGCCGTGCGGTGTCCTGCCCCAATTGCTCGGTGGCCATGAACTACCACGTCAAGCGTCACGGCACCGAGGGTGAGCTGGTCTGCCACTGGTGCGGCTCCCGCCGTCCCCTGCCCGAGACCTGCCCCGAGTGCGGCTCTCCCCACCTCATCCGTATGGGCTTCGGCACCCAGCGGGTGGAGGAGGACCTGCACACCGCATTCCCCTCGGCGCGGGTCATGCGTATGGACGCGGATACCACCACCACCAAGTCGGCCTACAACCAACTGCTGGGGGGCTTCCGCAACCACGAGGCCGACATCCTGCTGGGCACCCAAATGGTCACCAAGGGACACGATTTTCCCGACGTGACCCTGGTGGGGGTGCTCATGGCGGATATGTCCCTCTACCTGGATGACTACCGAGCGGGGGAGCGGACCTTCTCCATGCTCACCCAGGTCATCGGCCGCGCGGGACGGGGGGACAAGCCCGGCCTGGCGGTCATTCAGACCATGAACCCCGACAGTGAGATCATCCGCCTGGCCTGCGCCCAGGACTACGAGCGGTTCTTCCACGGGGAGATCCGCCTCCGCCGTCTGCTCCAGTTCCCCCCCTTCTGCGACCTTGTGCTCATGACCCTCACCTGCCCCGACGAAAAGGAGCTCCAAAAGGCCTGCCTGCGTTTGAGCGAGGAGCTCCGCCGACAGAACACCGAGGAATATTCCGACGTGCCCGTGGTGGCCTTCGGCCCCTTCGAGGCCCCCGTCTATCGGGTGGACAACGTCTACCGTATGCGCATGGTGATCAAGTGCCGCCTCAACCGCCGCTCCCGCGCCATGTTCGCCGCTATCCTCACCGCCTTCACCACCGACAGCCGCGGAACCAATAAGCCGATCTTGAGTATTGATTTTAATCCGAGTAGTATTTGAATTGACTGTTTTGGATATTCGTGACGGTCTTTGCGTGGTAATATGTGTGTTTGATAACGGTTCATGTTCCCCCCTGTGTAGGGGCGAGCATCGCTCGTCCGCTACTTGATGGCAAGGGCAAATGTGCGGACGGCCAATGGCCGCCCCTACGCAAACAAGAACGTTGGGCAAGCCAAATAGATAGATTCACAAATCTTGAAAATATATTACTTTCTTTACCAATTTGTGTTATAATGGTTTTGGTGATAAATATGGACAAAGATCATGTAGGGGTGACCATCGGTCGTCCGCAGAGAAAAAAGAATCGTTTGGAACATTACGATTATAACTCGTGCGGTGCATATTTTTTGACAATTTGCACTTCGGAAAGACGCAATTATTTTTGGGCTAACGTAGGAGCGACCACTGGTTGTCCGCAAGATGTGCAATTATCACAATATGGAAAAATTGCAGATGAAGCCATCAAAAATATTCCCTCAATATACCCCGCATTGAAAATTGATCAATATGTAATCATGCCTGATCACGTTCATTTGTTACTGATGATATGCGCTGACGAGAGCGGACGGCCAATGGCCGCCCCTACAGTGTCACGTGTCGTGCAGCAGTTGAAGGGATACATCACAAAACGAATTGGCTATTCTATTTGGCAAAAATTATTCTTCGATCACATTATCCGCAACCGTCAGGATTATGAAGAACATGTAAGATACATTTACGAAAACCCGATGAAACAGAAATACAAAATTGGAGGATATACAGATGAACAACAAATTCTATCAAAAAATGATATCCAGTAAAAGCAAGATCGCCATGCTGCTGCGTGCAATTGCCTGGATCCTGCTCATCCTGGCGGTCGCGGTCGGCATCGTGGAGAGCTTTGCCGACGCGGAACCCGTGCCCCTCTTGCTGTACACAGCCCGGGCCGCCGTTGCGATGCTTGTGCTGTACACCATTGCCGCAATCGTCCATTATCTCGCGGAAATCACGGATATCTTACGGAGCAACGCGGACCGAGACACGAAGAATCGGTAAATCCTGTTTTGCGAACCCCCCGACAGACCGAAAATCTGTCGGGGGATTTCCGTATATGGGATCAATCCCCCAAAAATTGCGCAAAAATTCACCGAAAAATCAAGAAGAATTTGCGATGATTGTCTGCTGGTTCATAAATTCGTTACAATATTATGATATAATGTAAAATGACTTGTTGCATCCACCCCCGTGGATGCTGAATTTGATAATACAACTCCCTGCGGGGAGTAAAGAAAGGATCAACCATCCATGATTAAGATCGAACATCTGGTCAAGAACTACGGCTCCAACTGCGCGGTGGACGACATCAGCCTGGAGATCGGGGAGGGCGAGATCGTCGGCTTCCTCGGCCCCAACGGCGCGGGTAAGTCCACCACCATGAACATCCTGACGGGCTACCTCTCCAGCACCGCGGGACGTGTCAGCGTGGCGGGCATCGACGTACTGGGCGACCCCCTGAACGCCAAGCGTCAGATCGGCTATCTGCCCGAGCAGCCCCCCCTCTACCTGGACATGACGGTAGACGAGTACCTCAACTTCAACTATGACCTCAAGGGCTGTAAGCTGGGCCGCGAGGCTCACATCGGCGAGGTCTGCGAGGTAGTCCGCATCGGCGACGTGCGGAAGCGTGTCATCAAGAACCTGTCCAAGGGCTACCGCCAGCGCGTGGGCATCGCGGGTGCTCTCATCGGCTCCCCCAAGGTCATCATCTTCGACGAGCCCACCGTAGGCCTGGACCCCAAGCAG
>CAYRTP010000076.1:0-10639 GCA_964427175.1 uncultured Clostridium sp. | reverse complement strand
AGCAAGGACAGATACAAGAAGATGTCTGCTGACTATGAGGAAGAACAGGAACGGTTAAGGCTCGAAATTGATGTTATCGAGGAATGGGTGGAACAGCGGGAAGAAATGGATGAGGGCTTGAACGCCTTTATCGCTCTGACACAGAAATATGTGGATGTGAAGGAGCTGACACAGACCATCGTCAATGAGTATATCAAGAAGATCGTAGTCTTTGCCCCGGACAAGTCCTGCGGCAAGCGGCAGCAGAAAGTTAAGATTTACTTCAACTTCGTGGACGATGTGGAAATTCCCGTTATTTCCGAAACAATTACTACAGAAACAACCTATGGACGCAGAAAAACGGCGTGACCTTCGGGTCACACCGTTCTCTGCGGCAAATAGTTACTTGCCACTATTAAGCCAAAACCTACCGGGCTTTTTACTGTTTGCCACCCGCGGGGTGTTCAATACTAGCCGAAGCAACGATTCCCCTATCCGGCAGATTGTGATTTTCGGATAACACGGAAATCAGAACTTTCAAAAAAACATTTATCGGTCAAAAAGGGATTGACACGGTGGCTTTTTGGCGCTATAATGAACGTTATCAAAATTTGATGAAAGATGCTGCGAGCAAAAAGCAAACGAGCGGAGGAAAAAGAAATGACGAAACACACAATTTGGAAAAGGGTATCGGCAACCATCGTAGCCGTTGTCATGCTGATGGGCGCATTGATACCGCTGACCACCATTGAATCCCAGGCAAAATACGTATGGGTGCCATCTTCGATGGTAACCTCCCATTCGATTTTTAAGGTGGCCAAGGGAATATCTGTCACGGTGAAAGGTATCGGGGCCATCGTTTACGCGACCGAAAACAATCAAGGCGGCGTGGGGGATTGGGCAAAATTGGCTATGGCCTATTTTTCGGGGAATGCCGACGAAAACCAGCAGATCGATGACTTGAAATCAACCATGATCGAGCAGTTCCAGGCTACGCAGAGCTCGATTGAGGAATTGCGCAAGGATATTGCAGCTCTGCGCCGGGATATCACGGCACAAATCGGCGAGCTGGGCAACGTGGTTGAATATACCTACCTGCGGTCGGCACTGGATCAGTTTTACACGGAGTTCTTTTCTTCTGCATATAGTGATCTGGAAGAAGCGTATCTGAATATCATCGAGGTTCTGGACGATCCCCATGCAAACGATGCGACCGTCCGAGCTAAAATGGATGACCTGTACATGAAAGCTTACAAAATGAAGAATCTGCAGGGGTACATTACGGGTGAGATCCGCTTCAACAACGAGAGCATTTTGGATCTGTATTATGAGTATCGGATGCGGGTCAGCAATATTCAGCCTTCGGATGCAGAGGGGTATCAAGCCATCCTGGACGAATGCCAGGAGTTTACGCTTAAGCTGTTTGAAGCGGACACCTTCCAAAAATACTGCATGGCGTATGCGTCTTCCTATCAGTTGAATTACGTTTACGAACACATGGATGACATGACGGCCCAGGGGCAATTTATCGGCTACACGTTGGACGGTACGCTGGACGGCTCCTCGAACAAACTGACGATCCAGGAAATCAAGAATAACATAAAAAAAATTGACGAGGGTACGGCAACGGTTTCGTCCAAGGTCGCGGCCAATCTTTCCGATGTGTATTTGCTGAATACCTATGTTGGATATACCGAAAATAAAGAGCAGTATTTTGCCCCTGTCAAGAGCAACGCCGTAGAGGTATATCCGGGCGCGACCTACCAGATGTTTGCGCTTCCTGACGAGATTGAGGACATTTTCGGTTGCGGCTTTTCCTTCGTAACCTCAAACGCCAATGATGCTGACCTTCATGATACCGGTTCTCTGACGATTACCGGAGCACCCGGCGCTACGTTTACGGTTTCTTACGTGTATGGGCAAGGCGTATTGGAGCAACCTCTGAATGTGTATTCGCTGACATTCAAGATCGTAAATCGGAAATGGGCAGGAGGCTACGGCAATGCCGAGGCTCCCTACTTGATCTCCACTGTGGCTCATCTGAAGGATTTCACGTCGGATAGCTCTTGCTGGACAAATGCTTCACACGTGAAAATGATTGGCGATATCGATGTTTCGGGTCAAACGATCACCACGATTTCGGAGTTCTACGGTGTATTTGACGGCGGCGACCATACCATTCAGAACTGGTCCGGAGCCATGGGCTTGTTTGGTATCAACCGCGGTGAGATCAAGAATCTTCGATTTGAAAACCTGCATCTGAGCTCCAGTACCGCGGGTGAGATCGGTGTCGGTGGTATTGCGAATCAAAACAGCGGTGTGATCACCAACTGCCACCTGTACAAATCCAAAATTGATATCTACCGACACAATTATACCGGGTCCAGCGGATATACATCGTTCGCGGTTGTTGTGGGCGGTATTGCCGCATACGGAACAAGCGGAAGTGTGATCCAACATTGTTCTGTGGTTGACAGCACGCTTCAGGGTACGATTTCTACGCGGGAACTCTACGATTCAGGTAATTTGTTTCCCCAGGATGACATGACCATGTACACGACGGTACGGGCAGGCGGAATCGTTGGCTCAACGGACAATACGACGGTGAAGAACAATTACGTTGGCGGAACCACGATCTCTACCACAACCTATGCCCGCTATTACAAGTGGAGTTTCTTGTGGTCGCATACCTATAACCGTGTCAATGCAAAGGTGTATTCCGGCATCATCGCGGGAAATCAGTCGGGATCGTTTGCGGACAACTTGTACTATGATTCGTCGAACTCCGACAATCCCATTCATAAGAGCGCGGCAGAAAAGTCGGACGGCGATTTTGTTTCTACCAGCGTGAATACCGGCGTGCAAGGTGTTGCCACCGAGTCCGCGTCTGCGCCCGCGTATTTGACCGAAATTCACGTGGACAACCTTCCTTATCGTACGACTTATCAGATTGGAGATAAGATCAATACGACCGGTTTGCTCGTAGTCGACAATTTCCAAAATCCCATATACGGCTATTCTGTAGACAGTGTGAACACCGAAACGGATGGAGCCAAGTCCGTAAACATTACCTACAACGGACAAATGACCACGTTCTCTGTGGACGTGGGATGTAAGCACAAAAACATTGATTTCGTTCCCCGTGAGGTAGATGCCGAAACATCCACGATTCACACGGCAGGTATCTTCTGTAACGACTGTCGGACGTATACGGATGGTTGGGATACGATTCAGCATTCCGACTGCACAGATGAGGAACGAGATCACGTTTGTGATGTTTGCCATGAAAGCGTGGGTGAACATAAGACCGGAACGGATCCCCACGTCTGTGAATATTGCGGGGAGCTGATGACCGAATGCGTGGACGAGAATAAGGATCATGCTTGTGATGCTTGCTCCGAAGTCATGGGCGAGCATTTGGCCGTATCGGAACAGCACGAGTGCGACTATTGTGGAAAACCCGTAACCTCCTGCGAGGATGTCGATCAGGATCACGAGTGCGACATATGCGGTACAACC
Organism: uncultured Clostridium sp.; assembly: GCA_964427175.1. Classification (GTDB taxonomy): domain Bacteria; phylum Bacillota; class Clostridia; order Oscillospirales; family CAG-272; genus CAMEON01. The sequence goes on along the minus strand of CAYRTP010000076.1, from coordinate 7,141 downwards.
ATGGGAACTCATGAGATTTCCGCAGGAAGCCACGTTTGTGCCTATTGCGGGGAAATTTTGACGGAGTGTGCGGATGAGGATCGCGATCACGTATGCGATGTATGCGGTGCGGCCATGGGTACCCATGAGGCTGAAGCGGGCCGCCATACCTGCGTATATTGCGGGCAGAGTGTTACAAGCTACAATGATGGAGATCGGGATCATGTCTGCGATATTTGTGGGATCTTTACGGGCAAACATACCGAGAAGGTTGGTACCCACATTTGCAGCTACTGTAATGTAAAGGTTTCGGATTGCTCGGATTCGGATAAGAATCATGCCTGTGATATTTGCGGAGCCGAGACCGGTAATCACGAGTCCGTGGCACAGGATCATACTTGCGCTTATTGCGGCGAAAAAATCGGCAGCTGCCAGGATACGGACAAGAATCATTCTTGTGATGTGTGCGGCTTGCCCGTCGGGACCCACGTGGCCATCGAAGGTACTCATCGGTGTAGCTATTGCGATGAGCCGGTATCTTCCTGCATGGATATGGATAGGAATCACACCTGTGATACGTGCGCGACGTTTATGGGCGAGCACGTGGAAGTAAGCGGCAGTCATATTTGCGCGTACTGCGGGAATGCAGTCGCAGACTGTCGTGACAATGATCGGGATCACGCCTGTGACGTTTGCTTCACATTTGTGGGAAACCATGTGGCCGGTATCAACACCCACGACTGTCTGTATTGTGGCCAAATGGTCACAAAGTGTGTGGATCAGGAGTTGGACCATGTCTGCGATGTTTGTGATCGTCAGATCGGAGAACACAGTGCGCAGGCCGACTCCCATGTCTGTGATTACTGCGGAGAGGCTCTTACCCTGTGTTCGGATGCCGATCTGAATCATCTGTGTGATTTGTGCGGGGTGCAAATGGGCAATGATGCCGTGACTACGGACGCAGCTTCTTCCACTTCTGATCAACCTCGCACCAATGGGTGCGCGGGAATGCTTGGTGGAACAGGAATTTGCTTTTACATCATGATGACAAGTGCATATTTTTTGTTCAGAAAAAAGAAATCTACCTAAAAAGGGGTGTTTGCATATTTTTTCAAGTATTGCAGATATGTCGATGCATTATGAAAAAATATGACAAAAAGGTATTCTGATCGATGAGTACGACGTGCCGCCGGCAGGGACTATCTCGTTGTGGACACACCGTATTATGTTATAATATGGTGTGTCCAGGGGATATTACGTGTTGTGTACATGAGAGGCATTGCCCCCTCTCCGCCAATAGAAAAGCCACCCAAATTGGGTGGCTTTTTCTATTGGCCGTGTTGGGGAGCCGCTTGAAGTCTCTGCAAGTTGTCGGTGAGTTCGGGTTGTAGCAGAGCAGAGCTGGGAGCAACTTGCCACCGAGCGGAGCAAAGAGGTTCAATATCTCTCCATTTCTGCCAAAAGAGCTAGCAAACGCGGTGCATCCGCTGCATCCCTGAGAGCGATGCACCAATTCTTTTCTTTTTGAGAGAAGTCGTGATTTTTTTTCGACCATCTTGCAGAACCATTTCAACTATTGTATTTTTCTCGGTTTTGTGATATAATGAAACTGTTCAAGTAAATGGTTCACCGTAAGATCGAATGGAAGTCGAGAGGCTATGAAAATGAATCGGTGAAAATGGCTCGCGAACTACTTTGAATCTGTGAGGAAAATGAAATGAACTTTTTATCCGATAAACCCAAACGAAACATATGGATCATCACAACGTCTGTCGTGCTCGCCCTTGCCCTGATCGCAGGGGCTTGCGCCATCTATCTCGGTGACTATTACCGCGCGGATTATGAGGCGATCGGCGTGTTTTTGCCGCAGGGGGCGACGTGGAAGGAAGAACCCGACGGTAAAATCGTATTTGAGCCCGAAGGAGCCACAAAGGGATTGATCTTCTATCCCGGCGGGAAAGTGGAGCATACAGCCTACATTCCCCTGATGCAAGCGTGCGCCGAGGACGGCATCCTCTGTGTACTCGTGGAAATGCCCTTCCATCTTGCCGTGTTCGATATCAACGCCGCAGATGGCATACAGAAGGAATACCCCGAAATCGAGGAGTGGTACATCGGCGGTCACTCGCTGGGCGGCTCGATGGCGGCATCCTATCTTGCCGATCACGCAGAGGACTACGAAGGGCTCATTTTGCTCGGCTCCTACTCCACGGCTGACCTGTCCGATACCGACCTTGCCGTGCTTTCGGTATTCGGTAGCGAGGATACGGTCATGAACCGAGAAAAATACGCGGAGAACAAGTCCAATCTGCCGCGTGATTTTTCCGAATATGTGATTGACGGAGGCTGTCACGCATATTTCGGTATGTACGGAGCGCAGGACGGTGACGGTACGCCTACGATTACGAACGAGGAGCAGATCCGTTTGACGGTTGAACATATCGTCAGGATTATGGGGTGAGAATCCAATTAGCTGAAACAGTTATTCACCATCGAATCGCAAAATTTCAAACAATGGAGGATATCGGATCGTGGAGCAAAGAGATTTGTGCAAGTACGCAGACGTATTTTTCGGGAACGGAGAAACCGACCGCATCTTTGAGGATGGGTTGGCTTCCAAATGGTTTTATATCAAGGCCCTTTGCGGGAACACGTTTCCTCATGCGGTACTGCCCTTTGGGAAAATGTCCGTCGGCGCGTACAGCGGCGGGTATCCCACGGGGTATGGGACCCATTATCCCAACTATTGCGGCGGCATACAGAAAACCGGGGAGATTCACAAGGTCAGAGGCTTTTCCCACCTGCACCAATCCGGTGTGGGGGCGATCCGATACTACTACAACTATGCGGTGACAACACCGTTTTACGGGTCGATCCGCCGAGCCGGGGAGATGCACCCGTTGAAGGATGAACAGGCCTGTCCGGGATATTACAGCGCCCATCTGCAAGATATTTTCTGCGAGCTGACCGTGTCCGGGGGCGTTGCTTACCACCGATACACGTTCGGACGTGAAAACGGACGGGTGGCCATTGATTTTTCCAACAACGGGCTGTCAAAAGACTTTGGAGAGGATTTTTGGTCCGAGGTCCAAAATCCCGAAATAACGATTTTCGAATATAACGAGGTTGCTTTTTCGGGAGAGTTTTCGGGTGTCAAGCTCTATTTCTTTGTTTCGGTGGAGTTCGAAGGGGCGAGTGCGGCCTTATATGAAGGGGAAGCAGAGCAAACGGTCAGCTGTCTGGTCCCGACCGCACAGCCGTACGGTGCCGTGTTTGACGTTTCGGGCAAGACGGTTTTGGTGAAGGTCGGCTATTCCACCGTATCAGCCGGGCGCGCGAGAGAGGAGGTCCGAGCATCGGTCCTGTCCTTTGATGAGGCGCGTGAGCGTGCCTATGAGATATGGAACCGTCACCTTGCGGCCATCCGTATTGAGACGGACGACGAGGAGCTCAAGCAGAAGTTCTATTCGAATCTGTATCATTCCTTGATCAAGCCCTGCGATATGACGGGAGAGAGCGTATTGGGTGTTTCCTCCGACACGGTCACCGATTTCGCCACCTTTTGGGATCAATACAAAACGGCGTTGCCGCTCATATATACCTGTTATCCCGACATGAGCCGAAAGATCACGAAAGGGATCCTGAATATCAGCCGCACCCTGGGCAAGATCCCGTGCAGCTTTGGCCTTGCCGACGTGTTCCCCTGCGAGGAGCAGGCCAAAATGCTGGGTGTTCTGTCCCTTTGCGATGCGTATCACATGGGGATCGACAACATCACGGTGGCCGATATAGAGGAATGCATCGAGCGGGAGCTGGCGCGGGAGGATTACGATCGGTTCTTGAAAGAAGGGTATTTTGATCGATACACCCACATTCTGGACGTGACCGATGCCTGTCTGTGCGTGGCGGAGATCGCGGAGAATGTGTCGCTGAAAGACAGACTGCGCCAACTGGCTGAATACTGGACGAACGCCTATGGGCAGGATGGTCTGATGTCTGAGGCATCTCCCTATTATGAGGGAGATCGGTATACGTATTCCTTCCGACTGCAAAAGAATATGACCGAGCGAGTGGAGCTGGCGGGAGGGAAGGAGCGGTTTGCTTCCATGCTGGACCGCTTTTTCGGCTTCGGCGGCGAGAGCGTCAAGCAGCTGACCTATCCGGGAGCAGGAGCGGAGATCGCGCAAAAGCAGTATCACCGCTTCGAGGGCTTCAACAACGAAAGTGATATGGAAGCCCCCTATGCGTATATTTACGCTGGCCGCCATGATCGGCTTTGCGAAATCGTCCACGAGTGCGTGTCGCGGTCTTTCGGGCTTGGTCGGGGCGGGCTTCCCGGCAACAACGATTCGGGGGGATTATCTTCCATGTTTATTTGGAACACCCTCGGGATCTTTCCCGTCAGCGGAAGCGGGGATTTTTTGATTGGAGCCCCGCAGATCGACGGCGCGGATATTACGCTTTCTACCGGCAAAACCTTGCGCATCCGTGTGGAGCGGCAGAGCAAGCAACAGATCTACGTGGATCGCGTGGAGTGGAATAGGGAAGTGATCCGGGATGATCGGATTTTGATGAAGGATCTGGCGCAGGGCGGAGTATTGGCTTTTTATATGAAATGAATCCTGCTCCGACGGTGGATTGCCATACCGATTGCTACGCGATGGAGGTTTTCCGGGAGAATGGCTATATGTAAGGCTTATGCGGGGAGGACGGATCTCTGCTTGCAGGTGTACGTGTCCGTATCGTACTTAAGCCAATTGTGTATTGACAAAAAAGGAAAAAAATGATATAATAAAAATATGTTGCAAGCGTTGCACTTTTAAGAAGATTTCAAAAAAGAACAGGAGTATCTCTATGAAAAAACGCATTTTCAGTCTTCTTTTCGTTTCGGTTCTGCTTCTCTCCGCTCTCATGACGGCCATGGTGATTCCTGCCGCCGCCGCCAAGACGGTTGAGATGACCCCCATGTACGGTGAGCCATTCCAGCCTATCGAAAGAATTTTCGGATGTGTCAGTTTTGCCGTTCCGGACAGCGTGAAAGGCATGACCAAGGATGCATGGGACGGAAACATCGACCACAATACCGACCTCATTCTCATTTCTTATATGAAGGACGGCGAGTTGTACGAGAATAAGACCATCCGTGAGATCAAGGCGCATTTGGGGGAATTGGCGATGGTTCGTACCTGCTATACCTTCGATGATCCCGAAAACGGCATCACCCGTTTAAATCTGGTCTTCCACATGGATGATCACGATACGCTCAAGCCCTTGGACATTAAATCCGTTACCCTCAAGGCCGGCTTCGTCTGGTGCGCCGGGTCTCCTGAGGGAATCAGCAAGGAGTTGCCCCAACTGACTCTTGACCGTGACGTTACCTTCCTGATCAAGGGGGCCGGAGGCTTGACCGCCCCCGGAAACACCACCGAGGCCGATTCCGTGACCGAGACTCCCGAAAAGCAGGGCTGTGGCGCGGTAACCGCACTGCCCGCAGTGTTCCTGATCCTGCCCTTGGCCGCCGCGACTCTGCTGAAAAAGAGGGATCATGCCGAGAACTGAATCCTGTTCTCAATGGTTTATCTCTCTGAATGAAAGGATGTATTTTGTCATGAAAAAACATATGATCGTAACACTCTTCATCACGCTCCTCATGCTCTGCTCGATTGTAAGCTGTACGCAGGATGACACCACGACCGACGACACCCTCCCGAACCTTGATGGGCCCATTTACGTCTCCGAGGAGGAAGGGCTGGTTCAGGTGTTTGACCGGGTCAGCACGGCTGTTTACAGAGGAAGCTACGGCTTCGATGAATTTCTCGCCCAGGGCGGTGCTTCCACTGAGGAGGAAATTTTCGCGTATCTCGCAAGCATGATGGACAACCCCGAGGGATTGCGTTTCTCCATTGACGGTCTTGGATGCAGCACGATGCAAGCCCGTGGCGAGAACGGCTACTATTTTGGCCGTAATTTTGATTGGGAGAAGTGCAACGTTCTCTTTCTCACCAGCTATCCGGAGGAAGGATATGCCTCTGTATCCACGGTAAACACCGATTTTATCGCCCAGTTTAACGGGGCTCTGACGGACGAGCAGCTCATCCTAGCCGCTCACTACGCTCCCCTTGATGGCATGAACGAAAAAGGTCTTTGCGTATCCATCAACCTGCTGCCGGATGGTATGACCCTGAAGCAGGAAACGGGAAAAACGAATCTGACCATCACCTCCGCGCTTCGGCTGATCCTCAATCAGGCGGCTACTGTCGATGAGGCCGTTGAGCTTCTCAAGCAATACGATTTGAGTACGGGTATGAACATGGTGATCCACTACATGATCTCCGATGCCCAAGGAAACAGTGTATGCGTGGAGTTCATCAATAACGTCATTCAGGTAACCGACACAAAGGTCATGACCAACCATTATTTGACCCCCGGTGATTATTACGGCCAGACCCGCAATCAGCACTCCTTTGATCGCTATGACCGATTGAGTGCTATCCTGGAAGAATCGCCTGTCATGTCCTATGAGGACGTTCGCGATGCTATGAGAAGCGCGGCTCATGGCACGGTTTGGACAGTGGTCTATGATCAACACAGCATGACAGCCTACTCCCATCACACCAACCGTTATGACACGCCCATCGTTGTTAAGCTGATTGAAGATTAACCTGCGAGAAAAGGCGAGATATGGGAACATCCATTTTGCGGTATTGTTCTATAATATACGTGCATTTAGGGAAAATCCGTGTTGTGTACATGAGAGGAATTGCCCCATCTCCGCCAAACCAAAAAGACACCGCTCGTCGGTGTCTTTTTTGGTATTCACGGCGTTTCCGCCCCTGCCTTTTGCCTTCTCAGCCGCTTCAAGATGGCCAGGAGCATGGGGGTATTGTATCGGAGAACCATGGTGGGGAGAATGTTGAGAAATACGTTCACGATCGCCACGGGAAGCACTATGGTGAGGGCGCAGAGGTTCGGCAAGGTCAGCATGGCCAAAAAGCCGACGGCATAGCCGATGCGGTGGGTCAGGACTCCCTTGTTGCATTCAATGATGAATTTTTCAATGTATTCCGGATTGTTCGGCTCCTTCAGCACTTTCTTGCTGAATCCGCCAAGTCCGCCGAGCTCCCACACCCAATCTTTCCATATTCTCACTTTGAGCTTGACG
>CAYRTP010000075.1:0-11052 GCA_964427175.1 uncultured Clostridium sp. | reverse complement strand
CCAGGCCGACCGCATCAGCTACCCCATTTCCTCCTCGGAGGGGGACTTCGCCCTGTATCGGGGCGGTATGGTGGTGGCGGGCAGTGAGGTGGTCACCGCTGTCAGCGGCTCGGGCCGTCAGACCCTCTCGGTCAATGTGGCCTACGCCGACCCCTGCGTGCGGACCTCCGAGAAGTATTGTCTCACCTTCGGCCGAGGGGAACGCTCCTTCGCCGTGTATAATTCCTTCGTCCAGGTCTACCGCGAGCTGACGGATTTCCCCGTCTATGACGCGGCGGTGGGGGATAACGGCCATTTCGCCGTGGTCACCCGCTCCCGCGACTATACCTCCGAGGTGGTCCTCTACGACGGGGATATGGAAAAGCTGGCCAACTACCACCTGAACGGCTACGTCACGGGCCTGTCCATGAATCGGGAAGGGAACCGCCTGGGCGTGGTCTCGGTGGAGTCCAAGGACGGCCTGTGGGAAACCAAGGTCACCCTCATCCGCATCGGGAGTAAGATCAGCCAGCAATCGGCTACCCTGTCGGGGAGCTTCGGCAGTACCTGCGGCTTCGTGGACGATGATCGCCTGGCCGTCCTGTTCGAGGACCGCCTCATGATCTGGAGCACCGATGCCACCGTAAAGGGTGAGGTGCGGTTTGAGGATACCACTCCGATCCTCTGTACCGTCTCCCACGGCCGTACAGCCGTCCTCTCCGCCGTGACCACCGACATCTCCCGCAGCCTTCTCCAGGTCTTTGACGAGGGCGGCCGCCTGCTCTACGAGCTGACCCTGACCGCCGACCACCCCATCCGCCGTTCGGGGGATCCCGTCCAAATGGCCTTCGGAGACAGCCTGCTCTACCTCCGCACCTCCGATACCCTCTACCGCCTATCCGCCAATGGCGAGACCTTGACTTCGGCCCCCATCAGCCGTGATACCCTGTCCATCCTGCCCACCGACGATGAGGTCCTGGTCTGTACCCCCGCCTACGCCGCCCGCCTGGACGAGGATGATTTCAAGGCGGAATAAAAGGATAGAAATGAAAGCATCCGCATATAATGGTAAATATGATCGGATAAAAATCGAAAGGAGACTATCAAATGCAACTGACCGTTGACCTGTTCCTGTTGGCCGTGTTCGTCGTCCTGGCTTTGATCGGCTGGTGGCGGGGATTCCTCAAGGCCGTATTCAGCCTGGGCCGCCTGGCCCTGTCCATGATCGTGACCGTCCTGTTCGGCTCTGCCTTTGCGGGCTGGCTGGACCGCGTCCTGGTCAATCCCCCCGTTTACGAGGCCATCCATCACAAATTCACCGAGTTCGCCACAGAGGCGGCTAATACCGCCCAAGGCGGCGTGGACGCTCTGGCCCAAAAGGTCCCAAGCATCTTCCGCGGCTACCTGGATCTGGAGAACCTGGATCCCGCCTCGGATATCCACACCCTGGCCGACGAGTGGTCCCTGACCGTGGCAGGCGGCATCTCCAAGGTCATCTCTACCGTGATCGGCTACGTCCTGCTCTTCGTCATTGCCTTCCTGGCTCTGTCGATTTTGATCTTCATCCTGGGCAAGCTGATCGATCAGATCCGCTTCATCCGTACCACCGATAAGATCCTGGGCCTCCTCCTGGGCATCCTCGGCGGAGCCGCCGCCGTTCTCCTCCTCTCCACCATCATCGCCCTCATTCTCCCCTTGACGGGCCATGAAGCCGTAACCGAAACCTCCCTCATGCTCCGTCTGACCGCTTGGTTCAGAAATTTGGTATTCTGAGAAGCGGTTGGGCACTGCCCGTAGGAATCCCCGAAACCCGAAACAAGCCCTAAAAAGAAGTTGGCCGCGCCAACTTCTTTTTTTACCCCAAAACCCCTTTACAAACCCCGTTTTTTGTGGTATAATAAAGCGTTGATTATTTTATTACAATCGGAAGGATCCAACCACTATGTTCATTAAAGAAACCGTCAAGGGTATGCGCGATATTCTCCCCGCCGAGATGGAGATCCGCGAGTACCTGCTGGCCAAGCTCAAGTATATGTACACCTCTTTCGGCTTCACCCAGATCGAGACTCCCTGCATGGAGCGCATCGAGAACCTCACCAACAAGCAGGGCGGCGAGAACGAAAAGCTCATCTTCAAGGTCCTCAAGCGCGGCGAAAAGCTCTCCGAGTCCTTGGAGAACGCTACGTTTGACGAACTCTGTGATTCCGGTATGCGCTATGACCTGACCGTGCCCCTGTCCCGCTACTACTCCAACAACGTCGGTAGCCTCCCCGCCCCCTTCAAGTCCCTGCAGGTGGGCTCTGTTTGGCGCGCTGACCGCCCCCAGAAGGGCCGTTTCCGCCAGTTCACCCAGTGCGATATCGATATCCTGGGCGACCCCTCCAACACCGCCGAGTCCGAGCTGATCTACGTCACCTCCCTGTTCCTGGACAGCGTGGGTGTCAAGGGCAATACCGTCATGGTCAATGACCGCCGTATCCTCAAGGGCATGGCCAAGAAGGCAGGCTTTGCCGAGGAGGACTGCAATAAGGCCTTCATCATCCTGGATAAGTACGATAAGATCGGCGAGGACGGTGTCAAGGCCGAGCTGCTGGAATCGGGCTTCACCGCCGAGTCGGTGGAGACCTACATGACCATTTTCCACGGCTTCCTCACCGCCGAGGACCGCTTCACCTACGTGGATGAGGCCTTCGGTGATTGCATGGAGCCCGGCGTGGCCGATAACATCCGTCAGATTTTCGAGAACGTCAACCTCATGTCCGAGGGCCGCTTCAACCTCTCCTTCGATCCCACCCTGGTCCGCGGTATGGGCTACTATACCGGTACCATCTTCGAGATCAAGTCCGAGGACTTCAAGGGCTCCTCCATCGCGGGCGGCGGCCGCTACGACAATATGATCGGCAACTTTACCGGTACTCCCACCTGTGCCTGCGGCTTCTCCATCGGCTTCGAGCGCATCGTCGGCGCCCTCCTGGAGAAGAAGTTCAAGGCCGAAGGCAGCCGCGAGAAGGTAGCCGTCCTCTACGGCAAGGCCTTCAAGTCGGGCGACGTGGCCGCGCTCCAGTGTAAGTGCAACACCCTCCGCCAGGCAGGGAAGATCGTCCTGGTGCAGAAGATGAACAAGAACGTAGGCTTCCAAAAGCAGAAGCTGGAGGCCGAGGGCTATACCGCGTTTATTGACGTGCGGTATCCTGATGAGATCGAGGGCAAGTTCGCGCAGGACTAACCTCTGTTCAAGTATAAATTTCCCTATCTAATAACAAAAACCGTGCGAAAGCCAAACCTTTCGCACGGTTTTCATATTCAAGGTTTTCGGAGTTCTCATGGTTAGAGTCATCCTGAGCGAAGCGAAGCGGAGTCGAAGGATATCTTTTAGGGTTTGACAGGCTTGCCTGTCGGACACCGGGAGGCACGCTCTCCACTCATTCAAGGCTTCGTATACATTTCCTTCATCTCCCGAAGCAAAACGAACTCAGCGGGATCAAACGGCGTTCCGTCCGCGTGAAAAACATCCTGTTGCCACACCGCGGGATCATACCTGTTGACGTAGGTCAGGGTTTTTCCCGCAACACAGCCCCAGTTCCAGCAGGATATTTTGTTTTCCGCGAAGTATGGAAGATGGTTAAAAAACGTGTTGGTGGAGTTCGATCGGTTTAACCATTCCGTGCATAGGAGCGGCTTGTTTTGCAACGATAAAAAATCAATCAATTCCTTCGTGCTGTCCAAAGAAACGTACGTATGAAAGCTGATCACGTCAGACAGCTCCACCATAGCCCGTGTCCACGCATCGCGGTTGTTCCATAGCCACGCGCCTGCCGTCAGCGGTTGGATAGGCTCACACTCCCGCGCCCACTGAAAGGCATTCGCCAAAAGCGGCAGAGCCTTGTAGGTTCGGGCAAAGTTTCCGGGCTCGTTGTACATATCCCACACAATGATGCGGGGATCCTCACGGTATCTGCCCACGATCGCGTGTACGTAAGCGCGCAGATCGGCAACTCTGGTCGGATCATCGGCAATGGTAAATCCGGGACAAGCGGTCCAACGTCCGTTCAGAACACCCGGAATGGGATCCGCCTGCTTGCCGAGGTATGGATCCTGACCGCGATCGAATTCACAGTCGTCAAAGATGACCGGCATCACGGTCATACCGTTTTCAGCCGCAATGGATAAGAAGCGATCAAAACGCTTCAGAAAATTCTCCCTCTCGTGTTCCCAAACGATGAAGGGAAGGAAAACCCGCATACTGTTGTAGCCAACAGAAGAAGCAAACCCAACCTCGCGCCGTATCGTCGCCTCATCATAGGTTTCTTCTTGCCACATATCCGTGGGATTTATGGCATTGGACGGGACAAAATTCAATCCTACCTGCCATTTGATTTTTTCATGCCAAGCATTGGCCTTTTCGGAAGTCCAAATATCCACTGTGTGTCTCCCTTTACCCCAAAAACGGATGCTCCCACTCGGCCTCCCGCATCTTCTGCATGACCGACCGAGGCCGCTTGGTCTTGAACAGAGCCGATCCCGCAACCAGGATGTTGGCACCCGCCTCGGTGCAGTAGGAAGCGTTGTTCTCGCCAATGCCGCCGTCTACCTCCAGCTTGATGTCGATGCCGCGGCGGTTGGCGTAGCGGCGGAGCTCCCGCACCTTGTCCAGGGTTTCGGGAATCAGCTTCTGACCGCCAAAGCCGGGTTCCACAGTCATGACGAGCAGCATATCCGCAACCCCGACGAAGGGATACAGCACGCTGGCAGGAGTCTTGGGGGAAATGGCAATGCCGCAAGGCATCTCCTTCCGCTTGATGGCCTTAAAGACCGCCATGGGATCCTTCACAGCCTCATAGTGGAAGGACACGATGTCCGCACCGGCCTTGATAAAGCTGTCTATGTACTTCAGAGGATCCGAGATCATCAGATGTACGTCAAAAAGCAGGTTGGTGTGGGGGCGAATGGAGGAGATCAACCCGGGCCCGAAGGAGATGTTGGGTACAAAATGCCCGTCCATCACGTCCAGATGCAGGTAATTGGCTCCCGCGTCCTCGACGCGGGTGATCTCGTTGCGAAGATCAGAAAAGTCGGCTGCCAGCAAAGAGGGGGATATATAGAGCATGATGAGTCCTTTCTGTGCCTACGGCACGTGAAGTACGCCTTGCGGCGTGTGAAGCATACCCTGGCGGGCACGTGAAGTGCGCCTACGGCGCGCGAAGTACGTCCTTTGGGCGCATGAGGAGAACGGACGGGGCAGGGGCAGAGCCCCTCGTTCTCCCTCCCCACTCTCACTCCACCAGACATACCGCGTGGGCGGCAATGCCCTCGCCTGCTCCGGTGAAGCCCAGGTGTTCTTCGGTGGTGGCCTTGACGCTGATACAGTCAACCGAAACGCCGAAGGCCTCCGCAATATGAGCCCGCATGGCGGGAATGTGAGGGGCCAGCTTGGGAGCCTGGGCAATGACCGTGGCATCCACGTTGACCAAACGGTAGCCCCGCTCGGCCATGACCTCGGCCACACGGCGGGTGAGCATCAGGCTGTCCGCCCCCTTGTAGGCGGGATCCTTGTCGGGAAAGAGGTGGCCAATGTCCCCCGCCGCCATGGCACCCAGTACCGCGTCCATGACGGCGTGGAGCAGAACGTCGGCATCCGAATGGCCCAGCAGACCCTTCTCAAAGGGAATATCCACCCCGCCGATGATGCACTTCCGTCCCTCTACCAGTCGGTGCACGTCGTAACCGTGACCGATCCTCATTGGATTTCCTCCGCCTCGGCCGCGGCCTTCTTGCGGGCCTCCAGAATGGCGGTGGCAAAGATTACGTCGGAGGGCTCGGTGATCTTGATATTCTCCCGATTGCAGGCAACCATCTTTACGGGCACCCGAATGTGCTCCAGCATCTGATTGTCATCAGAAACCGTCAAGCCCTCGTCGCGGGCCACGTAAGCGGCGGCACGGTAGAGATTCAACGCAAAGACCTGGGGCGTCTGAGCCATCCATACGTACTCCCGCTCGGGCGTGGAGTCAATGAAGGCCGAGGAGTCGCAGACCTTGATGGTGTCGGTAGCCTTGATGCCCGCCGAAGCCGCGTTCCATTGGTAAGCGGCGTGGCAGACCTTTTGGATCTCCTCGGGGGTGATGAGACAGCGGGCCGCGTCGGCAATGGCCACGAAACGGCAACGCTCGTCCACCTCGTCGGAGCCCAGCCGAGCCGATTCCTGACGGGTCGCCCCGCCCTTGACGATCTTGGTCAGCTTGGAGAGCCCGTAGGTCTCCTTGAAGCCGTCGTACAGGGAAAGCTCGTCCTCGCGGGCCACCACGATGATCTCGTGTACCGTGTCCGCGGCCTCAAAGGCCTTCAGAGTACGGGCCACAACAGGCATCCCGTCCAGCTCCAAAAACTGCTTGCGGGTCTCCCCCATGAGTGCCTCCATGCGGGTAGAGCTGCCGGCGGCGCAGACCACCACCGAGGTGAAATTCTTGGGATCGGGGGTACCGGCCACCGCGCGGAGGATCCCCGCGATCTTCTTGGTGACGGGCGTTTTGGTTTTTTCACTCATGAGGTTATCTCCTTTTCAAAAAGGTTTTTGGGGATGCTTAAGAACCCTTTTTTCAAAAGGGTTCTTAAGCGGGTCAAGGGCAGAGCCCTTGTCATCTCTCGTCCAGCTTGTTGATATCGTCGACTCTCGCCTGATGGCGGCCGCCCTCGAAGGCGGTGTCGATGAAAAGGTCGGCCATGTCGCAGGCCAGACCGAAGCCGATGACGCGCTCGCCCATGCAGAGCACGTTGGCATCATTGTGCATACGGGTCATGCGGGCCGAGAAGGTGTTCTCACAGCAGGCGGCGCGGATGCCGGGATGCTTGTTGGCGGCCATGGACATACCAATGCCCGTACCGCAGATCAGAATGCCCAGGGGCGCGACTCCGCCGGTCACCGCCTCGCAGACGGCGTGGGCAAAAACCGTGTAGTTGCAGGACTCAGGACTGTCAGTGCCCACGTCCAGGACCTCAATGCCGCGGGCCTCCAGATGGGCCTTGACCTTGAGCTTCAGATTGTAGCCCGCGTGATCCGAGCCCATGACGATCTTTTGAATCTTGTTGCTTTCCATGATGATTGTATCCTTCCTGTTTTTGAGGGGGGATTATGGTTGATTCAGCTTTTCCATCCGCATCCGCTCGGCCTGGGAGGGACGCAGATACACGGGAGCCAGCTCGGTATCGGTGGTGCGTACACCCTCATTCCAGAGCTTCAGCCCGCACATGGCGGTGTTGTAGCCGCTCTGATGGATCAGCCGCTCGGGGAGCATCTTCAAACGCTCACCCAAGGTCTCCGACAGAGCGTCGTACACCAGCTGTGCGCCGTCGCCCATCAGATAGATGGTCCGATCGGGGTATTTCTCGGCCAGCTCCTCGCCCAGCTCGCTGATAGCCAGGGCTCGGTCGTCACAAAGACGATTCAGGGCCTGTCCGTCGCTGTCAAACAGCGCATTGTAGACCTGCTGACGGCGGGCGTTCATGGCAGGACAAAGGATCCCGCCCAAAGCCTCGCCGTTGCGGGCCAAAGCCTCCAGGGTGGAGACCCCGATGCAGGGCTTGTCCTTGCCGAAGGCGATGCCCTTGACGGTGGCCGCCCCAATGCGGACCCCCGTGAAGGACCCGGGCCCCGCGGTGCAGACGAACAGCTCCACGTCATCCACGGTGTATCCCGCGATCTTCAATACCGACTCCACCATGGGGAGCAGGGTCTCGGAGTGGGTGTTACCCGTGTTGACGGTGAACTCTGCCAGGAGGCGTTGGTCCTCGCAAAGTGCCACGGAGCCCACCAGGGCGGTGGAATCCAAAGCCAGTATCAGCATAACGGTGCCTCCTTTACGGCAATTTCAATGGTGCGTAGGTCCACGTCGGGGGGGCATTTGCGGATGCGGACCTCCAGGTACAGCTCGGGGAGAGCGTAGGGGATCTTCTCGCACCACTCAGCCACGCAGATGCCTGTGTCGAGGTAATCCTCAAAGCCGATGGAGTAGAGATCGTCCTCCGACTCAATGCGGTACATATCGAAGTGGAACAGAGGCCGCTTGCCCGCCACGCGGTACTCGTTGACCAGCGCGAAGGTGGGAGAGCGGACCGCCCGCCCGGGTGCCAGGACCGAAGCCAGCCCCCGCACGAAGGCGGTTTTTCCCACGCCCAAATCGCCGTACATGGCGATGAAGGCGGGAAGTTTTCCATGAGAGGCGGAGCTCATGAGCCCGGCCAGGGCCGCGCCCACCGCCTCGGTCTCCTCGTGGGAGTGGGTGGTGAGGGAGGCGGGCAGGGAAGTAAGCTCCCATTGTTGCATAGCGGTGTTCACGATTTCTTGTCCTTTACCTGTTCACGGGTGCCGTCGGGGCGGACGATCACGGTGTTGTCCAGAATGCCCGTCATGGAGGCGCGGAACTCCCGAATGTACTCGGTCCGCAGGGCGGCACGCTCCGCAAGCTCCTCCTCGGTGAGGGTCTCACCCGCCTTGACACGGCGGGCGAATTCGTTGATACGGTCGAGTTTAGCTTGTTCCATGGTGAATCCTTATCAACCTCTCAGCTTCAGACCCAGCTTGAATTCCAGATCCTTGAGGATCTTCTTGGAGGCCTTGTCGGCTTCCTCAACGGTGAGGGTCTTGTCGGGAGCGCGGAGAGTCACGCGGAAGGCAACCGACTTGTTGCCCGCGCCGATGCTCTCACCGCGGTAGATGTCGAACAGAGCCACGTTCTCTACCAGCTTGCCGCCTGCGCGGGTCATGACGGCCATGATGGAGCCAACCTCCATGTCCTCGGGGCAAACGAAGGAGAAGTCACGGGTGGTGGCGGGGAACTTGGGCAGAGGCTTGTAGTCGATGACCGTGTTGGCGTGAGCCCACAGAGCCTCGAAGTCGATGGCGGCGCAGTAAACGGGCTGATTGAAGCCGTAATCAGCGGCCACCACGGGATGGATCTGACCGAAGATACCCAGCTGAGTACCGTCGGCGGCCAGGACCTTAGCGGTGCGGCCGGGATGGTAGGCGGGATCGCTGTCGCAGGCGGTGAAGGTGGCATCCTTGATGCGGGCCAGGGTCAGAATGTTCTCGATCACACCCTTCATGGTGTAGAAGTCTACCCCGCCGTACATACCCAGGGTCAGAACCTTCTGCTCGGCAGGAAGCTCGCCCTCGACCTCGGAGGGAATGTAGACCGTGGCATCCTCAAAGAGACGCACGTTCTCATTGGAGAAGTTGTTGTTGCGCTCCAGAACCTCCAGCATGGAGGGCAGAGCGGTGGTCCGCATCACCGAGGTGTCCTCGCCCAGAGGGTTGGAGATCACCACCGACTTGCGGAGCGCGCTGTCGGCGGGCATACGGATGCGATCGTAGAATTTGGGAGAAATGAAGGAGAAGGTCTGGATTTGATCCAGGCCCATGCCGTACAGAGCGCGGTCCAGAGCCACCTCAAAGGCCTGCTTGGGATTGCGGCCGCCCTGGGTGGTCTCGGCGTTCATGTAGGTCGCCTTGATCTCGTTGTAGCCGTAAATACGGATGATCTCCTCGGCAATGTCGTTCATGCTCAGAAGGTCGCCGCGGAAGGAGGGAGGAATGATCACGTCATTTTCCACACGGCACTCCAGCTGCTCCAGAATACCGATCATGTACTCGCGGGACAGCTCCACACCCAGGAATCGGTTCATTCGCTCCACCTCAAGGGGAATGCGGACCTCGGGCTTGTGGGTGGGATAGCAGTCGATGATGCCGTCCACCACGTCACCCGCGCCCAGCATCTCCACCAGCTCGCAGGCTCTCTGCAGAGCGGGCAGGCAGTTCTCGGGATCCAGCTCCTTCTCAAAGCGAGCGGAGGACTCGGTACGCATCTTGTTCTTCTTGGCGGTCACGCGGACAGAGGAGCCCAGGAAGCAGGCAGACTCAAAGACCACGGTAGCGGTCTCGTCCTTGATCTCGCTGTTGGCACCGCCCATGACACCCGCCAGGGCGCAGGCCTTCTTCTCGTCAGCGATGACCAGCATGGAGGAATCCAGTACGTGATCCTGATCGTCCAGGGACTTGAAGCACTCCCCGTCAGCAGCGCGGCGGACACGGATGGCGGCACCGTCCAGCATGGTGTAATCAAAGGCGTGCATGGGCTGGCCGTACTCCAGCATAACGTAGTTGGTGATGTCAACGATATTGTTGATGGGACGGACACCGGCGGCGCGGAGACGGCGGCGCATCCACAGAGGGGAAGGACCGATCTTGACGTTCTTGACCACACGGGCGGCGTAGCGGTAGCAGAGATCGGGAGCCTCGATGCCGACGGTCAGATAGTTCTCGATCTTGTCGCCGTCGGAAACGCCCTTGACCTCGGGGGTGTGGAGGTTCAGAGGACGGTTGAAGGAAACCGCGGTCTCGCGGGCCAGGCCGATGACGGACAGACAGTCGGGACGGTTGGAGGTGATCTCAAACTCCACCACGGTATCGTTCAGATCCAGAGCCTCGCGGATGTCCATACCGATCTTGTCAGCGAACTCCTCGCCCAGGATCAGAATACCGTTGGCCTCCTTGCCGGGGCAATCGTGCTCGGTCAGGTTCAGCTCGCCGAAGGAGCAGAGCATACCGTTGGAGGGAACACCGCGGAGCTTGCCGGCCTTGATGACCACGTCACCGGGCAGATGAGCGATGGGGAGAGCGGCGGGAACGATGGCTCCCTCAAAGACGTTCTGGGCACCGGTCACGATCTGCTGGATGCCCTCGGCGGCAGAGCCGCAGTCCATCTGACAGATGAACAGATGATCCGAGTCGGGGTGACGCTCCATCTTGACGATGCGGGCCACAACCACGTTCTGAATGTCGCCGCCGAGGACCTCGTAGCCCTCGACCTTGGAGCCGGTATAGGTCAGCCGCTCACAGTAATCGTGAATGGCGACGTCATTGACGCTGACGTAATCCGCCAGCCAATTCATAGATAAATTCATTGTAATGTACCTTCTTTAGTTTTATACAGATTGAAAAGTATTGATATGATTATTTAAAGTTTTAGGAGATTCTTAAGAACCCTTTTTCAAAAGGGTTCTTAAGCGGGTCAAGGGCAG
>CAYRTP010000074.1:0-11136 GCA_964427175.1 uncultured Clostridium sp. | reverse complement strand
GGTGACCTCCGCTACATCGTCATCGACGAGATCCATACCCTGACGGGCTCGGACCGCGGCAATCAGATCATCTGCCAGCTCACCCGCCTGGGCCACCTCATCGGCCGCCACCCCCGTCGTGTGGGCCTGTCGGCCACCATCGGTGACCCAAACCTCGCCGCCGATTGGCTGGCAGGGGATACGGGCATCCCCGTGGACGTGCCCGTGTTCGAGGAAGGGAAGATCAAGTGGCGGCTCGGCCTGGAGCATTTCTATATCCAAAACCCCAAGTCCGACCAAAGCAGTCTCCCGGGCGATGCCGAGCAGGAAATCGACGGAGCGGACGAAGCGGGGAAGTACCCAAGCGATCGGCCCTCTCACCCGCCTGCGTCGGGAGCTCTCCCGCAGGGAGAGCCTATGGAAGGCGTGACAGCCCCCGCCGACTACGCCGAGGCCCTGGCCCTCTCCACCGCCGAGGCGGTGGCCCGCGCCATGGTGGAGTCCGCCCTCCCCCAGACCACCCCCAGTAAGCTGGACGCAGGCTACGAATATATGTACGATTGCGTCAAGGATAAGAAATCCCTGGTCTTCGCCAACTCCCGGGAGGAGACCGAGTACCTCTGCGCCACCCTCCGTCAGATCGCCAAGGCGAGGGGGGAGCAGGACGTGTTCCTCATCCACCACGGTAACCTCTCCGCCTCCATCCGCGAGGAGGCCGAGGCCAAAATGAAAGACGAGGAGATCTTCGCGGTCACCTGCGCCACCGTCACCATGGAGCTGGGCATCGACATCGGCCGCCTGGAGCGGGTGCTCCAAAGCCAGGCCCCCAACAGCGTCTCCTCCTTCCTCCAACGGCTGGGCCGTTCGGGACGGCGGGGCGAGCCCCCCGAGATGATGATGGTCTTCCGCGAGGAGGACCCCCTGCCCAATACCCCCCTCCCCCAACTCATCCCCTGGGAGCTGCTCCGCGGTATCGCCATTGTCCAGCTCTACATCGAGGAACGCTTCATCGAGCCCCCCCTCCGCAGGAAGATGCCCATGAGCCTCCTGTTCCACCAGACCCTGTCGGTGCTGGCCGCCTCGGGTGAGCTCACCCCCCGCCGCCTGGCCGAGCGGGTGCTGTCCCTGCCCCCCTTCCGCGAGGTGGCGAAGGAGGACTACCGCACCCTCATGGTCTCCATGATCGAGCACGATTTCCTGGAAATGACCGAAGAAAAAGGCCTCATCGTGGGCCTTGCGGGGGAAAGACTGCTCAAGAGCTTCAAGTTCTACGCCGTGTTCAAGGACTCCGAGGACTTCACCGTCCGCGCGGGCTCGGACGAGATCGGCACCATCACCACCCCGCCCCCCGTGGGGGACCGCTTCGCCCTGGCGGGCCGTGTCTGGGAGGTGGAGGAGCTGGACATCGCCCGAAAGCTCATCTACGTCAAGCAGGTGGACGGCAAAATGGAGGTCTCCTGGCCGGGCGACTTCGGGGAGATCCACACCAAGATCCTGGAGCGGATGCGCCGCGTTCTGCGGGAGGATACGACCTACCCCTACCTCAAGCCCAACGCCATGAAGCGGATCGAGGTGGCCCGTCACGTGGCCCGCAATACGGGGATGCTGGACCACTCCCTGGTCTCCCTGGGAGGCTATACCTGGTGCCTGTTCCCCTGGCTGGGCACCCGCTCCTTCCGCACCCTGCGGAAGTTCATCGCCCGCAACGCGGGGCTGTGTAAGATCAGCAACCTGGAGTTCGAGGGCTGTTACTACCTCACCTTCCGCATGGAAAGAGGGAATGACTATGACCTCATCTCCCACCTCGCGGGCCTTGTGGAGACCGACGGCATCGACTGCGAGAGCCTGGTCCAGAGCGGCGAGGTACCCATCTTCGAGAAATACGACGAGCACGTCCCCGCCGAGCTCCTCCGCCGCGCCTACGCCACCGACCGCCTCCGCCCCGACGAGGCCGAGCGGCGGATATTGGAGATACGGGGGGAGTATTGAGGGATAGGGTGGATGCGTTCAGAGAACCCCGCTCCGTAGTACGCTGTAACATTTAAAGCTTTATTTTTTCGTTCGAGTCTAAGCAGTCATCCTGAGCGGAGCCGCAACGCGGCGGAGTCGAAGGATCTCCATCCTGCAAGAGATCCTTCGACTCCACTCCGCCTTGCTCCGTTCCGCTCAGGATGACTGTTCGACCTGAAGTTTTAGACGTTACAAGGTAGTAGGGGCGGATTCCATATCCGCCCGCAAATGTTGTAGAGAAATGACACGGGTGCATATAGAATGCGCCCCTACAGACGGTTACCCCAACCAAAAAAACGGAGCCACCTCCAAAAAAGGTGACTCCGTTCTTTTATATGAGGAAGGGAACGACTTTGTAGGGGCGGGGTTGCCCCGCCCGCTTTTCTATGACTTTCGGGAACCCGCGGGAGGCGAAACGCCTCCCCTACGGAACGGAATCTCGTCCTGTAGGGACCGGCCATCGGTCATCCGCGCATCCACCACCGTAGAGGCGGCCATCGGCCGTCCGCACATTCATTTTCACCCCGAGTAGCGGACGAGCGATGCTCGCCCCTACGGTCCGCTCTCCATCAATACAACTTCCTCGGCGTGTCAATCAACCCCATCAAATAATCCAAACTGACGTTGTAAAACCTGGCCAACTTAACGTACTTGTCGGCTCCCATCATTTGCTTGCCTGTTTCGTACTTGCTGACCTGCTCCTGGGTAGTCTGCAAAACCTCCGCAATGTCGGCTTGGGTCAGATCGTGGTCCTCCCGCAAATCTTTTAATCGTTGATAATGATTCATAGGTTAAAACAACTTCCTCGGCGTGTCGATCACGCCTGCCAGATAATCCAAACTCACATTATAATATTTGGCCAGCTTGATGTACTTGTCGATCCCCATCATCTGCTTGCCTGTTTCATATTTGCTGATTTGTTCTCGGGTGGTCTGAAGCACGTGGGCGATGTCTTGCTGGGTCAGATCGTGGTCCTCCCGTAGGTCCTTCAGCCGTTGGTAGCATTCCATCCGAATACCTCCCGAAAAATAAAATCAAAGAATTTTGCAAATCCTATTGACATTATATCCCAAAAGGTTTATAATAATGGAAAGCGTACCCTAAAGGGTACAAACGGCTATTTTTCCACCCCCCTCTCCCACAAATCCAACCCCAGTCCCGCCCCCCAGAGCATGACCCAGGCGGCGGCTACCGAGTGCATATACTCCCCGATGTACAGGAAGACCTCCACCGATCCCCCCGCGGACAGACGGGCGGCGAAGTCGCAGAGGGAGAGCAGAATGAGAATGTGCCCCACAAGCAACAGCCGAAAGGCATGGGGCATCAGACGCGGGGAGAAAATACGCTTCATAAAAATACTATGGCTTTCGTTTGCGAAAGCCTTCCTTTCATGGGGAATTGGGGTGGTTTTGCGTAGCAAAATCGTTGTTGTCAGACAACGAAAGCCACAAAAACAACTCCTTTGTGGCATTTCGCATGGGAAAATCTACCGCCCTCCGTCCCTTTGTCGGATCGGGAACAAATGCGGTAAAAGTGCGGAAATTTTGAGTAAAAATCACATTTCTCCTCTATTATACAGGATTTTATGCAAAAAATCAAGCGGTAAATATCGGAAATCCCCTCGCGGTCCTCACTCCGACCCTCACGGCACCCGCCCCCAGGCGGACAAGCGCTCCCGAGCGGTCGGCGGCTTTGTACAAAGGGGACTCCGCAGGGGATACCATCCCCTTCCATTCATCCAAATTCGGCGGGCTTTACGGAGCGCCGCCTTTTTTCGTGGGTGCTATAATGAGGGGAATGCAGGTCAAGCGACCGCAAACGCTGAAATGGAGAAGAATCATGAGCACGAACACGCGAGTCCCCCAAGGGAAATCCGACGAAGCGACTCACCCCGACCCCCCTGTCCCGCAACTGTCCCTGCGTCTGCTCCGAAAGGCCCGCTACCGTATCCCCCGCTACGGCCCCGTGAACTGCCGTCTGTGGCGGATGCACGTCCCCAACACCGTAAGCCCCCGCACCCTGTACGCCGTGGAGCTCAAAGGCCTCGGCTCCCGCCGCTTCCAAATCCTCGGCCCCGACGAGACCCAAGCCCTGGCCGTCTTCCAACTCCTGGTCAAGGGAACCGTCACCCCCTGCGCCCTCCAAGACATCCTGAACGAGCTCCCCACCTGACCACGCGCCTAACGGGCGCAATTCATGACCCGAGGCCCCGCGCCTCGGGGCAATTCATGGCCAAGCCAATTCATGCCCGAAGGGCAATTCATTCTTTGTCAAAATTCCCATAAAATACCCGAAAATCTATTGAAATCCTTCGTGAATTGTGATATAATACAAATACTGTCCAGCCCCTCATACTCCCTCACAGAAAGGACTTCGCTATGAACCAACACGTCGAAAACTGGATCTGGCTCCCCCGCGAGCAGTACCCCGATCATCAGACTACCATATACAGCGGCTTCTTGGACCAGTCCAAGGGCAACCACACCGTGGCCGACTTCAAGCGCACTTATACCTTCCCCAAAAAGGTGGTCAAGGCCGACCTCCGCGTCAGCGGCGATACCCTGTTCCGCCTCTCCTGCAACGGGGAAGTAGTGGTCACAGGCCCCGCCTGCGTGGGCGGTGACTTCCGTGACAACGAGGTAGTCCGCCCCAACTTCTACGCCTCCGAAATCACCATCGCGCCCATGTCCGATACCCTGGACTTCTTCGCCACCGTTCGCATGATGCCCGCCCAGATCTGCGACTACTCCCGCGGCCACGGCGGATTCATGCTCTCGGCCATCCTCACCCTGGAGGACGGCTCGCTCGAGACCGTCACCACCGACGAGACCTGGCTGGCCCGCCGAAACGGTGCCTACGTATTCCCAAATACTTTCGACGGCCGTATCTCCCCCGACGAGTTCACCCCCGCCGAGGTGACCGAGAACATCTGGCACACCGAGACCGCCCCCATCCCCGTCCGTACCGAGGAGGAGCTGGTGGCCCCTAACGCTACCATCACCCTGGCCCCCCGCGAGTCCCGCGAGGTGACCCTGGAATTCGACCGCATCTGGGCGGGCTTTATCCGCGTCACCGCCCGCGCCGAGGGCGAGGTGGAGGCTGCCATCCGATGCTGTGAGACGGGCGAGGGCGGAAGCCGCGCCACCGTGGTCTTTGACCGTGACGGCGAGTACCGCGGCTTCGTCATGCACAGCGCGGGCCACCTCATAGTCAACGCCGAGAACCGCGCCGATACCCCCGCCGAGCTGACCGTCACCCTTGTCTCCACCCACTACCCCGTCACCGATATGGCCGAGACGGTGACCGATGACGAGGATATCAACCTGGTGCTGAACACCTGCGCCCATACCCTCAAGATCTGCCGTCAGACCCACCACCTGGACAGCCCCCGCCACTGCGAGCCCCTGGCCTGCACCGGCGACTATAATATTGAAAGCCTCATGACCTGGTTCTCCTACGGCGATATGCGCCTCTCTGAGTTCGACCTGGTCCGCACCGCCGTCATGCTGGAAAACCACGACGGACGGATGTTCCATACCACCTATAGCCTCATTTGGGTGCGGATGCTGTGGGATACCTACCTGGTTACGGGCAACGTGGCCCTGCTGGAGCGTTGCCGCGACGGCCTGGAGAAGCTCCTGGGCCGCTTTGCGGGCTACCTGGGGGACAACGGCCTGGTGGAGAATCCCCCCGACTATATGTTCGTGGACTGGATCTTCATCGACGGCATCTCCATGCACCATCCCCCCAAGGCCCTGGGTCAGAGCGTGCTCAATATGTTCTACGCGGGAGCCCTGGAATCCGCCGCCAAGATCTTCGGTGAGCTGGGCCTGCCCGAGGCAGGGAAGGATTGCCTCACCCGCCGCGAGGCCCTCTGCGCCGCCATCAATGAACACCTGTTCGACCCCGAGCGAGGCATCTACTTCGAGGGTCTGAACACCCCCACCCCCGAGCACCTGCTCTGCGGCTGGATGCCTCAGAACGTCGAGAAGCGGTACTACCTCAACCACTCCAACATCCTGGCCGCCTGCTTCGGTGTCTGCGATGACGAAACCGCCCGCGAGCTGGTCCGCAAGATCATGGCGGGTGAGATCGAGGGGGACTACCAGCCCTACTTCACCCACTATTTGTTCGAGGCGGTCTACCGCCTGGGCCTGCGGGAGACCTATACCCGCAAGCTGGCCGAACGCTGGATCGCGCCCACCAAGGACTGTCCCAAGGGCCTGGTGGAGGGCTTCGTAGCCCCCGAGCCCGGCTACGGCTTCGACCACAGCCACGCCTGGGGCGGCACCCCCCTCTACTCCCTCCCCAAGGCCCTCATGGGCCTGGCGGTCACCGAGCCCGGCATGAAGTCGCTGACCCTCTCCCCGAGCTTGTTGGGCTTCGGCCACGCCAAGACCCAGCTCATGACCCCCTACGGCAAGGTCACGGTCGAAATGAAGGCGGGCGAGGAGCCCAGGATCACCCATCCCGACGAGGTCACGGTCATAGTGAAGTGACGAGTGACAAGTGACAAGCGACAGTAAATGAACGGTTGGGGAGGGGCTTGCTCCTCCCGCCGTTCCGCCCCCATTCAATCACATAAAAGGAGAACATTCCATGGTCACCATCAAGGACACTATCAAACTCAATAAACAAAACACCCTCATGATCGCCCACGCGGGGCTGGAGGGCTTCGAAACTCCCAACACCCTGGCGGGCACGGTCGCCGCGGGCAACCGCTCCTACTGGGGCATCGAGGTGGACCTGCAGGTCACCAAGGACAAGGAGATCGTCCTCATCCATGACGATAACCTCCTGGAATCGGTGGGCGTGGATGTCAAGGTCTCGGAGCATACCTGGGCCGAGCTTTTGCAGTACACCCGCTATGACCGCCGCGAATTCTTCGGTATGGAGGAGTACGGCATCGTGGACGAGAAGGAAATCACCCGCTCCGACCTCCGCATCTCCTCCTTCGGGGAGTACATCCGCATCTGCAAGAAGTACGGCAAGGTAGCCGTCCCCGAGATCAAGGGCCGCTTCAGCCCCGAGGAGATCGAGATCATGCTGGACGTGGCCCGTAAGCAGGATTATTTGGATCACGTGGTCTTCATCTCCTTCGGCTGGGAGAACCTGGCCGAGATCCGCCGCCGTGAGCCCGGGCAGACCGTCCAGTTTTTGACCCACGGCGGTATGGATACCTCGGACGAATTCCTGGACCGCGTCGCCGCCGCAGGCTTCGACCTGGACGTCCACCTCTCCAACGTCACCGAGGACCTGGTCAAGAGATGCCACGCCCGCGGCATCAAGCTCAACGTCTGGACCGTAGATTTCCTCTCCGACGCGGAAAAGTACGTCGAATGGGGCGTGGACTACATCACGTCGCATATTTTGGAGTGAAAAAAGTGACAAGATACAAAGATACAAAGATATATTTATCCGAGTCTCACATCTCCGTGTAACTTGTCACTTGTATCTTGTATCTTGTATCTTGTATCTCGTATCTCGTATCTCCCCCTCCCCCATAAAAAAATAAAAGGAGCCCTCCATGAACCTCTACATGAACAACCCCGAGCTCTGTAACCCCGCCATCCCCCAGGTCAACGCCCTGCCTCCCCGCGTGGCTGTTCTCCCCGCCACCCGCAGAGACGTGTACTACCGCAATAAGTCGGATGCCGACATGGTCCTGGACCTGGGCGGAGACTACCGCTTTGCCTGGCGCACCGAGGATGACCTGGCCGATTTCTATAAGCCCGATTTCGACGATAGCGAGTGGGACACCCTGACCGTCCCCTCCATGTGGCAGTACCACGGCTACAGCAACCCCCTCTACCCCAACGTGGACTACCCCATCCCCTTCAATCCCCCCTACGTCACCTGCGAAAACCCCGTGGGCTATTACCGCCGTACCTTCACCGCCGCCAAGACCGACCGCGCCGTCCTCTCCTTCGGAGGCGTGGACAGTGCCTACTACGTCTACCTCAACGGTCAGTACGTGGGCTTCTCCAAGGGAAGCCGCCTGGCCGCCGAGTTCGACGTGAGCGGCTTCCTCGCGGACGGCGAAAATCTCCTCTGCATCAAGGTCTTTACCTACTGCGACGGCACCTACCTGGAAAACCAGGATATGCTCACCGCCAGCGGCATTTTCCGTGACGTGATGCTGATCCGGACGGGCGAGCTGTCGGTATGGGATTACGAAATTGCCACCGAAGGCGACCGCGTGGACGTGACGGTGACCCTGTGGGATGCCGACTACGCAGGCGCGTCCATCCGCGTGGAGATCGCGGGACAGACCGCCGAGATGCCCGCCGAAAAGCAGGTCAAGTGCTCGTTTACCATCCCCGATGCCCTTTACTGGAACGCCGAGACCCCCTACCTCTATCCCGTCTACATGACTCTTGTGAAGGACGGCACCGAGGTGGAGATCCACTCCAAGAAGATCGGCCTGCGCGATCTCCGCGTGGAGGGCAACCGCTTCCTGATCAACGGCTCCCCCATCACCCTCAAGGGCATCAACCGCCACGAGCACGATCCCAAGAACGGCCACGCCATCACGGTGGAGCGCATTGAAAAGGAACTGCAGCTCCTCAAGGATTTCAACGTCAACGCCATCCGCACGGCCCACTACCCCAACCACCCCGCCTTCTACGAGGTGGCCTCCGAGCTGGGTATTTACGTCATGGACGAGTGCGACATCGAGTCCCACGGCAGCGCGGGTGCCACGGGCGATCAGGGCTTCCTCGCCAAGCAGGAATCCTGGCTCCCCACCTTCATGAACCGCATTCAGCGCATGGTGGAACGCAATAAGAACGAGACCTGTAACGTCATTTGGTCCCTGGGCAACGAGCACGGCGACGGCGAGAACCTCCGCGCCTGCGCCCGCTACGTGCGGGAGCGGCTGGGTGCCCATATCCCCGTGTTCCATACCGTGGAGAATTATCGGAATCCCCAGGTTTCCAGCTTCCGTATGAACGGTTACATGAACATGGAGTCCCTCATGAGCTACCCCGAGGAGGGTGCCCCCGTTGTGCTGGTGGAGTACGGCCACGCCATGGGCAACAGCCCCGGACTCATGGAGGACACCTGGGACTACGTCTACACCCATCGCCACGTCATCGGCGGATTCCTGTGGGAGTTTAAGAACCACGGCTTCTACGCCGAGGACGAGGAGGGAACCCCCTTCTACAAGTACGGCGGCGACTTCGGAGACCGTCCCCACTGGTCCAACTTCACCATGGACGGCTACTTCACCTCCGACCTCACCCCCAAGCCCTCCATGAACGAGGTCAAGAACGTCCACTCCCCCTGCTACGTCACCATGCGGGACGGCAAGCTGATGCTCACGAATACCAACGATTTCCGTCCCCTGGACTACGTGACCATGAAGTGGGAGATTCGCGAGGACTACACCCCCATTTCGGCAGGCGAGATGCGCCTCCCCGCCATCCGTCCCTACGAGACCTACGCCCTGCCCCTGACCACCGAGCTGCTGGGTGACACCCCCGGTGCTACCTACTATGCCCACCTGACCTTCGAGGACGAGCAGGGCTATGAGATCGGTGTCAAGCAGTTCTGCCTGGGTCAGAATCCTGCCGAGGCCTACGCGCCCGCCTCCTTTGCCGCCAAGGTGGAGCAGAGAAACGCCGACTTCACGGTAGAGGCCGAGAGCTTCACCGTCAAGGTCTCCAAGGGCCTTTTGTCCTACTATGAGAAGGATGGAAAGGTACTTCTGGACAGCCCGATGGAGCTGAACTTCTACCGCGCCCCCATCGACAACGACGGCATCGTGAGCCTGTTCCCCCGCTGGATCAATCAGTGGAACGAGATCTACCTGGGTGACTTCAAGTTTTTTGCCGAGACCGCCGAGGCAGAGCAGACCGCCGATTGTATCACCCTGACCGTAACGGGCAAGGCCTCCATCTACGCCCGATTCACGGGCTTCAATGTCAAGCTGGTCTACCGCATCTACGCCGACGGCCTGGTGCAGGTGGAGTACGAGGGAGCCCCCTACGGCTGGATGCCTGACACCCTCCCCCGCCTGGGCGTGTGCTTCAAGCTGGCCGAGGACTACGCCACCGCCCGCTGGTACGGACGCGGCACCGACGAGAACTACAACGATTGCAAGTCCCATTGTCCCGTAGGTCTCTACAGTCTGCCCATTTCCGAGATGAACTTCTTCTACGACGTGCCCCAGGAGTGCGGTACCCGCATCGACAACCGTTTCGTGACGGTCGAAGGCGGTGACAAGGCTCTGACCGTCATCGGTTCGGACACCTTTGCTTTCTCCTGCCACGATTTCACCATGAAGAATCTGATCGCCGCCCGCCACCGCAACGAGCTGAAGCGCACCCCCGAAAAGTACCTCTACATCGACTACCGTATGCGCGGTCTGGGCAGTCACTCCTGCGGACCCAACCCCGAGGAGTGCTACGAGCTCCGCCCCCACGCCTTCCGTTTTACCTTCGCCCTCACCGCCGGCGCGGACGATCCCACCGCCCTCTCCCTCGCCCGTCAAACCTTCGCCTCCACCACCGAACCCCTCTCCGACCGCTACACCTACCACCGCGAAGAAGCCGTGGCAGGTTTGATTGAGTGTAATGTGAACAGGGAGTGAGAGAGGCAGGGCTCTGCCCTGCACCCGCCAAGAACCCTTTTGAAAAAGGGTTCTTGGAACTCCGAAAACCTTCAAAAAGTCTCCCTATTTAAAGTTCTTTGCGGAGCTTTCGCTCCCCATAATTCATACAATCACGAGGTAATTACCATGAAACTTCCTTTCAATATTGATCTGACCGACAAGGTCGCCGTCGTCACGGGTGCCGGCGGCGTGCTCATGAGCGAGTTCGCCCGTGCGCTGGCCGCTTCGGGTGCCATGGTGGCCCTTTTGGACATCAACGCCGAGGCCGCCGAGACCGTCGCCGCTTCCATCGGCGAGAACGCCCTGGCCATCCCCACCAACTGCCTGGACAAGGCCGAGATCCTCAAGGCCGCCGAGGCGGTCCACGCCAAGTGGGGCAAGGTGAATATGCTCATCAACGGTGCGGGCGGTAACAATCCCCGCGCGACCTGCGACAACGAGTACATGACCCCCGACCTGTCCGACGAGGTCAAGTCCTTCTTTGATCTCGACGAGAGCGGATTGAAGTTCGTATTCGACCTCAACATCACCTC